>JANQJR010000044.1 GCA_028281525.1 Magnetovibrio sp.
GTCTTAATCTGAATCGCTTTAGCGATGCGGATTAAGACGTGAATCCGTCTCTCATCAAACGTTTAGAGGGCGATTCACGACTTAATCTTGTTCACAACGGGACCAAGATTAAGTCGATCGCGCTCTAGCCCTAATTCTGCCTGATTTCCTGTAAGAAACCATCAACCGCACCTTTCAGATTGCTAGCCTGAGACAAAAGATCATTGGCGGCAGTCTTCAGTTTTTCGGTTGATACAACACTTTCATTCGTGACTTCTTGAACATCTTCGATGTTTTTGGAAACTTCGCCGGTTCCGCTTGCCGCCTGAGCGACACTCTGGCTGATTTCCGAAGTGGTGTTCGTTTGTTGCTCTATGGCAGACGCGACACTGGTTGTTTTTTCGTCAACCGCGGTAATCTGATTGATGATGTCATTGACGCTCTCAATGGTTTGTTGGGCGCTTTCCTTGATATCCCGAATTTTCTTTGAAATTTCGTCCGTCATTTTATGTGTTTCGTTCGCCAGGGATTTGACCTCGGACGCAACCACGCTGAAACCTTTGCCGGCCTCCCCGGCGCGCGCCGCTTCGATGGTAGCGTTCAGCGCCAGGAGATTCGTCTGTTCGGCAACATCATTGATCGCCTGAATAACGCTATCGATTTCTTCAACGGCGTGCCGAAGATGCCCGAGTTTTTCTTGTGATGTTTGTGCTGAAAACGCACATTGTTTCGCTTTTTGCGCCGTATCTCGAATACTATTTGAGATTTCTTGGATGGATACGGACATCTCTTCTGCGGCGGCGGCGACCGTTTGAACGTTCGCCGAGGCTTCTTGAGAGGAAGAGGCAACCGAAGAAGACTGCGTGGACGCCTTTAAAATCGCCTCCGCAAGCGCATGAGACATATTTTGCATTTCACTCGATGCTTTTTCCACGCCTTCGACGATAATGCCTATGCGCTCCTCAAAAGCATTCGCCATGTCCTGAGCGGCCTGTTTCTTCGCTTTCTCAGCTTCAATTTGCTGTTCCTCCTGTTCTTTTTCAAGGCGCTTAACTTCAATCGCATTGGCTCGAAACACGTCCACATGCTCTGCCATTTGGCCAATTTCATCAGAGGACTGAAGCTTATTGAGATCGATGTCGGTGTTCCCGGCCGTCAACGCCTTCATAAAGTCCGCAAGCGTAAGGATCCGGCCTGAAACTTTGATTTGGGTATAATAAATCTGAAACCCGCAGAGAATAATGACAAATGCCAGAACGCCGGTGAAAATCCAGAATAAAGTCTCTGCTTGCTGGCGTTCTTTTTCCATGTAGACGACCATTTCATCACCCGCCAAATAGGATAGGTCGACAGCCGTGTCCAAGGCTTCCGTCGATTTGGTGAAAAAGTCGCCGAAAGATATTGGATAAGGATTTCCAAGTTCTGATGCTTTAAATATATTCTTTCTAATTTTATCGTATGAACCAAAATAAATACTTTTGATTTCACGGATACCATCGACCAACTTGTCACTTAATCCGGCATAATCCGATAAAAGCTCCAACTCAGACATCGCCTCCAGTGCTTGCGCATGATATTTCTTCATATCTTTTTGGGTTTGCGCATCAAAATTGCGGCCAGTGGCTGTGGCGATGGCCAGATAAGTCCGCTCTCTCCCACCATATTCGCGCACGGCCCAGGCATTGTGCTGTATCTTCTCCAGAGTTGCGACAGCCGTGGGGATTTGCGCATTTTCCGGGCGGAGTTTAATAGGCAGTTTTGAGAAGGCGAGGATCGTATCCTTCATTTCAGGGGGAAGGTTCCGAACCTGCGATTGGCTCCTTTGATCCATCGGCAGCCTTAAACCCTGGTCGGCCCTTTGCCGGATATCACGGGTTTGGGCTTGCAATTGTTCCAATGCCCCAAGAAACTCATCGGACCGTCTAAAGCTGTCATCACTTGAGACGAGTTGAATGACGTCCTGAAAACCTTCATCAGATTTTACACGCTGACCATCAAGCAGCTTTTTGAAGTCCGGCGCTATGGGGTCATCCAGATTAAGAGTCACCTGCATAACAGAACGCTCAAGCGATAGCTCTATGATGGCTCTGTTAAGAATACTCGTGGCTTCAATGCTTGATTGCGTACTGACACTATCTTGCTTTGTTTGATAGAGGTCATAAAGTTTGTAGCTAATAACAGCAATAAAGGATAAGGCTAAAACTGCGGCAACGGCTAAACTGGTCTGACGTATGTTCATAAAAAACCTCCGTATGAAATTGAAGTATTCAAAATTTTTAACTGGTTGTAAATACAGTATAATTTTTATAGAGAGCACTGAAACTATAGATTTCTATGTTAATTCAAATTACAAATTATATAACAAAGACCAAAGGTGAAATAATTCCACCCTTTATAGTCAGGACTGGATGCGCACGTTTGTATAGAACTTGCTGTCAATATGCGACATTGAGCGTAGAAAAACGAAACTACCGAACATCAGGATCAAGGGCTTTTCTCTGAAAATGCTTGCATTTCCAGTGCCTTAAAAAGGCAAACGTTGCAGCATTGAAAGTGCGCCTGGGATGCAATGGCAGATGGGCCACGAGCGGCGGGTGGGCATACAGTGCATTCGAACCCACACCTTCCGTGCGTGCAAACAGCGCGGTGGGATAGACGAGGTGCATGTTTGTCCAACGGTCCTCGTCGCGATTTGCCAAAGCCAAATCGCCGAACTTGGCTCCGTTTACCGCACCGCAATCCCCATAAATCCCAAGTCCCCATGCGGGGGCTTGGGGTTTGTGGCGGATGGGGTGGGATTCGAACCCACGAAGAGCGTTAACCCTTGCTGGTTTTCAAGACCAGTGCCTTCAACCACTCGGCCACCCATCCGTATCGCTCGCCCTGATACCACCCTCGGGCGCATCGGGCAAGGGACGCGAAACCTGTAGATTTGACACTCCGGAATGTCCTTGACATCAGCACCGCCAAGACCAATACGTTTGCTAGTGCTTATTAATCATTTGGGTTATTCACCGTTTCAGCTATAATCATGTGATTATAAGACTTTATTGCCTATCTTTTAGCGAGTAACTTCCATACCCACCCTTATATGTTTAGTAACTTCCCCGTTTCAATCCAAGTGGACATCAAGAGGCTGCCATGGATACGCTCGTACAGAAATTTACCAACGATATCGATGAGGATGTCGAAGGCGCGCTGGCCAAATTGGAGGCTGGCGAATTCATTGAGGTACCGGAAGGCTCCTCGTCCATCGGCTACAAAGTCCGTCAAGTCGCGGACAAGATGATGGGTTTCGGCGGCCGATCGCTGAGCCGCATGGTCGATGTTTCCGTCGCGCTCAACGACGCGGTGATCGCCGCCGCGTCCATGACCCGCGACGTGCGCGAAGTCGACCACCGCACCCAATCCATCGCCGCCGCGACCGAAGAAATGGTCGCCACGGTGAAGGACATCGCGAGCAACTCCGAAGCCGCCGCACAGGAAGCCGAACACGCGCACGAGGCGTCGCGCTCCGGCAAGACGGCCGCGGAAAAATCCGTCACCACCATGGAAACCATCGCCCATGCCGTGGAAGACGCGGCGGCAAAGGTCGATACACTTCAAAACGCAGCGCTGCAAATCAGCGACATGGTCGGCGAAATCGACGGCATCGCCAAGCAGACCAACCTGCTGGCATTGAACGCAACCATCGAAGCCGCCCGCGCGGGCGAAGCGGGCAAGGGCTTCGCGGTGGTGGCGTCCGAGGTCAAGAACCTCGCCAATCAGACCACCCACGTGACGGAAGAGATCACCAAACGCATCGACAACCTGCGCTCGGAAATGAACGTGATCGTGAAATCCATGGAAGACGGCGCCAACGCCGTCGCCCAAGGCCGCGAAGTGATTCAAACCACCGGTGATGAAATGGATACGATCTCATCGCGCATCACCGATGTAACGCGGCGCATGGCAGAAATCGCCAGCGTGCTGGGCCAACAAACCGAGGCGTCAAACGAGGTCAGCCAGGGCATCACGGTGATCGCCAGCATGGCGTCGAAAAACGTGCAATCCATCGACCAAGTCGTCGACGCCATGGGCGTGGCCGACCAAGGCATCACCGCCGACATGGACGACGTCATGACCATGCAGGTGCCCAACGCCACGATCTTGCGCGCCAAATCGGATCATGTGATCTGGAAGAAAAAGCTGGCGGAAATGGTCATTGGCCGCCAAACGCTCAATCCGGACGAATTGGCCGACCACCACCACTGTCGCCTGGGCAAGTGGGCACAAAACATCACCGATCCGGACATCAAGAATCACCCGGCATTCCGCGCGCTGGAGAACCCGCACGCCCAAGTGCACACCCACGGCATCGAAGCCGCGCGCAAATTCCAAAGCAACGATCTGGAAGGCGCGCTTTCAGAAATCGCCCAAGTCGAAGAGCCGTCCAAGGAAGTTCTGCGTTTGCTGGATGAACTCATCGCATCCAAGTGATCCACTCGGATCCCCAAAAGCCCCCACTTCTGGGGGCTTTTTTACGCAAAGATTCTGGACACGGCCTAGAGCCGAATCGTCTTAATCTGAATCGCTTTAGCGACGCGGATTAAGACGTGAATCCGTCTCTCATCAAACGTTTAGAGGGCGATTCACGACTTAATCTTGTTCACAACGTGACCAAGATTAAGTCGATCGCGCTCTAACCCAAGTCTTCGAGCACTTGGCGTACCACGGCCTCCACCATTACCTCGCGGGGAAACGCGTTGTGGTTCAAGAACAGACGCGTCAGGGCGCTACAGATCAATGACGTGCTGCGGTTGAACGGCATGCCCGCCGCGACGTGATCGCAGTTGAGCGTGCCCAAATACGTCGCCTTGGGCAGGATTTGGTCCTGCAGCAGCATTTGTCCGTCGTTGAGCGGATGGATTTGGGTGAGCGCGCGGTAGGCCTGCGTCATCCCGCGCGACATCCGGCCCGCATCGGCCACCGCGCCCAGGCTATAGACCTTAACCGTATCCGGCATCTCGAACGCTTTCAGAAAGCTGCAGCGTGTATGGGGGCTAAGGCTGACAACCGCCGTCCCGCCGAATCTGGCGCAAGAGGGCATGGGCAAATTACGTTCGATCCATTTGAGCCATTCCGGCGCCATGTACTTCAAGGGCGAGCCGCACACGCACCCCACCAAGGACACCACCGCATCGACCCGGTCGATGGTTTCCGGGTAAAGATCGAACATCTCCAGGGTATCCGGCGTACCCTTGGACATGAGCACCAGAATTGTCGGCCCGTCTTGGTGATCCAGGCTGTGCAAGTGCGCCTTGAGCCGCTTGGCGTTTTCCGCGCAATCGCCTCGCCCCGCCACCGGCGCGATGGATGTCCGTGCGCCCAGGTTTTCCAGATGCTTGAGAGCATCGGCCAAGGTCGGCGCAAAAAAATCGATGCATTCCGCCAAAAACCCAGGTACGGCAACCACGTTTACGCCGTCGAGGCGCGCGTCCACATTGACCGGTGTCCCCGCCTTTTCGGCGGGCGGTTCATCTTCCAAGGTCAATAGAATGTCCGCCGTCGGGCGCGTATCGGGCAGGTCGGCACCGCGCACGGTGTTTACGGCGCTCAGAATCTCGCGAAACCGCGCCCGCCCATCGCTCAAGGCGTCGCGGTCGATCACGGTATTGAGGGGAATCGTATCGGGCAAGCTCATGCAGTGAACTTAGCAAGCCGACGTGTCGAATGCGTTACAAAAAATAGCCCTCGGGCATGCACGCGCGAGGGCAGTGTTCGGGGGAATGGAGCGTGTTGTCCCGCATCGCGAGGATCAGATATAGACCATCGCGATGATCATGGCGATAAACGCCACGGCGGCGATGGCGGCTTCCGCACCCACGCCCACCAACAGGATGAGCGGCCAATGACGCCGTTTCGGCGCACCGACCAAATGCGAAGTATAGTCATCAACATACGGCGTTTGCATGGAACCTCCTTTCCCGCTGTGTTCGCGGTGGATCCATGGCCATGGTGTTGGAGCGCGATTGGAGCTTGGCCCGCTTTGGTTGAAAAGCGGGTCTTATCATCTTACACGATTTCGGACTGTTTTGTGCGGTTTTGAAGTACCCCCCCGCGAAACCCCATGAAAAGCGCTTAAAGACGGAATTTTTCCCGAATCAGCCCGGTCAACTCCGCCGTGCAGTCCTCGACTGAACGCGCACCGGTGTCGAGCACCAAATCCGCATATTCCGGCAGTTCATAAGGCGCGTCGACCCCCGTAAAATCGGGAATTTTTCCCGCCCGCGCCTTCTTATAAAGCCCCTTGGGGTCACGCGCCTCGCACACCTCGAGGGGCGTGGACAGGTGCACTTCGATGAAACGCTCCCCGGCAATGTCGCGCGCCAAACGCCTCTCTTCGCGATAAGGCGAAATGAACGCGGCGATGGCGATCACCCCCGCTTCGGCAAAGAGCCCCGCGACTTCGCTCACGCGGCGGATGTTTTCGCGGCGGTCTTCCTCCGAAAATCCCAGATTTCCGGACAGGCCATGACGCACATTATCGCCGTCCAGGACATAAACGTGATAGCCCAAATCGAATAGATGCTTCTCCAGCGTGAAGGCCAGCGTGCTCTTGCCAGAGCCCGACAAACCGGTGAACCACACCACACCGCCCTGGTGACCCGCCTTGGTGTGACGTTCTTCGGCGGAAATGCGATGGTAGACGCGCGTGATGTTTTGGGATTTCTGAATCATGAAAGGTGCGAATCGCTTGAAAAAAGATCGCCGAATTTAGCCCTCTTCGCCGCCCCGGTCAATTGAGCCCCCCTTCACTTCATGATCTCGACGGCGCACGCCAGCCGTGAAAGAATAAGCACATGGAAATCGAAGTTTTTTTCGACCCGATCTGTCCGTGGTGCTTCATCGGCAAACGCCGCCTGCAACGTGCGCTCGGACAACGCTCCGCCATCAGCGCGACGCTAAAATGGCGGCCCTTCATGCTGAACCCCGACATGCCGCCGGGGGGGATGGAGCGTAACGCCTACCTGCTGCACAAATTCGGCACCGAAGCCCGCGTGCGCCGCCTGTTGGGCGCCTTGGAGGCCACCGGACAATCCGAGGAAATCGATTTCCAATTCCGCCACATCGACCACACCCCGTCGACCATCAGCGCGCATCGTTTGGTGCATTACGCGGACGACTTCGGCCTTGCCGAAGCGGTCGTGGAAAGGCTGTTTCGCAGTTATTTCCAGGAAGGGTGCAACATCGGCGAGTTGGAGGAACTGTCCGCCATCGGCCGTTCCGTCGGTCTTGAGGGCGGTGCCTTGGACGACTACCTGGACAGCAGCACGGACGTGTCTTGGGTGCGTGAGCAAAACAGCCTCGCCCACAGGCTGGGCGTCAACGGCGTGCCGTGTTTTCTGATCGACGGCGCCATGGCCTTGCAAGGCGCGCAACCGCCGGAAATCCTCGCCCGCCTGCTCGACGCCGCGGCGGCTTAGCCCCCAATCCTCCCCAGCTTGTCTGGGGTATAGGAGTGGGAGGCCGCGGCACGGCGTCAGCCGTGCGGCTGTTTCGTGTCAATACACACTCACCAAAGAGCAATTCGGAAACATTAGCCTTTCACCTGCGCAATCTCCGCCAGCTTGCGCACCAACAACGTCACCCCCTTGAGCCGGTCCTCAGGCGTGCTCCACGCGCGTTTGATCACCAGCTTGTGGTCGGGGCGTAGCTTCACCGTGCCCACTTGGTCGGAGATATAGCCTACCAGTCCGGCGGGATTGGGAAACTGATCGTTCCAAAACGACACCACCGCGCCCTTCGGCCCGCTGTCGATTTTGTCGATGTGCGCGGTGCGGCATTGGCGTTTGATCGCCACGGTCTTGAGCAGGTTTTCCACTTCGCCCGGCAAGCTGCCGAAACGGTCGATCATTTCCGCCGCAAAAGCTTCCGACTCTTCATCGCTCGCCAACCGCGCCACGCGGCGGTAAAGCTCCATGCGCAGGTTCAAGTCGGCCACGTAACTGTCCGGGATCAACACCGCAATGCCAAGGCTCACCTGCGGAGAATAGTCATGCTCCCCGTCTGCTTCGCCGCCTCCTGCGCCTTTCGCTTCCGCCACGGCTTCTTCCAACATTTGCTGGTAAAGCTCCACCCCCACTTCGCGGATGTGACCGGACTGCTCTTCGCCCAGCAGGTTGCCCGCGCCGCGAATGTCCAAGTCATGGGACGCCAGTTGAAAGCCCGCACCGAGCGTGTCCAGTGTCTGCATTACGGTCAGGCGCTTTTCCGCCGCGGGCGTGAGCTTCTTGCCCGGGGGCAAAGTGAGATAGGCATAGGCGCGGGTCTTGGAGCGCCCGACGCGGCCGCGCAACTGATAGAGCTGCGCCAAGCCGAACATGTCGGCACGGTGAATGATGATGGTGTTGACGCTGGGCAGGTCCAGGCCTGACTCGATGATGTTGGTGGACAGCAGAACGTCGTACTTGCCGTCGTAGAAATCCGAAATGATGTCTTCCAACTCACCCGCCGGCATTTGGCCGTTGACTTGGGCAACGCTGGCTTCGGGTACAAGCTCCTTGAGCTTCTTTTTCAGATGCGCCTGATCGGTGATGCGCGGGCATACATAGAAGGTCTGCCCGCCGCGGAAGCGTTCACGGATGATGGCTTCGCGCACCACCACCGGATCGAAGGGCGTCACGAACGTGCGCACCGCCAATCTGTCTACGGGCGGTGTGGCAATGAGGCTCATGTCCCGCACCCCCGTCAACGCCAATTGCAGCGTGCGCGGGATCGGCGTGGCGGTGAGCGTCAGCACATGCACGTCGGACTTCAACGTTTTGAGCCGTTCCTTGTGCTTGACGCCGAAGTGCTGTTCTTCATCCACGATCAACAGGCCCAAATCCCGGAATTTCACGTCCTGGGCCAACAGTGCATGGGTGCCGATGACGATGTCGACGTTGCCCGATTGCATTTCGTCCTTGGTCAGCTTCGCGTCTTTGGCGCTGACCAGGCGGGATAGCTGCGCCACGCGCACCGGGAACCCCTGGAACCGCTCCTGGAAATTCTTGAAGTGCTGGCGCGCCAGCAGCGTGGTCGGCACCACCAACGCGACTTGCCTGCCCGCCAGCGCGGCGACGAACGCGGCGCGCAGCGCCACCTCAGTCTTGCCGAAACCCACGTCGCCGCACACCAGCCGGTCGGTGGGGCGCCCCTGGGCCAAATCGTCCACCACGGCGGTGATGGCGCGGGCTTGGTCATCTGTTTCGGTGTAGGGGAAGCGCGATGCGAATTCATCCAGCGCGCCCGGGTCCGGGGCCATGCGCTCGGTCTCGCGCAGCTCGCGCGCAGCGGCGATCTTGATCAGCTCTTCCGCCATGTCCTTCAAGCGCTGCTTCAGATCGGCCCGGCGCGCCTGCCACGCCGCACCGCCCAGTTTATCGAGTTGCGCGCCCGCGTCTTCCGATCCGTAGCGCGTGATCACGTCGATGTTTTCGACCGGCAGGAACAGCTTGTCCTCACCCGCGTAGATCAGCTTCAGGCAATCATGGGCCGCGCCGCCCACGTCCAACGTCACCAGCCCGGCGTACTGGGCAATGCCGTGCTCCACATGCACCACCATGTCACCTTCGCTGAGCGTCGAAACGTCGGCGATGAAGTTTTCCGCCGTGACCTTGCGTTTGGACGGACGCGAGAGGCGTTCGCCCAGAATATCCTGTTCGGAAATGACCGCGATGTCGTCGGTGACGAAACCGCGCTCCAGACCCAGCACGGCGACGCCGATGGTGTCCACCGCCAACCTGTCCACATCCGTCCAGGCCGTAACTTCGGCCAGGGGGCCCAGGCCGTGCTCGCCCATCACCGTCATCAGGCGTTCGCGGGTCCCAGGGGTGAATGCGCCGATCAGCGTGCGTTTGCCTTGGCCTTTCAGGTAACGGGCATGGTCACCCAAGGCATCGAACACGTTGGCGTCCGGGTTGACGCGGGCGTCGGAAAACTCGCGCCCCGCCTTGGCCCCGGCGTTCAGCACGTCATCCGTTTGCGGCGCGTCGAACGGGTCCAACTGCACCACGGCAAAGGGCTTCAAAACGTCGCCCACATCCTTCTCCGTCAGATACAACCGTTCCGGCGGGATGGGCTTATAAGGTGCATTTTCCGTCGTTTGTGCCCCTTTCGGCCCCTCCATCATGGCCTTGCGCGCACCGTAATATTCTTGGATCAGGTCCAAGCGCGCCTGGATGGCTTCGTCCGTTTGGTGGTCCAGCACCACGGCCGCACCCGGCATATAGTCGGCAATGGTCTCCAACCGGCCATCGAAGAACAGCGGCAACCAATGCTCCATGCCGATGTGACGGCGCGCTTCGGACACCGCTTCGTAAAGCGGATCTTCACGGGTCACCGCGCCGAAAAGCGCACGATAACCGGTGCGAAAGCGCGATATGGCGTCTTCGTCCAGCGGCACTTCGCTGACCGGGCGCAACGCCAATTCCTCGACTTCGCCGGTGGTGCGCTGGGTGGCGGGATCGAAAGCCCGCAGGGTTTCCACTTCGTCCCCGAAGAAGTCCAAGCGCACCGGCTCTTCACGGCCCGTGGGAAAGATGTCGAGCAATCCGCCGCGCCTGGCGAACTCGCCTGGCTCCATCACCGTTTGGGCGCTGTGGTAGCCGTGCTCCACCAAAAACCCATCCAGCTCATCCGGGTCCAATTCATCTCCGGACCGGATCACGCGGGTCGTGCCTTTGAAAGCGTCACGTGTTGGCACGCGTTGCAAAAAGGCGCTGACCGTCGCCACCACGATACGACCTTTGCCGGACCCTTCGGTCAGCTGCGTCAACGCATCGATGCGCCTCGACACGATGGCGGCGTTGGGCGACACCCGGTCGTAAGGCAGGCAATCCCAGGCGGGAAATTCCAGGCGTTCAACATCCAGGGCGAAAAAATCCAGGGCTTCATCCATGTGGGCTGCGGCCACGTCGTCGCGCGCGATGAACAAGACGTCCCGCCCACTGGCTGCCAATTCCGCAACGATGCGCGCATCCTGGCCCGCAGGCGCACCGGCGATGCGCACCCGCCCAGGCGTGCTCAACTGTTCGATCAAATGTTTCACTTAATCACCCGAGTTGGTGTCTTGGCCCAAATTGAAATCCTGGAGGCGCTTCATCAGCGGCGTATCCCATTCGGGCGGCACCGCCGCCTTGCCCAGCACCCATTTGAACAGGTCCAGGTCGTTGTTCTTGAGCAAAGCTTCCAACGCGTCCACTTCGCCGTCCGTCATGTCCGCCAAATGGGTCTTGGCGAACTCACCGAACATCACGTCGTTTTCCTTCATGCCCATGTGGGTGCAGTGAAACAGCAGGCGTTTGCGTTTGGCGTCCATGGTGTGCTCGAGTAGTCTGAGAATCCGCCGAAGGTATAGCCCCTTGAAAGCCATCTGTCAGCATTCCCATGCGCCCGGAAGTCCTTTATCCCCTGTTCAAGCCCATCGACACGCTCAAAGGCGTGGGACCGCGCCTGAAACCGGCGCTGGAGCGTCTCACGGGCGAACATGTGGTGGATTTGCTGTGGCACCTGCCCGCAAACGTGGTGGACCGCCGTCATCAATGTAAGGTGACCGAGGCTGGGCATGGAGAATTGTGCACCATCACCGTACGCGTCGGCCAGCACATCAAACCGCCCACCAAACGCCGCCCATACCGGGTGATCTGCCACGACGACACCGGCACGCTCGTTCTGACCTTCTTTCATGCCCACGTGGATTATCTGACCAAGACCCTGCCCGAAGGCGAACTCCGCGTGATCTCCGGCACCGTGGAACATTACTCGGGCGAAGTTCAGATGACCCACCCCGACCACATCATCACGCTGGAAGAGTTGGACACCATCCTGCGACTGGAGCCGGTCTACCCCTTGACCAACGGGGTCACACAAAAGGTTTTGACCAAAGCCATCACCGGTGCGCTCGGCCAAACCCAGGATTTGGCAGAGTGGCATGACAAGGCCCTTTTTGAAACCCGGGGCTGGAAGCCTTGGCGTCAAAGCCTCTTGGCCGTCCATGCGCCCGAGGATGTGCAAGGCCTCTCCCCGCAAGCGTTGGAACGCGAACGCCTGGCCTATGACGAACTGCTGGCCAACCAACTGGCCTTGGGGCTCGTGCGGCGCGGCATGCGCAAGGCCAAGGGCCTGCCAACCCGGGGTGATCAAAGCCTGCGCAAACAGGTTTTGGACACCCTGTCCTTTGCCTTGACCCATTCGCAAACGCAATCCCTGGGTGAAATCATAGGGGATATGGAAAGCGACGTGCGCATGTTGCGCCTGCTGCAAGGCGACGTCGGTTCCGGCAAGACCGTGGTGGCGCTGCTGGCGATGCTGGCCGCCATCGAAGCGGGTGGCCAGGCGGTACTGATGGCGCCCACGGAAATCCTCGCCCGTCAGCATTTGAAAACCATCGAACCTTTGCTCCAAGCGGCAGGCGTAGATGTACAAATTCTCACGGGACGCGAAAAAGGGAAAAACCGTGAAACGATCCTCGACGGCCTGAAAACCGGGGACACAAAAATCTGCGTGGGCACGCACGCCCTATTCCAGGACGACGTGGCGTTCGCGGACCTGCGCTTGGCGGTGATCGACGAACAACATCGTTTCGGCGTGCATCAACGACTGGGTCTCGCCGCCAAGGGACAAGCCGTGGATGTTTTGGTAATGACCGCGACGCCCATTCCCCGCACGCTGATGCTCACCGCTTACGGCGACATGGACGTCTCGCGCCTGCTGGAAAAGCCGGCGGGCCGCCAGCCGGTGGACACCCGGGTGTTTCCGTCTTCCAAGATCGGCTCCATCGCCGAAGGGATTGGGCGCAAACTGGATGCAGGCGCCAGGGTTTATTGGGTGTGCCCGCTGGTGGAGGAAAGCGAAAAGCTGGATCTGGCCGCCGCCGAAGACCGCTTTGAGGACTTGAAAAAGATGTTCGGCGACCGCGTCGGACTGGTGCACGGGCGCATGAAGGGCAAAGACAAAGACGCCGTCATGGCCGCCTTCAAGGCCGGCAAGATCGACATTCTGGTCGCCACCACGGTGATCGAGGTCGGCGTCGACGTG
>JANQJR010000003.1 GCA_028281525.1 Magnetovibrio sp.
TTTTCCCGCGCCGCGAACCATGCCGTCTGGTTGCCGCCGCGCGAATGCCCCGCCAGAACCACGTCCGTAGCGCCTTCTTTTTTCAGATAATCCAACCACAGGCCGATTTCGATCATAGCGTCGGAATGCTTATGGATCGCGGGCTTTTTACAGTCGTACATACCGATGCGGTCATCCACGCCCAGGCTCAACGTCGGTGCGAGCGAACTGATCCCGCGTTCCGCCAAAAGGCGCTGCAGCGTGGCGATGATTTCCATTTTGTTGTGCGCAAGCGTGCCATGGGTCAAAAGCACGACGCCGTCCGCCACGGTTTTGCCATCGCCGAGCACTAAGCTTGCGTTCAGCGTCAACCCTTCGGGGCTTTTGATGGCGATATCCCGGGCCAGGGCATGGGTGCTCAACAGGCACAGGGCCGACAGCGCAAACAAACCGGATTTCAAGACGTTAAGCATAGTGTATGATCCTCCCGCCAGGCTAAATGGACGTTTTTCTAGATTTCTTGCCCATAGGCGAGATATAGCAGTTCGTGGGAATTCGGCAAAGTTTGATAAGATAAAGAAACGCTGGATTCGAGGGTCTGGAAATCTGGGATTTGAGGTTGAGGACGAACCGGGGACGTATGCCCTTTAGGAGCGCACCGCTGAAACCCTGGCGTCCCCGCACCGTGCATGGCGGGCGGGCGATGGTTTTGGCGTGCGCAATTTCTATCCTGCCTGTGGCGCAAGCGGTTTTACCGGACGCCTACCGCCCTTTGCCGGGCGCTTGGGCGCAGATACTGCCCGACGCCGCCACGCAAGAGTTGTTCCTGGCCGTTGACCGTAACGACTTGGACGGGGTGCGCGCCGCCATCGACAAAGGCGCGGACCTCGAAGCGCGCGACTTCACGGGCACCCAACCCGTGGATATGGCCATCGACCGGGGATATTTTGAGATCGCCCGCTATTTGATCTCTGTGCGCAACCTGCGCCAAGACACCCAACAGCCCATACCCGACTTCCCGAAATTGGCGGCGGAACCTCCCGCGCCGGACGCATCATCCACGCAACCCGCTGAACAATTAGCCGAAACCCCGCCCCCAGAACTAGGACCGCAAGCGACGGAGCCTCCTCCGCCCGCACCCGCCCCCATGGAACCCGTGGCGGAAGACGACACGATCCCCGACCCGTTTGAAACCGCTGAAGCCGCCGAAAGCCTGCCGGTGTTGGGCGAAATCCAGGAACCGGAAACGGCCGGGACCGAGTTGGATGAACTCGATGCCCTTTTGGACGCAGCTGAAACGCCCCCAACGGACAACTCCGCGCCGCCTGAGGGTGAAATAGACCCGTTGGATGCGCTGTTGGCTGAGGCGGAAAACGCTGCCCCCGCCGCGCCGGAAACAACCGAGAGCGTAGCGGATGAACTCGACGCCCTTTTGGGCGCAGCTGAAACGCCCCCAACGGACACCTCCGCACCGCCTGAGGGTGAAATAGACCCGTTGGATGCGCTGTTGGGTGAGGCGGAAAACGCTGCCCCCGCCGCGCCGGAACCACCCGCACCGCCGATCGCGCTGGAACCCGATCCCCAGATCCAAAACCTGCTTGGCCCCGAAGCGGAACTGGAGACCGCCGACACTCTCTCGCCCCCGGAACCGCCTACCGACATGGCCAACGCCATGAGCGACTTTAGCATCGGGGATGCCCAAGATGACGCGGAGAGCGACGCGCAGGAAACCGCGCCCACTGACATGGCCGACGCCATGAGCGACTTTATGATCGAGGATGAAGCCGACGACGAAGCCGAGTTTGAGCTGAACGTCGGGAATACGGGCACATCCGAAGCCCCCGACACGGTCCCAGGCACGCTCCCCAACACAGCCCAAGCCGCTGCCGAAGCCGCCCCCCCGATGCCGGAAAAGCCGTCGGCGGCGCGCCGCTTCATGAGCACCTTCCTGGACTTTTTCAAACCGCCCAACGTCACCGGCGTGGTGCGCCGCGAGGAAGACCGCCAGGTGAGCACCGACGTGGTGTCGGAAGCGGAACTCGCCCGCGAATTGCAGGAACTGGAGGCCGAGCGCGGCACGGACGCGATCCGCGGCCCCGACGTCCCGATTTCACCGGACGAACTGGCGCGCGAACTGCCGCCTGCGCCGGAACTGCCCGACCTACCGGCTGAAGAACTGGCGACCCTTTCGCCCGACTCCCCCGCATTGCCGGAATACAATGTTGGCCAACCAGCAGGTGTTGGCCAAACGGCCGGGCAAGATGCGTTTGGCGATTTGGCCATTGAAGAGGTCACGGAAGAAGACGCGCTGCCCATCGTCAGCCGCGAACTGCTGACGAACAAACCGGCATTCAAGGAAGCGCCTGGCGTGCCCGGCAAACGTTACAACCCCAACAAGCCGTTCGGCGGCGGGGTCGATCCGGACATTTTGGCCTTCCTGGATTTGGACGCCCGCACCGGCATGACGGATACTGAACGCAACGAAGTTCTCCAAGGCCCCAAGGCCGTCGCCGATGGCGGTGGGTCCGGCGTAGAAAACGACCCATTTGCGGTGTTGGACGACATTGAAAATGACGACCCGTTCGCCGTCGCGGATGAACCCGCCGCCAATGTCTCGGACCTGTTGGAAGGCCTGGACGAACCCCAGGATGTCGCCGCGCTGGACGTCAAAACCGCACCATCGCGCGCCGCAGAAGACGACCCCTTCGCCGCCCCGCCCGCTTCCGACGATCCCTTCGCCGCGCCCGCCGAAGGCGAAGTGGACGAACTGGCCGGCCTATTGGAAGGCCTGGACGATCCGGACACACCGGGCGCGGAAGGCTGGGACGTCAAAAAGGTCGAGGGAGCCGACATCCCATCGGAAATGATTCTGCTCAGCGAAATCGAACCCACCGGCGAAATTCTCGACGGGGTGGAACTGTCTTTGGGCCTGGAAACCAAGGTCGGCCAGGAAATGAGCGCGCACCGCCTGGAACTGATGGAACTCGACACCATCCACCGGCCATGCCTGACCAAGGGTGCTAAGGACACGCTGTTCTGCGTCGACAAGCTGAGTTGGCCGTTCGAACTGGAAGATGATTTCCTGGTCGACACCATCATGTACCAGGGCACCCGCGCCATTGCACGTTACGACGCCGGGCGGGCCACCAATTTCCACACCCTGTTCCGTACCGAAGCATTCGACAAGGTGATCAACTATTACACCCAACGATACGGTCATCCCACGGAGATTGTGGAACGCGCCATCGCCCCCCTGGCCGCGCCGCGCCAGGAAAACCCCACATATCTGTGGCAAAGCCGCGAGCCCGGAACCGATACCATCGTGACCTTGGAAATCCGCAAGTTCGACGACGCCCAGGGCGGCGGCTTTCCCGACACCAACCGCGGGGTGATCCTGCTCTACAAAGCACATGCCAAACCCATCTTCCCGCAACTGTCGCAGTTGGAACTGATGGTGTTGAAGGCCGATGACGACATTTCCGCCAGCTCTGCCAGCGCCGATGGCTTGGGCGGCGAGATCCAAGGCGAAGGGGACGACCTGGGCCGCACCAGGGCCTCGCCCGAAAGCATTTGGTAGACGGAAAATCCGAATCAAGCTCTACGTCATTGCGAGACGTGAAGCGGCGTAGCAATCCAGAAACTGGATCGCCGCGCTCACGATGTTCGCTCGCGATGACGGCACTTAGAGGCCTGACCCTAGAAACGCCCCGTCAATTTACCGAGCCATACCGCCGCGACCGCCCCAACCCCGGCCGGCGGTTCTTGGCGCCGGGCCGGATCCCAACCTTGCGCGGCCAGGCGCTTGAGGTGCCGGTCCGCCAACCGCCCGGCGACCAAGGCGGACAAAGCGGCCTTCGGCGTCGGACGCGCCCGCGCCGTTTGCAGCAATCCCCGGGCATGCTCCAGCACGTCGCGCACACTTGCGCCTTGCGGCAACATATCGCGCCGCTGGCCGCCACCGTACGGCAATGCCCGCATCAAACCGATCAGCGCCCAGGCGGTCCCGACCTCCCGCGCCGCTTGGCGCACACTGTCATCCGAAATGCCGAGCGCGTCCACCATCAACGCCTGCAACGTCCCTCCGCTGGCCTGGGCATAATCCACCAACGCCTCCAGAGATGCGGGCCTTCCCGGTTCCAGGTCGAAATTGCGCGCTTCGGCCAAGCGGCGCAAATCCGGGCCGCGTCCCGCCAATGCATCGCGCACGGCGCTCAGCGCCCCCGCCACCGGATGAGACGGTGAGCGGCCTTGCAGGATGCCCGGCACCACATCGATCCACCATTGCAGCTTGATTTTACCGAGCATCGGCTCCGACACCGTTTCGGGAATGCGCGCCAGTTCCTGGTTATACGCGATCAGGGCCATCAACCCCGGCCGCTTGACGCGCGGTGCGGCAAGCGCACAGAGATAGCGCTCACGGTCCTGGCGGCAAAGGTCCAATACGGAGGGGTCCAAATCGGTCATCGGGTGTGTATTTCGAGCTTGCGGCGGTCTAACGGTGGCGGTTTTTCCCTGTTTAGCGCACTTTCTTCTCCACCAGGAAAAAATAGTCCTCTCCGCCCCCATTCTGCATTTGAAATTTAGCAAGAAGGACCTATCTTTTCAGCAGTCATTTAGAACAGTTTCAAAGATAGAAAAGAGGTCCATTATGGCTTTTGAACTTCCTGATCTGCCTTACGCCAAAGACGCGCTGGAGCCGCACATTTCGGCCAACACCTTCGACTTCCATCATGGCAAGCACCACAACACCTACGTGGTGAACCTGAACAACATGACCGCCGACACCGACATGGCGTCCATGAGTCTGGAAGACATCATGAAAGCGACAGCCGGCGACGCCTCCAAGGCCGGCATCTTCAACAACGCCGCCCAGGTGTGGAACCACACCTTCTTCTGGAACTCCATGAGTCCGAATGGTGGCGGCGAGCCCACCGGCGCCATTGCAGACGCAATCAACGCGTCTTTCGGCTCCTACGCGGATTTCAAGGAAGCCTTCAAGACCGCAGGCATGACCCAGTTCGGCAGCGGCTGGGCGTGGCTGGTCAAGAACGGCGACAAGCTGGAAGTGGTCAAGACCCCCAACGCCGAATGCCCGCTGACCGACGGCATGACCCCGATCATCACCTGCGATGTGTGGGAACACGCCTATTATTTGGACTACCAGAACCGCCGCCCAGACTTCCTCGAAGCGTTCCTGGACAACCTGGTCAACTGGGACTTCGCCAACGCCAACTTTGCGGGCTAAGTTACCCGACGGATCAGTCGAAAAACCCGGCGGGAAACCGCCGGGTTTTT
Organism: Magnetovibrio sp.; assembly: GCA_028281525.1. Taxonomy (GTDB): domain Bacteria; phylum Pseudomonadota; class Alphaproteobacteria; order Rhodospirillales; family Magnetovibrionaceae; genus Magnetovibrio. Next base: position 5,275 of record JANQJR010000003.1, read on the forward strand.
TTGTTGCGCGTTTAACACGATTGTTGAAAATTTTTTGTAACTGAATCATTTGTTTTCAGGGATTTGCCGCAAAAACTTAGGTGTTTCCTGGTTGCTGAATTCCGCTTCAAATACAATCATAAATATTGGAGGAACACCTAAAACGTGTTGATTTCCAAGGTTCTAACTTTCTTCGTTGCAAGGTTATGAGAGACAACCTTGTTTATTGAAGTTATGATATGACCTCAGGCAATGTGGAATATATGCAGAATATATTAAGGGGCTCCGCAAACTGACGGTGGGCATGCCGTCATTGGGCAAACCACACATCGCAACACCGCGAGGAGGAGCGCGGCAAACTTTCTCAACTCCAAAAACGCTTATCTTATTGGTTCGCAACCGTTTTTCCGGTTGCCCCAACCATTATGGGAACGGAGGGCATAATGCGTTTTTCTAATCTTAAGATCGGCATCAGAATTTATCTTCTGGCTGGTATTCTTGTTGTTCTTGCGGCAGTCACGTCCGGCATCGGCATCGTTCAGATGAACAAAATCGGCAACGAAATCATTGAGATTGCCGAAGAAGACCTGCCGATGACTGAAATGCTAACGACCATCACCTTGCACCAACTTGAACAAGCAATCCTTTTCGAGCGCGGTTTACGGCTTGGGCTCGAGGCGCGCTTCGACCCCAAGGCCAAGGCAGGGCTGGCAAGCACGCTCCAAGAATTCCTAGAACTCTCCCATAAGGTGGATAAGGAAATCATCGAAGCCGAAGGAACGTTGACGTCATTCATTGAAATCGCGCACTCAGAGTTGGCTCGGGAAGAATACCAATCCCTGCTGTCCCAAATGGGCGTCATCAGTGCGGAACATCAACAATTTGAAGAGATGGTCAAGGAAGTCCTTGCGCTGATGGATCAGGGAGAGTTGCTCAAAGCCAAGGACATGATCCCAAGCATCACCGCAATCGAAAAAGGCCTGGATCAAAAATTAACCGATGCACTGAAAGAGATCGAACACTTCACCCTGACCTCGGCGCAAACAGCCGAAAAAGACGAGCGTCTGGCCATCAATTTGATGATCGCCAGCTCGGTCGCGATGGTGGTGATCGGCACTATTCTTTCGTTGGTCATCACCCGCATGATCGTATCCCCGATTCTGGCGATCACCGGCGTCATGGGGCGCATGAGCGAGGGCGAAAAAGACGCCGAGATTGAAGGCACGGAGCGGCTGGATGAAACCGGCGACATGGCGCGCGCCCTGGAAGTTTTCCAGCAAGGCCTGTTGGAAGCCGACCGTCTGGCGGAGGAACAGCGCAAGATCGATCTGGAAAAGCAACGCCGTGCGGAAGTCATCGACGGTCTGCTCAAGGAGTTCAACTCCGAAGTGACCGATGCGTTGAGTATCGTTTCATCCGCAACCACGGAGATGGAAGCCACATCCCAGTCCATGTCCGCAACGGCTGAGGAAACCTCCCGCCAAGCCGCCGCGGTTTCAGCCGCCTCAACCCAAGCCGCCACCAATGTGCAGACCGTTGCATCCGCGGCGGAAGAACTGGCGAGTTCGATTTCCGAGATCAACCGGCAAGTCGCGGAATCCAACACCATCGCGGATGCCGCACGCGAAGAGGCCGTCTCCACCAACAAAATGGTCGGTGGCCTATCGGACGCCGTGGGACGAATTGACGAAGTGGTCGGTCTGATCAACGACATCGCGGATCAGACCAACCTGCTTGCACTCAACGCCACCATTGAAGCGGCGCGCGCGGGCGAAGCCGGCAAGGGTTTTGCGGTGGTGGCATCCGAAGTGAAAAACCTCGCCAACCAAACTGGCAAAGCGACAGAGGAAATCGCCGCGCAGATCAGCTCGGTGCAAGAAGCCACCAGCCAATCCGTCGATGCGATTAAATCGATCACGGGCACCATCGAAAAGATGAGCGAAATTGCATCCACCATCGCCGCCGCCGTTGAAGAACAAGGTGCGGCAACCAATGAAATTTCGCGCAACGTTCAGGAAGCCGCCAAAGGCACCGACGAAGTCACACGCAACGTCAACGGCGTCAAGGTCGCGGCCGAAGACACCGGCGGCGCTGCGGTGGAGGTCCTGCACGCCGCCAAGGATGTCGCGGAACGCTCGATCATGTTGAGAGAGCAAGTCGACACCTTCCTCGGCAACATTCGCACGGCCTAACACGCCCCTGAGCGTCAAGATATTGGAGAAAAAAGATGGAATTTTCGGTGAACAACTCTCAGGGTGTCGTGAACATCACGCTTTCCGGTCAATTGACCTACGTCGACGCCCCGCAGTTCGGCAGCATCCTCTCGCACTTGGACAATTCCGGTGTCACTGGCGCCCAGTTCGACGTCGGAGGACTGGACTTCATCGACAGCACCGGGATGAGCCTGTTCGTGCATGCCTACGACGCATCGAAAGCGCATGGCTTCGACGTCACCATCAGCGGTGCAACAGACAAAGTCCGCGCCGCCCTGACCAAGGCCGGGTTCGACAATCTGGTCACGGTCAGCTAGCCGGACAGGCCCATCCTTATGGTGGAGCCACACACACGCGCGCCTTTATCCATATACGATGATGGTGACAATGGGGTGCGAATGGACATGACAACGGCGGAGGCCCTCGACCATGGGGCCTCCGGCGCGTTCAGTTCCGCCCTGGCCACACGTCTGGGCGCATCGGGCATATGGCTCGAAACCATCCGGGACGCTCTCCAGGAAGCGCTCGGCAACGCGGTGATGCACGGAAACCTGGAGCTGGACAGCAAACTGCGCCAATCCCTGGAAACCATGAAAAAATACGGCGCCCTGATGGCGGCGCGCATGCACGATCCCCACTATGCGTCCCGCCCCATCACCATCGCCGCAACCTGGACGGAAGACAGCGTGACCCTATCTGTGCGTGACGACGGGAACGGCTTCGATATCGCGGGCTTGTCGTTTGGCGCGCGCGACGCGCAAGCGCACTCAGGCCGCGGCCTTTCCATGATTCACGAACTGGCGGATTCCGTGCGCTTCGAAGACCAAGGCCGCGCCATCCACATGACCTTCAACCGAGAACGCTGAGCCACAGCAGCGTCAGGTCGTCGTCCAAGTCCACGGGGGAATCACCGCGGAATTCCTGAACCAACGCGCTGAGCGGGCTTTCCCCGTCGGCAAAACGCATGCTGTGTTGCCGCACCAGCCTCAACACCCCCTCTTCTTCCAAAACGTCTCCATCGGCGCTGGGCATTTCACTCAACGCGTCGCTGTGAAAAAACAGGAAATGCCCCGCCGCGACATTCAAGCTGCGCGTTTCGTAACGCGCGCCTGGGTCGATTCCCAACGGCAGGCTGTTCCAGGCATGGCGCTCGATCGACGAAGCCTTTGCATCGCCCGTAATCAAATCGGGCGCGGCGGCGCTGGAATAGGTAAAGCTGCCCTCTGCTAAGTCCAACACACCATAAAGCATCGTGGCGTATTGCCCGCGTGGCAGCAGGCCGCCCAGAGCCGTATTGAGGTGCATTAAAACATGCGCCGGCTCAGTGGCGGTTTGGGCGTCCACCAAATCGACCAAGGTGTGAAGACGCACGGTGTTGAGCGCCGCCGCAACGCCATGGCCGGAAAAATCGACCATGTAAAACGCCGCGCGCTGATCGCCCAGCGTCCTCACACCCCACAAATCCCCGCCCAGTTCGGTGGAAGGTTCGAAATGATACTCGATACCGATGCCGAGTTCGTTTTGCGCGCGCTCAAGGATTTCGGCGGACGGCAGCAACTCCTGCTGCATGCGGCTGGCCATCGCCAATTCCTCACTGACGCGCTGGCGAAACAGGGTTTGTTCACGCATCAGCAGCCGGTTGCGCAAGTGCACACCGGCGCGCGCCACGAATTCCACGCCGTTGATGGGCTTGCTGACGAAATCCGTAGCGCCTTCCAGGAAGACGGCACTACGGTGTTCCCGGTCATCATGCGCGGTTACGACCAGCACGGGCAGATCGGCGTTCTCTGGCAGCGCGCGCAGCCGACGTAAAAAGTCGTGCCCATTCATGCCCGGCATTTTGATGTCCAAGATCACCAGATCCGGCGAGAACGCCGCGACTTTTTCCAACCCTTCCACGCCATCGAACGCGGCTTCGATTTGGGTGATGCCCATGCTCTCGACGAACGCCCTGATGATACGGTGATTGCGTTCGCTGTCGTCGACGACAAGCGCACGGCACGTGGTGAAATCCACCACTGCCTCAGAAGAATGAATGGGTGTGCCCGCGTCGTCCATACGTCCCGTTCTCAAATGATCAGGCCCATTGTGTCGAACCCAAACGATCTGTCCAGGCGAATATACACCCTTTGCCTACGAAACGTCCGCAGTGTTTGGATGGCAATTCAGCGTTCACCTTGTGGCCATGTTCACGCTGTGGCCATCGCATCGTGAGAATCTTTAGGCCGATTTCACAGCTTGATCGCGTCCACCTTCCTTGGCGGCGTAAAGGGCTTCATCGGCGCGGGAAATCACGTCCTTGACCGCTTCGCCGGGTTTGATCTCGGCGACGCCCAAACTCACCGTCAAGGCCCTGCCCATGGCGAAGTCCGTTTCCCGCATGGCGGCGCGGATATTTTCCGCTTGCACCACCGCCCCTTGAACGCCGGTTTCGGAACACACCACCAAAAACTCCTCTCCGCCCCAGCGCCCAACACTGTCGATGCTGCGCGCATGGGCTTTGATGGTCTCCCCGATCTTGACCAGAACCCTGTCCCCGACTTGATGGCCAAAGCGGTCGTTGATCATCTTGAAGTCATCCACATCGATCATGATCACGCTGAAAGCGTGACCGAAGCGTTCGAACTCGCCATGACGCAGTTCCAGCATCTCATCCAGCTTCAGCCGATTGAACAGGCCGGTCAGCCGATCGGTGGTGGACAGACGCTCCAGTTCGGCGTTGTGCTTTCGCAGTTGCACCTGGCGATAGGCCAAGAACCCCGCGATCAGGACGAACACCACCGCAAGCTGGATCAGGAGTTCGTAATCGGGTACCTCCTCATAATGCATGGCGACCCACTTGTTGTTAATGTCGCGGTGCTGGTCGGGATTCAAAGCGTCGATGGCCTTGTTGAAGATGCCCAGAAGTTCCGGGCTGTCCTTGCGCACGCCTATGCTTAAATCCAAGGTGTCGTCGAAGCGCCCGGATATCTTCAACTCGCCCACGTAACCCGTCTGGATCGCATAGGCAATGGTGGTGAGCGTGCCGACCATGCCGAACAGTTTGCCGTCACGCACCTGTTCCAACCCGGTATTGATGGTATCCACCTCAACCACCGGCACCTCTGGATATTTCGAACGGAATACCGACACGTACGCATAACCGCGCACGATTCCCACCGGCCGGTTGCCGATGCTGGAAATGTCGGGAATAAACGACGCGCCGGGCCGCGTGGCGACGACCATGGGCGATTTGACGTACGGTTTGGTGAAGTTCAGGTATTCCAACCGCTCCGGCGTTTCCATGGCCAACGACAGAACATCGCATGCGCGCGCCCGCGCTTTGTCCAGCGACTGTGACCAAGTCTCAGTCGACACCGCGCGAATGGGCTTGCCGATGCGCAACGCAAAGGCTTCGAAATAGTCCGCCGACATACCTATATGCCGCCCCAGGGCGTCAAACTTTTCGTAAGGCAGCCAGTCGGGGTCAATGCACATGGTGATTTCGTCACGCGCGCTCAAGTACGCCTTTTCCGCTTCACTCAAAGGCAAGGGGGACTGCAGATGCGCGCCCACCATGGGATCAAGCCACTTTTTGCGCAACGCATTGACTTCCGCATCGGAAACGGCATCCATGCCCTTTTGCAGGATATCGTGCAGGATCGGGCGGTCCTTGCGCACGCCCAAGTTCATAACGTTGACGAACATGGGATCCGAAATCGCTGCGGAATTGTTCAAGCCCGAGAACCCATGTTTGTTGATGAGATAATGCGCAACGCCGGTGTCGGTGATGATGGCGTCCGCCTTACCGGTCAACACGGCTTCCATGGACTCAACGACATTGCGGGTCAGGTACAGACGGATGCCAGGGTATTTACGCGACAGCAGATCTTGGGAGAAAAAACCCTTGGGTACAGCGATCGTGCGGCCCGCAAGGTCGCCGAGCGAACGGATATCGGTGCGCGCGCCACGGGTAAAAATGCCCGGGGTCGAAATGATGTATGCGCTGGTAAAGTTGATATAGATGCGCCGCTGTTCGGAGTTGACGATGTTCAACATCACATCCAAGTCGCGCCGGCGGATGCGATCCAGAAATTCGCTCCATGTCGGTCCGGTGACGAACTCGACCTCCAGACCGACCTTTTCGGCCACCAGTTGGATGTATTCGACGGAATAGCCCTGGGGTTTGCCGTCCGCGAAAAAATTAAATGGCGGCCAGGACTTTTCGTTGGAAACGCGGATCACGGGATGGGCGCGGACATAGGCCTGCTCCACGTAGCTCAGGTCCACCGTCACGGCTCCAACCGGCCAGGCAGCCAGAACCAGCGGCACTGCCCAGACAGTGATTCGCATCCATGCCGTCAACCGTCCGTTCCCTTTCCCTAGAGCGCGATCGACTTAATCTTGGTCACGTTGTGAACAAGATTAAGTCGTGAATCGCCCTCTAAACATTTGATGAGAGACGTGAATCCGTCTCTAGGCACGTACTTGTCTTCTTTTACGTCATCATATGGCGAACACCGTACAACCGCCATACGCCATGACGCCTAGAGGTTGAAAGGATATCCAAAACACATCGCCGCCCCAGGGCGTACATGCCGTTGCGCTCATTCGACCGCGACGAGCGCAGCGGCGACGTCACGTTCCTCGATGGCGAGCACGTTGTAGGTGCGGCATGCAGCAGGCGTGTCCATCCATTCCAGCACAATGCCATGGTCCTGCAAACTCTGGCGAAGGTCTTCGGGCGGCAAGGTAAAATCCGGCCCGCACCCGACCACCAAGATGGTGGGTTTGCTGGCATGGCCGATGACGGGTTGAAGCGCTTCGAGCGTCAGATCGCCCGACCAAGACACGGTTTCTTCGAGAAACACCAGGACGGACCCTTCGAACGGCGCGCCGGAAATCTTGAAGCCACCATCGCCGTAAGCGTTGACGATCTGGCGGCCTTTGGGAACTTGCGGTGTGATGTCGAGGGACATGCCCTGCTCCCGCGCTCCGTTTACAAGCTGGTCTGTTCGATGGTCGATTTTTCTTCGTCGTCGCCGGTACGTCGTTCCACGCCCAAGTGCAGCAACAGCGGCACCGCCAGACCAATCGACGAGTAGGTCCCGATGATCACACCCCAGATCATGGCGAACGCGAAATCGCGGATAATTTCACCGCCCAGGAAGTAAAGGGACAACAACGCCAGCATGGTGGTCAAGGACGTCATCACCGTGCGCGCCAACGTCTCGTTGGCGCTTTGGTTCAACAATTCTTCCATGGGTTTGGTCTTGTACTTGCGCAAGTTCTCACGCACTCGGTCGAACACCACCACGGTGTCGTTGATGGAATAACCGGCAATGGTCAACACCGCGGCCACGGTCGCCAAGTTGAACTCGAGCCCCAACAGCGAAAAGATGCCGATGGTGGAAACCACGTCGTGGGTCAACGCCACCACCGCGCCCAAGCCGAACTGCCATTCGAAGCGGAACCAGATGTAGACCAGGATCGCCAAGATGGCGGACACCACGGCGTAAACACCGTTCCAGAACAGCTCGTCCGAGACCTTCGGCCCCACAACCTCGGTGCGGCGGTATTCGATGCCTTCGCCTAGGGCGGTTTTGACCGCGTTGACGGCCGCGGCGTTGGCTTTTTCGCCGCCCTCCTGAACCTGCACGCGGATCAGAATGTCGTCCGGCGCACCGAACTCTTGCAGTTCAATGGAGCCGAGCCCCAAACCGCTCAACTTGGAACGCAGCTCGCCGATCTGGTTCGGTTCGGGCGTCTTCACCTCGATCATGATGCCGCCGGTGAAATCGATGCCGTAACTCAAGCCCTTGATGGTGAACAGCCCGACGGACGTCGCCACCAATATGGCGGAAAAGACGAAGAACAGCATCCGGCGTTTAAGAAACTGAACATTCGGATTGGCGGGGAGAAGTCTGAGGCGCATGGTTTCGTTCCCCTTAGATTTCCAACGTCTTCGGTTTGGTGCGGTGCAGCCATGTGGCCACCAGGATGCGCGTCACCCAGATGGCGGTGAACATGGACGAAACAATGCCGATCGCCAGCGTCACGGCGAAACCCTGCACCGGGCCGGAGCCAAACGCGAACAGCAGCGTCGCCGCGATCAGGGTCGTGATGTTGGCGTCGATGATGGTGCCGAGCGCGCGCTTATAGCCCGCGTCCACGGCGGAGAAGACGCCGCGGTCGGTTCTCAGCTCTTCGCGGATGCGTTCGAACACCAGCACATTGGCGTCCACCGCCATGCCGATGGTCAGCACGATCCCGGCGATACCGGGCAACGTCAAGGTTGCGCCGAACGCCGAGAGCATGGCGACGATCAAAACCATGTTCATGATCAGCGCCACGTCGGCATAGACGCCGAAGCGTCCGTAGTAAACCACCATGAACCCGATCACGAGCGCGAGCCCCAACATCGAGGCAACCCGGCCTGCATCCACGCTGTCTTGGCCCAACCCCGGCCCGACGGAGCGTTCTTCCAACACCGTCAACGGCGCGGGCAGCGCGCCCGCACTCAGCAGTAGCGCAAGCTCCTTGGCGCTTTCGGTGGTGAACGTGCCGGACGTGATCTGCCCGGAACCGCCGGGAATGATGCCTTGGATGGTCGGCGCGCTGATGACCTTACCATCGAGCACGATGGCGAATGGCAATCCTAAGTTTTCGCGTGTGATGTCGGCGAATTTCTTGCCGCCCACGGCGTCGAGGCGGAAGTTCACCGCCGGACGGTTGCGTTCGTCAAAGCCCAACGACGCGCTGACCAGCGTGTCGCCACTGACGGACACGCGCTTTTTCAGCAGGTACATGCGCGGACGGCCGTTGGCTTCGAACTCGTCGATGGACGGCAGCAGCATGGAACCCGGCGGCACTCGGCCCGCCATGGCGTCGGCCAGCGAGCCTTGGTGGTCGAGCAAATGGAAGGTCAGCTTCGCGGTCTGGCCGATGATGCTCTTGAGCTTTTCCGGATCGTCCTCGCCGGGCACCTGGAGCAGGATGCGCTCCTCGCCCTGGCGGGTGATGGTCGGCTCTTTCACGCCTTGCGGGTCGACGCGGCGACGCACGATTTCGACGGACTGTTCCACCGCCTGGATGCGCACTTCCTTCAAAGTCTGCTCGGTCATGGTCATGGTGACCTGACCGTCATCCAGCAGTTCGCTGTCAAAACCGCTTTCCATGGCGCGGATGAGGTCATAGGCCCGCTCAGCCAATGCGGGGTCCTTGATCGTCACGGCGACGCCCGTGGCGCTGGCCCCCAGTCCGGTGTAGCGGATGCGTTCCTTGCGCAGCTCCGTGCGGATGGTGTCGACCAGCGCTTCCAAGCGCTCCCTGACCACCACGCCGACTTCGACCTCCAACAACAGGTGCGAACCGCCCTGCAGGTCGAGACCGAGATTGATCTGGTTCTTGGGCAAGAAGTCCGGCAGATCGGCCGCCGTCTGCTCGTCCAAGAGGTTCGGCGCGGCAAAAGCCAGCCCCAAGGCGCAAATCAAGGCGACCAGGGCTTTCTTCCAGGTTTCGATCTTAAGCATGGCGGAGCGTTCCGGGGGACTAGAGAGAGGGGGCTGGCACCGGCGGTCAGTTGCCGAGCAGCTTCTTCAAGCCGCCTTTGCCTTTTTCTTTGCCATCACCATCGCCGTCCTTATCGTCGTCGTCATCATCGTTGGATGCGCTATCGACGGGCTCGGTCTTGGCTTGAACGGAAGCGATGGTGTCACGCGCCACCGTGATCTTGATCCCATCGGCGATTTCGACCACGACTTCGGTGTCGTTCTTGACTTTGGTGATGGTGCCGAAAATACCGCCGCCGGTGATCACCTTGTCCCCCCGGCGCAAAGCCGCCAGCATGTTCTTGTGTTCCTTCACCTTCTTTTGCTGCGGACGGATCAGCAGGAAGTAGAACACCACAAAAATCAACAACAGCGGCATCAACTGGACGAAGATGTCGCCGCCACCTGCCGGGGCTCCGGCTTGCGCGTATGCGGGTGAAATCAGCATATGAAACTCCTCAAGGGCCCCCTCGCACAAAACGTGGCGGGCCGACGTAAACGGGTGCGGAATATATATCCTGATCGGCGCGCCATGCAAACGCCCAGATGGCGTTTTTTCGCCCTTTTGCGAATGTTTGAGCGCATTGACGCGCCGGATTTGCCCCTATACCGTCAAAAATCATGACGGATCAGGACTTAAAGCCGGTTTTGGAACGGATTGCGGACGCCTTGGAACGCTTGGCCCCCGCACCGGACAACGCACCGGACTTCACCACCGCCGATGCTTACGTGTGGCAAGCGGATGGCGCGCGCTTCACCCCCGTGCCAGACGTCAACCGGGTGGATTTCGACCTGCTCAAGGGAATTGAGCGCCAAGCCGAAACCCTGCTCGCCAACACCCGCCAGTTCGCCGATGGCCTGGCAGCCAACAACGCACTGCTATGGGGTGCGCGTGGCACGGGCAAAAGCTCGCTGGTCAAGGCCGTGCACGCTCAGGTCAACCAAGACCGGGGCGATCCCATCTTGTTGGTGGAAATCCACCGCGAAGACATCCCGTCCCTGCCCCAGCTCCTGGACATCCTGAAGCGGATGGGCCAGCGCACCGTGCTGTTTTGCGACGATCTGTCGTTCGACGCCGATGATACGTCCTATAAATCTCTCAAGGCCGTTTTGGAGGGCGGCATCGAAGGAAGGCCGGACAACGTGATTTTCTACGCCACTTCCAACCGCCGCCATCTGATGGCGCGCGATATGATCGAAAACGAACGCAGCAACGCCATCAATCCGTCCGAAGCGGTTGAGGAAAAGGTTTCCTTGTCCGATCGTTTCGGGTTGTGGTTGGGTTTTCACAACCTCGATCAAGCGACGTATTTCGAAATTTGCCAGAGCTATGCAGAGCATTACCGCCTCGACATCACCCCGCAGGACCTGCGGGCCCAGGCGTTGGAATGGTCGGTGACCCGTGGCGCGCGCTCGGGCCGGGTTGCGTGGCAGTTTATCCAGGACTTGGCTGGCAAACAGGGCAAAATGTTACGCTCGTAAAGTGATGTAAAAAAACTACATGATAAAGGGGCGCAGGAACGGACCATAGAAGGGGCAAGACCAAGATGCCAAAAAACACGGACGATCCAAACCTTCCCTCACCGACCGTTTACATGCTTGATCGCAAAGACGTCATCGTCGATGTCAATGATGCCTGGAACGCTTTCGCCACCCACAACGATGCGCCGGAGCTGATATCCGAGCGCGTCATCGGCAATTCCTTGGCGAGCTACGTGACCGGCGACATCACCAAGATGTATGTGCAAACCGTCTTGCAGAATGTCCGCATGATCGGCAAACCCATCCACCGCCACTACCGCTGCGATTCCCCCACCCTGAAACGCTACATGGAAATGTCCATCAAACCGGACGGTAAAAACCTTCAACTCGCACACAAGGTTATACGAACGGAAGACATGACCTGCACGGTGCATTTCAATGCGGCATTAACCCCGTCCGAGCCTCAAATCACCAAACGCTGCAGTTCGTGTGGGCGCGTCGAAGCCCAAAAAGCGGTGTGGGTGGAAGCGGACGATCTGTACGCGGCGAAGCACGGGGCAAAAGATGTCACGGTCATGGTGGAGTACACCATATGTCCCGTTTGTGAGGCCACCGCCAGCCAATAACCCCTGTTTTATGCGCGCTAAGCCAATGTGAACATTATAAGAAATGTTCGCAGGGGGATTTTTTTCTTCACACTCTGGTTACATTTCCTCCCTAAAGTGCTTATATGACTATGAACCGAGTGATGGTGAAACACCGCCATCGTCAGACGACTAAGCTGACATCGACCCACAAATCACGGCGTGAAACGTCACATTGTGTATGGGGCCCGCGTCAGTTTCTCGGCACATCAACATAGGGCGACCGATGTATCCCCCCGGCTGCTGTAAAGCGCCGGATGTCGGAGTCCAACAGTACGTAGGAAGTAGGTAAGATAAGATGACGAACGAACAGAACTTTTTGATCAAGTACGGCATTCACAACTTCGTGGCATGCACCATCGCGCATGGAAAGCGCATCTTCACCATCAAGGCGCGCACCGATCAGACCCTGATCGACCACGCCAAGTATCTGATAAAAAACGCTTTTGGTGACAATACGCAAATTCGCGTGGTGTAAACAAGCACCAAAAGCGATCAGGTGAGAGGCGGAGCCGAGGGCTTCGCCTTTTTTATGGGACTGTCCCTTCGCCCGGCAGCGCGAACCCGCGCTTCTTGCACACCGTGCGCATGGCGAACATAGAGCGGATGCGCGCCACGCCGGGTAGGCGCGACAGATGCTCCTTGTGGATGCGTTCATAGTCTTCCGCCGATGACGCCGCGACCCGTACCAGATAATCGAAATCCCCCGCCATCAGATAGCATTCCATCACATCCGGAATGCCCGCGATGGCGCGCTCAAACGCATCCAGCACGCCCTCGCTTTGGCTGGTCAGCGTGATTTCGATGAAAATGTTCGACGCCCGGCCCACCGCTGCGGGGCTTAGTTCCGCCCCGTAGCCCATGATCACGCCCGCTTGCTCCAACCCGCGCACCCGGCGTAGGCACGCCGACGGCGACAAATTGACCCGGTCCGATAAATTCTGGTTGGTGACACGTCCGTCATTCTGCAGGGCTTCGAGGATGCGGATGTCGGTGCGGTCCAGATCATGCATTGCACATAACTTTCTCATATTCGCAGGTTATTGCGTGATATTAATTTATTTTCGCATATAATTCAAATATTAGCGGCATATCAGGCAACTTCGCAAGCACCTTTCACGGTTATTCCCGTACGCTGGACCCATTCATCAAAGCCAGCAAGAACAAGGAGTTTCGCCATGTTGATCGGTGTTCCCAAAGAGATCAAAAACCACGAATACCGCGTCGGCCTGACGCCCGACAGCGTGCGTGAATTCGTCGCCCACGGCCACGACGTCATCGTCGAAACCAATGCAGGTGCCGGGATCGGTTGCCTGGACACGGCCTACCGGAACGCGGGCGCACAAATCGTCGACGAAGCGGCGGATGTTTTCGCCCGCGCCGACATGGTGGTCAAGGTCAAGGAACCCCAGGCGGTCGAGCGCAAGATGCTGCGCGAAGACCAGATTTTGTTCACATACCTGCACTTGGCACCCGACACTGAGCAAACCCGCGACTTGGTCGACAGCGGTGCGGTGTGCGTGGCCTATGAAACCGTGACGGGCGCAAACGGCGGCCTGCCCCTGCTCGCCCCCATGAGCCAAGTCGCGGGCCGCATGTCCATCCAGGCCGGCGCGCACGCGCTGGAAAAGGCGCACGGCGGCGAAGGCATTCTTTTGGGCGGCGTGCCCGGCGTGGCCCCGGCCAAAGTCGCCGTCATCGGCGGCGGTGTGGTTGGCGAAAATGCCATTCAGATGGCGCTGGGCATGGGGGCGGATGTTACCGTTCTGGACCGCAACGTCGATGTGCTGGACAGGCTGTCGGCGCGCTTCGGCCCGCAATTGAAGACCGTGTTCTCTTCCGCCGCCGCATTGGAAGACACCGTGTGGAACGCGGACCTGGTGGTCGGCGCGGTGCTGATCAAGGGCGCCGCCGCGCCGAAGCTGGTGACCAAGGAGATGTTAGAGGGTATGCGTGCGGGCGCGGTCCTGGTGGACGTCGCCATCGACCAGGGCGGCTGTTTCGAAACCTCGCATGCCACCACCCACGCGGACCCAACCTATGTGGTGGACGACATCGTGCACTACTGCGTCGCCAACATGCCGGGTGCAGTGCCGCGCACGTCCACTTACGCGCTCAACAACGCCACGCTTCCCTTCGGTCTCGCGCTGGCGGACAAGGGCTACAAGCACGCGCTGTTGGACAACCCGCATTTTCTGGAAGGCCTGAACGTCTATCACGGTCACATCACCTACAAGGCCGTGGCCGAAGATCAGGGCTACGCCTATTTCGATCCGAAACAAGCGCTGGCGGCCTAAACGGGCCTTCCCCACACCGCATCAACAAGGCGAAGCTGTGATCAGCTTCGCCTTGTTATTTTGTTGAACGTTGTGAAACAGATACAAGCTTAGAAGTAGTCCGACATCTTGAGGTATCCGATGGCTACAGCAAGCAGTATCAAGACGATGGCGAACACCCACGACATCAGAGCCGCCCTTTTGGCTTTGCGCGCCCGTTCCGGACCGGACTCAACTGTATTCGGTTTGAGTTCACCTATGCGCCGCGCAACCTCAGCCTTTGCCAACTCCTGCTTCCAGGGGCGAAGAAACGCGTTCTCATCCAGTCGTTTGACGATGACCTCAACCGGCGTTTGCGCCAATTTGGCCTTGAAGGCGGCGTGTTCCGCTGGGTCCACGGACATGTTCAAATCCAGTTATACGCGGTGTTGCATGCAGTCCTACTCATGGGGGAGACAGTGTCTGCCCACATCTTGTTTCCGCTGAATTCAGGAAAGTGTCAACGCAATTGTCTTGTTCAAGCGTTATGCATCAGATTCTGAAGTTTCGAAATCGAGATTACATGTACTTCTTGGGATCGACGGCGCGCGAGCCCCGTCTCATGGAGTCGTCCAGCTTTTGCCAGGGGGCGGAACGTACAGGCAGATATCTTGTATTCTCACCCCCTTGAACTCATGCCAAATGGTGATGGCGGCGGCCCTGATGACCAACCCACATACAGCCAAGTATGCAATATAGTCACCGAAGTGGTAATGCCCTTGATAGCCGAGAGCATATCTTACGAAACCTGTTACAGGTATAAGCAACACAACAATTCCAACTACAAATAGAAATGCCTGAGAAACGTATACAAAGAACGGCTTTCTATTTTTGTACTCACTTATTTTAAGAAGCTCCGGTTTTGGGTGTGGCGCATTCACAACCTGACATTTGCTCAACAGAGCATACAAACCCGGCACCATTAAGTGATGCTGAAATCTAAAAAATAATAAGAACAGCCCTGCTTCAACAATGAACAAACCAACCGTCCCCAACACAGAAAAATTTTCCTGCTTAAAGTGGTTGCTAACGTAAGGGTGGAGCGTATCTGCAATAAACGGAAAAATAAGAAGCAGTACCAGCCCCAGCAACACAGTATAGACGGCGACTTTTCCATATGCGAAAGAATCAGAAAGCACCTTATCCGCGGTCTCAAAATCGAGCACATACCCCGGCCCCCACGTCGTTGGCCAGTACAAGATGCGATCATCTTCATCGACAAAGAAACCTGATCTCTGATGAGCGTCTTCATCTGCTCTGAGCCAGCGGTATGCCATACCTTCCCCTCTCTCGTGATACGCAACATCACGCGCAGCCTATAACAGACTGGCACAGCCAACAAACATCATAGGTGGAGGCGTTTACATGTACTTCTTGGGATCGACGGCGCGCGAGCCCCGGCGCAGTTCGAAATGCAACTGTGGCGTGGTGACGGAGCCGGTGCTGCCGACCTTGGCGATTTTCTGGCCGCGCTTCACCCGCTCGCCGCGCTTGACCAACAGCTTGTCGTTGTGGGCGTAGGCCGTGACCCAGCCGCCATCGTGCTTGACCAGCAACAGGTTGCCGAAACCCCGGATTTCGTTGCCCGCATAGGCCACCACCCCGTTTTCCGACGCCATCACCGGCGTGCCGCGCGGGGCGGCGATGTTGATGCCGTCGTTTTGCAGGCCCTTGGCTTTGGACCCGAAGGTGGATACCACCTTGCCCTTGAGCGGCCAAGCGAACTTGCCACCGGCGCGCCGGGGCGGCTGCGGAACCTTGACCTTGGCGACTTGTTGGCTCCCGCCGGTCTGCGCAGACGTGACTTTGACGCGCGGCGCGGCCTTGGGCGCCGGAGCCTTAGGCCCATCCGCAATGGGAATGAACACGCCGTCGCGCGGGATGCGCAACTGCTGACCCGGATAGATGGTGTAAGGTTTCTTGATGCCATTGACCCGCGCTAACGCAAACGTGTCGACGTTGTAGCGCTTGGCGATCATCGACAGATATTCCCCGCGCTTGACCCTGTGCGCGCGGCCCTGGGGCAGAATCAAGCGCTGGCCGATTTTGAGCCCATAGGGCGGGCGCAGATTGTTGGCATCGATGATCGCACGCGGCGACAGCTTATGGCGGCGCGCGATGGAATACACCGTATCGCCGCGTCCCACCTTTACCGCGGTGGCGTTGATGAACACGTCCGCGTCACCCGGGTTGGCCAACCGGGGGCCACCGGACGGGAACTCCAGCCCGCCGCACGCGCTCAGCACCAAGAGCGCGCCGAGCGTCAGAAGTTTTCGCATCAAACGATTGGAATCCATGCGCATACGCGGATTATGCCTGAGCCGGAAGAGCTTGGAAAGCGCGCCTTATGCGTGCCCATCGTCCGGCACGAAGGGCACGAAACGCACCCACCCCAGGTCCGTGATTTCGGTATCGCCATCGGCAAGTTTCACCACCTTGACCAAGCGTTGGTCATGCTGTTCATCGCCGATGGGCACCACCATGATGCCGCCCACGGCCAACTGATCCACCAGCACGGGCGGAATATCGACCGCCGCCGCGGTGACGATGATGCGGTCGAACGGCGCTTGCTCCGGCCAGCCTTTGGAGCCGTCCCCGCACCGCGTCGTCACATTGTGGATGCGCAAGGCCTGCAGGCGGGCGAGCGCTTCGTCTTGCAGCGCCTTGTGCCGCTCAATGGTGTAGAGCCGTCGGCACAGCGGCGCCAGGACGGCGGACTGGTAACCCGAGCCGGTACCGATCTCCAGCACCTTGCAGCGGTCATTCAAGGCCAAAGCCTCCGTCATCTGTGCGACCACCAGCGGCTGGCTGATGGTCTGATGATGGCCGATGGGCAGCGCCGCGTTTTCGAACGCGCGCTCTTGAAACGCCTGAGCCACGAACATTTCGCGCGGGACGCGCTCCATCGCCGTGATGATCGGATCCGCCACGCCGTTTTGGCGCAGCTCCAAAACCAATTGCATCATGCCGGGATGTGGGCCGGGATGCGCCATCAGAAAACCTCCTTCAAGGTTTTCAGCATACCCTTATGTGTCAAATCCAGGCTCAACGGTGTTACAGACACGGCACCCCGGTTGACCGCCTCCAAATCGGTATGTTTGATCGAACGGTCTTCGTCCCGCTGCGCGCCGATCCAGAAATAGGGCTGGCCCTTGGGGTCCGCGCCCCGCTGAAGCTCGCAGCCGATCTTACGCCGCCCCTGGCGGGTGATTTCGATGCCGGTGACCTTATCCACCGGACAGTCGGGGATGTTGACGTTGATCAGCACACTGCGCGGGAAGTTCACGCCCACCAGATGCTTCATGACTTGCTCGACATATGCTTCCGCCGTTTTCCAATGCGCCTTGGCCCCATCGGGCGTGACCAGGGAAAAGGCCACGGAGGGAATGTTCAAAAGCGTGCCTTCCATCGCCGCTGCAACGGTGCCGGAATAGGTCACGTCTTCGCCCAGGTTGCCACCCCGGTTGATGCCGGACAGCACGATGTCGGGTGGATTGTCCTTCATCACCTCGTGCACGGCGAGCATGACGGAATCTGTCGGCGTGCCGGTGACGCAGAATTTGCGCTTGGCGATTTTGTGGATGCGCAAGGGCGAACGTAGCGTGAGCGAATGGCTGGCGGCGGATTGTTCAAGTTCCGGCGCGACCACCCAGACGTCGCCCGCGATGCGTTTCATCACGCGTTCCAGCGCCTTGAGCCCCGGCGCATTCACGCCGTCATCGTTGGAGATCAGCACCCGTGCTTTGGACAGGTCTGGCACGCGCTCCTTCATCAGGCGTCCTTCGAAATGACCTCGAGCCCGCCCATGTACGGACGCAGCGCTTCGGGCACGGTGATCGAACCGTCTTCGTTCTGGTAGTTTTCCATCACCGCCACCATGCAGCGCCCGACCGCGAGGCCGGATCCGTTCAAGGTGTGCACGAATTCCGGTTTCTTCTGGCCGGCGCGCTTGAAGCGCGCGTTCATGCGCCGCGCCTGGAAATCGCGGGTGTTGGAACAGCTGGAAATTTCGCGGTACGCGCTTTGGCCCGGCAGCCACACCTCGATGTCGTAAGTCTTGGCCGCGCCGAAGCCCATGTCGCCGGTGCACAGCGTCACGGTGCGGTACGGCAGGTCGAGCTTTTCCAGGATGCCTTCGGCGCATTGGGTCATGCGCTCCAATTCTTCGGAAGAATCTTCCGGCTTGGTGACGGACACCATTTCCACCTTGGTGAACTGGTGCTGGCGGATCATGCCACGGGTGTCCTTGCCCGCCGCCCCCGCTTCGGAACGAAAGCACCACGTCATCGCGGTGTAGCGGCGCGGCAGATAATCCTCGCTGATCATCGCGTCCGCGACGATGTTGGTCAGCGGCACTTCGGCGGTGGGGATCAGCCAGTAATCATCTTCGGTATGGAACAGGTCTTCGGAAAACTTCGGCAACTGCCCGGTGCCATACAGCGCATTGTCTTTCACCAGCGCGGGCGGGTTGACCTCGGCGTAACCGTTCACGTCCGTTTGTTGGTCCAACATGAAGTTCGCAAGCGCACGTTCCAGGCGCGCGAGCTTATCGGACAGCAACACGAAACGCGCGCCGGACATCTTCGCCGCCACCTCGAAATCCATTTGGCCTAAACCTTCGCCCAGATCGACGTGGTCCTTCACCTCAAAATCGAAGCTGCGCGGCGTCCCCCACGTTTTGACCTCGACGTTGTCGTCCTCACTCGCACCGTCGGGCACGTCCGCGTCGGGGATGTTGGGAATGCCCGCCAGCACCGCGTTCAGCTCTTCAGTCTTGGCCTTGGCCTCAGACTCGGCTTCGGCCTGGGCAACCTTCGATTGGGACACCTTGTCGATCAGATCCTGGGCGTCTTCGCCTTTGGCCTTGCGCTGGCCGATTTCCTTGGCCGCTGCGTTGCGTTCCGCCTGGATTTCCTGGGCCTTGGTTTCCAATGCGCGCCGCTCTTTGTCCAGCGTCAAGAGGCCTTCACTCATGCCCTTCACGCCACGGCGCGCCAGACCGGCGTCGAAGTCTTCAGGATTTTCGCGGATTTTGCGGATGTCGTGCATTGGCTTTCCTTGGCGCTTTCTCCCCCAAGCTCAGTCAAGGCCCGGGTGCGTTTTTGACTTTCTCTTCAGCGGGACCGGTCTCGTCCTCATCGAAGACCAAACCCTTGTCCTTCTCATCTTCGTCGTCGCTGTCGTCTTCCAATTCGCCGTCCTCTTGCGACCACCGTCTTTCGACCATGGCCACGGACCAGATGGACACTTCGTACAGCAGCATCGTCGGGAACGCCAAGCCGACCTGGGTGATCACGTCCGGCGGCGTCAGGATCGCCGCGGCGACGAACGCGATCACGATGGCATAGCGGCGCTTGGTGCGCAGGCCCTTGGCCGTGACCATGCCCGCGCGGCCCAACAGCGTCAGGATCACCGGCAGTTCGAACGCCAGGCCGAAGACGAAAATCAGGCGCATCACCAAGGACAGATATTCGCTGACCTTGGTTTCCAATTCGATGTTGAGCGCTTGGCCTTCCGCGCCACAAACCTGGAAGCCGATGAAGAACTGCCACGCCACCGGGAACACGAAGTAGTACGCCAACGCCGCGCCGCAGAAGAACAAGATCGGCGACGCGATCAAAAACGGCAGCAGCGCCTTCTTTTCATTGCTGTAAAGGCCCGGTGCGACGAACCGCCAGAACTGCGCGGCAACGAACGGGAAGCTCACGAAGATGGCGAAGAAAAACGCTACCTTGATGTAGGTGAAGAACAGTTCGTGCGGCGCGGTGTAGATCATGCGCTGGTTGCCGCAATTCTGGTCGTGCAACACATCCGCCAACGGTTGGGTGAGGAACCCGTAGAGATATTCGGAAATGCCGTACGACGCGAAAAACAACACGACGATCACGCCCAGCGAATACATCAAGCGCTGGCGCAGTTCGATCAAGTGCGACATCAGCGGCGCTTTGCCTTCGTCGTCCTGCTGTTCCGGGGTGGCAGCCTGATCGCTCACGACTTGGCCTCCCCTTCACCGCGCTTGACGTCCGTATCATCGGGTGTCTTTTGCGGTGCCGTTTCGGCCTTTTTATCCGGCGCTTCGGCGATGGGCATCACGTCGTCGTCATCATCCAAGTCCGGTTGGGCGGCGGTCTTTTTCGCCTCACCCGCATCACCCGGCCCATCATCAGGCAGGCCGCCCGGCTCCATGACGTCGTCCAGGTCCAAATCTTCGTCGGAAGTGACCTTGCGCGTCTCGTCCTCGCTCAAATCCAGGTCCTTGGCGATATCGACGCCGACGGTCTTTTCCAGATCCTTTTTCAGATCGTCGCTGCCTTCGGTCAGCTTCTTCTTGACGTCGTCCAATTCGGCTTCGCGCACCATTTCGTCAACGCCGTCCTGGAAGTCGCGCGCCATCATCCGCGCCTTGCGGACCCACTGCGTCACGGTCTTGATGGTTTTGGGCAGCTCTTTGGGGCCCACGACGATCAGCGCGAGCACCGCAATGATGAACAGTTCCTGCCAGCCGATATCGAACATGGCCGATTACCAAAGAAGTGAAAGAAGGAGAAAGCCGCCGCCCCGTGCACGGAGCGGCGACGGCACAGAATCCAGGCCTTACGAAGCCTTGTCCTTTTCTTCGCTGGAAGCTTCGACCGTCGTGGACGGTTTTTCTTCAATGGCTTCGGTTTTCGCCGTTTCGCCGCCTTCGACTCCCTCGGCCCCCTCACCTTCCTTGAGACCCTTCTTGAAGGATTTCAAACCCTTACCAAAGTCGCCCATGAGGCTCGAAATTTTGCCGCGGCCACCGAACAGCAACAGCACAATCAGCAGGACCACAACCCACTGCCAAATACCCATAACACCCATGTCGTTTTCCTGTCGTTTGGTGTGTTAAAGGGCGGTTTTTGTTCCGGTTGGGGCCTCCTCGAATAAGGTGCAGCGAAGAACCGGACCGCCCATGAAATCTCATGAAGGTCTTTCATACAGAGCCACGTAGCCCGGATCAAGGGAAACGGTGCCGCAATGCGGCAAGAATGAGGTTTTCTTCAATGTCGTCATTGCGAGGAGCAAAGCGACGAAGCAATCCAGAATCAAGCGTTTGGCAACCTGTCTGGATTGCCACGCTCACTACGTTCGCTCGCAATGACAGGATGTCCGCCAGCTAAACGCCGCCCTTTTCTTCGCCCTCTTGGTCCTCGTCCTCGTCTTTTTCCAGGGCCTGGACCGCACTTTTCACCGCGCCCGCGACCGCCTCCATGGCGGCGTCGAGCTTGTCCGCGGTCGCCTTGGTCGCGCCGGAACGGTCTAATTCCTCCTCCGGTTCCGGTTCCGGTTCGGGCTCCGGTTCCGGTGTGGATGGGGGCGTCGCGGCATCGATGGCGTCTTCCAGCGGCGTCGGGTGCAACGGCGGCACGGTGACGTCATCGTCTTCGTTGTGGTGTTCGGCGGGCACGATTTCGGCTTCGTGATACTCCATGCTCTCGTGGACCTCTTCGGCGCTTTGCATGTTGGCGCGCACGGAGTACGCCTCGATCGCCGGGCGGGAATCCAGCAGACCCATGGCGCGCAGTTCCTTGAGCCCCGGCAGTTGGCTGACGCTTTCCAGGCCGAAATGATCGAGGAAGCTGTCGGTGGTGCCCCACTGCATGGGTCGGCCCGGGGTTTCACGCCGCCCGCGCGGCTTGATCCAGCCTTCCTCGAACAGTAAATCCAACGTACCCTTGGACAGCGAGACGCCGCGAATTTCTTCGATTTCGGCGCGGGTCACCGGCTGGTGGTAGGCGATGATCGCCAGTGTTTCGATGGCCGCGCGCGACAGTTTCTTGGACACTTCGACTTCCAAGTTCAGGCGCTGGCCCAAATCCGGCGCGGTGCGAAACGCCCAGGAACCGCCCCGGCGCACCAGATTGACCCCGCGCCCTTCGTAGAAACCGCGCAGTTCTTTCAGCAACGCCTTGACGTTTACGCCGTCGGGCAGGCGGTTGGACAGCGCGCGTTCCGACACCGGATCGGAAGAGGCGAACAGCACCGCCTCCAACAAGCGCACCTGTTCGGGATCGATATCCTCTTCTTGCGCTTCGTCGATGTCGTCGAGATCGTCATCCTCCAACTCATCAAAAGCCGCGTTGGCGGCCTTGCTCGCAACTTCGCGCGCGTCAGCAGGCGCCGCCGGTTCTTGCGCGTCCACGCTTGCCCCGCTTTCGGCCCCGCTTTCGACCTGGGCCGTCTCATCGCCGTCGATAGGCTCTTCAATTTCGTTTTCGATTTCGGTCATGCGTCGTCGCCGGGCTCGCCGGTTTCTTCGTCCTCTTGGTCGTGGACGAAGGGCTTATCCCAATCCTCGGTGGTTTGGAAGTAGATTTCGCCGTAGGTACCGTCTTGGCGGATGTTGAGTCGCCCTTCCTTGGCCAGTTGCAGCACCGCGCCAAACGTACTGGCGAGCGCGGAACGGCGTGTCAGCGGGCTTTGCAGGTCTTCGGGCAGGAAGCTGGTGAGCGTGCGCCAATCGGGCGTATGGCCGATGAAGGAGCGCAGGCGCACCATCGCGTCTTCGATGGAATCCAGCTCCCACGCACTTTCGATGTGTAGCGGTTTGCCCTTCACACCCTTGCTCTTCTGGCGGGCGTAGGCCTGGATCAGATCGGTCAGGTTGGCGTCGAACACCGTGCGTTGGGTGGTGCGGAACCGTTCGCGCGCGCCGCGCGAAAAGAAGTCCTGGCCCAGCCGCGCGCGGGCCACCAGTTTCGCGCCTGCGTTCTGCATGGCTTCCAGACGTTGCAGTTGGAATTGCAGGGCGGCGGCCAGTTCTTCGCCGCTGGGCTCGTCCTCCTTGGACATGTCGGGGATCAACAGGCGTGATTTCAGGTACGCCAACCACGCCGCCATCACCAGATAATCGGCGGCCAGTTCCAGGTTCTTGCGCCGCGCCTCGGCGACGAATTCCAGGTATTGATCGGCCAATTGCACGATGGAGATGTGAATCAGGTCGACCTTCTGGTCGCGCGCGAGACCGAGCAGCACGTCGATGGGACCGGCGTAGCCGTCCACCTCAACCTCGAACGGCGAGACCGAGGGCATTTCCGGCAGGTCTTCGGCCTCATCGTCAAAATCCGACAGATATGTCACATCGTCCGACATCAAATTTCCTTAGATCACCGCCAAGCGGTGCTAGCGTAGCCCCGTGAGTGTCACGATCACGTCGATCACGAATTGGGCGGGAATCACCACCAGCCACGTGAGCACGTTCAAATCGAGCCCGATCTTGCCACCGATCCAAGGCAGGATAAACAGCAGGAACAGCAAGATCGCGAAGCCCGCATGCTCCAAGCGCGCCAGCATGGACGAAAACGGGTGTGGCAGCAAGCCCACGGCGATGCGCCCGCCATCCAGCGGCGGCAGGGGCAGCAGGTTGAAGATCGCCAAAATAACATTTACTTTCAATGCATTCAGCAAGTTGAGCGCGATCCATTGATCGACCCCGTCAGGCGCCATATGGGCCATATGCAACAAAATTGCGGCGCTCACTGCGATCAAAATGTTGGCCCCCGGTCCGGCGGCGGCGACCAGGACCATATCGCGGCGCGGATGGTGCAGATTCATGAAATTCACCGGCACCGGCTTGGCGAATCCGAACATGAACTGCCCGCCCGACAGCAGCAAAAGCCCCGCCGGCATCAAGATGGTGCCGAACAAATCAATGTGTTTGAGGGGGTTAAAGGTCACGCGCCCCATCATCAAAGCGGTGTTGTCGCCCAGCTTCGACGCCACCCAGCCGTGCGCGGCTTCGTGCAGCGTTACGGCGAGAACGATCGGCAGCGCCCAAATCGAGACGATGAACGCGATTTCGTACGGATTCATATCCATCATGAGGCGGAGATAATCCCAAAAGTGTCTGGGGGAAAGGGGCTACCCCAGTAGGGTGTCGAAACGGTGGCGGGCGGCTTGGCGTGCGTCTTCCGTTTCGAACGGTCGGGCAGCGCCGTTGCGGTGCAGTTCACCCATCTTATAGCGCGCCCAGGCCTTGCTCGTCATCTCAGAAGCGCCCTCTGCGACTTCGGTCATTTCCGTCATATCGCCGTTGCAATGCAGGGCCACATCGCAGCCCGCGTCCAGGCAACCCCGCGCCCGTTCGGCAAATGAGCCCTTGAGCGCTTTCATGGACAGATCGTCCGAGATCAAAAGCCCCCGAAAACCGATTTGCTTGCGGATTACGTCCTGAATCACCGCTGGTGACAACGTCGCGGGACGGTCCTCGTCCAGACTTTCGTAGACCACATGCGCGGTCATCGCCCACGGCGCGAAGTGCAGCGCGCGAAACGGCGCAAAATCACTGACTTCCAACACATCGTGCACGCTATCCACATGAGGCAAGGCTTCATGGCTATCCACCAGGGCGCGACCATGACCGGGGATATGCTTGATCACCGGGGCCACCCCACCCTGCATCAGGCCGTCCATAAACCGCTTGGCGAGGTGGACGATGGTCTGAACGTCCGTCCCGAAGGCACGGTCGCCGATGATGGGATCGGCGTCCGGCTGGGGGATATCCAGAACCGGCGCGCAATCCACCGTGACGCCCAAATCCGCCAGTTCTTGAGCGATCAAACGTCCCCCTAAAAAAGATGCTTCCGCGCCTGCGTCCGGATCTCGGGCATACAGATCGGCATAGGTCTTGGCGGCGGGAAATTCCGGCCAATGAGGCGGCTTGAGACGCGCCACGCGTCCCCCTTCCTGATCGACCAGAACCGGAGCTTCGCCATGATCGACGCAGGCGCGCATCTCCGTTACCAAATCACGAACCTGTTGGGGATTGTCGCAGTTGCGCTGAAACAGAATAAAACCCAGCGGTTGGGTTTGCGTGAAGAACGCGCGCTCTTCGGGCGTCAACGCCAAACCGGAGCAGCCGAAGATCGCAGCCAAAGGCTTTTGGGATATCGCCCCCATCTTCATCCCCTCATCATTGCGAGCGTAGCGAAGCAATCCAGAAAGCCTGCCATTGGAAAGCACCCTGGATTGCTTCGTCGCGGCTTTGCCGCTTCTCGCAATGACATGACATCAGCACCTGCTCAGGGCTTGGCTTAGGGCCTGGCAATCAAGCACCCCACGTTGCGTTTCTTAAGCTCATCGCAGATGGCCTTGGCCTCGGCGCGGTTGGCGAACCAGCCCGCACGCACACGGTAGAACACACCCTTCGCTCCCAAATCGGCGCGCTGAACGACCAATTCCAGGCCGCCCAGAACATCGGGATGCTTTTTCGCCAAACGCGCCCATTCGCCACGAGCATTGGCTTCGTTACGCACGGCGGAAAGCTGCACCATATAGCCTTGCCCGGCGGTTCCGGTGGCCTTGGCCGTCGCGGCTGGAGCGGGCGCAGGTGTGGGGGCCGGTTTCGGTTCCGGCTTGGGCGCCGGTTGCGCGGCGGGCTCGGCGGCGGTCGCTTGCACCGGTTCGGGCTTGGGTTCCGGTTTCGGTGCGGGCTGGACGGCCTCGACCGGTTTCGGTTCTGATTTCGGTTCCGGCTTCGCACCCGGCGCTTGCGGCGGCGCAGGTGCGGGATCAGGCGTCGTTTCCGCAATCGCGGGCGCAGACGTTTGCGGCGGCTCCACCGGTTTCGTTTGCGGCGGTTGGATCGGAGTTTCCGGCGGCGGCAGCAGACGTTCCACCTGCCCGGCCCCGCCTGCGGCCTGATCGCCCGCCATGCGCTCATAGACCAGTTTGTCGCGGTCCGGTACATCCATGCCGCCGGGGCTCACAGGTTTTTGCTTCAAAGGGAACTTCGGCGCCAATATCATCGGCGCGGTGCCGGTTGACGCGACCTCTTTTTCTTGTTGGTCTTCCATGTACATCCAACCAGCCCAGCCGCCCCCGGCCAGCACCAGCACAAGCACCACCCACAGCCACAAGCCGCTGCTTTTTTCCGGCTGGCTCTTGGCGATGAGTTCGAAGTCCAACAGCTCGGACGCGTCCGGCACGTTTTCTTCGTTTTCGCGCGAATCGGTATTTGCATTCATGGGCGCATATTAGCGTGAAATGGTTAACGCATTTCTTCCACCGGGGTGACCCCGAAGACCTTCAGGCCCGACGCGACCACATTCGCCACGCCCCGGCACATGGCGAGCCGCGCGAACGTCAGTTCCGGGTCGTCGGCCCTGATGAACCGCAACGACTTGTCGTCCTTGCCTTTGTTCCAAAGCCCGTGGAATTCGGCAGCAACGTCGCCTAAGAAGAACGCAATGCGGTGTGGCTCGTGCTGAATGGCGGCGCTTTCGACGATACGCGGCCATTGGCACAACAACTTCACCAAGCTCAGTTCATTTCCGTCCGTCAAACGGCCCAGGTTCGCGCCGTGGACCGCGTCGTCGCCCACCTGCCCCGCGCCCAATTCATCGCCAAATTCCTCTTGGGCCATGCGCATCACCGAATTGACCCGTGCGTGCGCGTATTGCACGTAGAAGACCGGATTGTCCTTGGATTGCTCGGTGACCTTGGTGAAATCGAAATCGAGCCCCGCGTCGTTCTTGCGCGTCAGCATGATGAAGCGCACCACGTCCTTGCCGACCTTGTCGACCACGTCACGCAGCGTCACAAAGGTGCCCGCGCGCTTGGACATTTTCACCGGCTCGCCGTTTTCCAAGAGCGAAACCATCTGGCAGAGCTTCACGTCAAGCGCCCCTTCGCCGCCGGTCAGCGCCTTGATGGCCGCCTGCATGCGCTTGACGTAACCGCCGTGATCCGCGCCCCAGACATCGATCATCTCAGAGAAGCCCCGGCGGTATTTGTCCAGGTGATAGGCCATGTCGGTGGCGAAATACGTCCACGAGCCGTCCGACTTCATCACCGGGCGGTCCACGTCGTCGCCGAAGCCAGTGGCCTTAAACAGCGTCTGTTCGCGCTCCTCCCAATCGTCGGGCAGCTTGCCTTTGGGCGGCTCCAGCACACCTTCGTAGATCAGGTCTTCGCCTTTGAGGAAATCCAAGGCCTCATCCACCTTGCCACTTTGCACCAGTTCACGTTCCGACGTGAACACCGCGTGATCCACGCCCAGGGCGTGTAGGTCATCCTTGATCATCGCCATCATGGCGTCGATGGCGAAGTCGCGGACCTCAGACAACCACTCCGCCTCGTCCATATCTTTCCACTTACCGCCGTCGCGTTCCGCCAGCGCCTTACCCGCGCCGATCAAGTATTCACCGGGATAGAGCCCCTCGGGAATTTCGCCGATGTCGTCGCCCAAGGCTTCCCGGTACCGCAAATGCAGAGAGCGCGCGAGGACATCCACCTGCGCGCCCGCGTCGTTGATGTAGTATTCGCGGGTCACATCGAACCCGGCCTTTTCCAGCAACCCCGCCAAGGCGTCGCCGAACACCGCGCCGCGCGCATGGCCCACGTGCATCGGCCCCGTGGGATTGGCGGAGACGTACTCGACATTGACCTTTTGGCCTTGGCCCACGGCGCTGTCGCCATATGCGACGCCAACATCCAGGATGTCGCGCAAGCGCGCGTGCCAGAAGCCGTCCGCCAAACGCATGTTGAGGAAACCGGGTCCGGCGATTTCCACGCCCGTCACACCGTCCAGGCTTTCGGCCTTGGCCGCCAGAAGCGCCGCGATGTCGCGCGGGTTTTTCTGCGCGGGCTTGGCCAGCACCATGGCGGCGTTGGTGGTGATGTCGCCGTGGCTGGCGTCCCGGGGCGGCTCCACCGTGATGCGGCTGACGTCCAAGCCTTGGGGTAGCTCGCCGGCGGCGATCAACTCTTCGATCAGGTCCGCGATCCGGCCCTGGAAATGGGTAAACAAATTCATCGGGTTCAATTATCCCAAAGTGAAATCGCTGGTGCGCGCCTGCAAGTCGAACAGGCGTTTGTGTTCGTCCAATGCATGCCGGTCGGTCATGCCTGCGATGTAGTCCGCGACGACGCGTGCCGTGACTTGATCGCCCGGTTCGCCCGCGCCGGTTTGCCATTCGCTGGGCAACGTGCCCGGTTCGGCCAGGAACAGATTGAACAAGTCCTGGACCACGCGCCGGGCCTTCGACGTCATGCGGTTGAGCTTGTAATGCTTGTACATATGCGGAAACAAGAACTCTTTCAGTTCCTGGTCGTTTTTCGCCATGGCGTCACTGAAGGCGATCAGCGGTTCGCCGAAACCACGCACATCATCCACGGTTTGTGGCTTGGCGTCAGAAAGACGCGTGCGGGACTCGGCCAGAATGTCTTCGACCATCATGCCGATGGTGCGCCGGACCACTTCGTGAACGGTGCGCGAAAAGTCGAGATTCGGGTATTTCGCCTCGACCTCCGCAAAGGTGCGTCCGACGAAATCCACCTCGCGGATATCGCCGACGGTGAACAGCCCCGCGCGCAATCCGTCGTCGATGTCATGGTTGTTGTAGGCCACGTCGTCGGATACGGCAGCGATCTGCGCTTCCGCCGAAGCATAAGTATCTAACTCCAGGTCGTGTTCCTTGGCGTATTCGCTGATGGCCCAGGGCAACGGTTCGGCCCCGTCGAACCCGGTCAAGGGTCCGTTGTGCTTGACCACGCCTTCCAGCGTTTCCCAAGTCAGGTTGAGGCCGTCGAACTCGGCGTAGCGCTGTTCCAGTTTGGTCACCACACGCAGAGATTGAGCGTTGTGATCGAACCCCCCGTAGGGCTTCATCAAATCTTCCAGGGCGAATTCACCCGCATGGCCAAAAGGTGTGTGACCCAAGTCGTGCGCCAACGCCAGGGTTTCAGCCAGATACTGGTTCAGATTCAAACACTGCGCGAGGGAACGCGCGATCTGCGAGACCTCCAACGAATGGGTCAAGCGGGTGCGGAAGAAGTCGCCTTCGTGATTGACGAAAACCTGGGTCTTGTACTGCAGGCGGCGGAACGCGGCGGCATGGATGATGCGGTCGCGGTCGCGCTGAAAACAGCTGCGTGTCGCGCTTTCCGGTTCGTCATGCAAACGCCCGCGGCTCTCGGACGGAATGCAGGCGAATGGGGCGAAGGTGTCGGCCAAGGTTTCCATGGAGGGAACCTACCCTTCCCACCGAGCGGCTGCAAGCGCTTGAGGCCTTAGGCGACGGTCAATTTTCCCCGTCAAACGTGTCTTGACCCATAGGTGTTACATTGAGATGATTAAGACCACAAAAAAATTAGGGTTGAGCGGCCCACAACCCGAGAGTGGAGAACACACACCGTGCGACATCTCCTCAAGGAACTCAACGTTTCTTGGGACCAAGCGTACCATTTGCTGGTCGCGACGCCCCATTCGCCGTATCTGCGCAGACACCGCATGAGCTTCCTCATCGGGCGCGTACAGTTGGTATCCTTTATTTTCGCCGTCCTGATCCCGCTGTGGTCGGCGATTGACTATGTCACCTTGCCCTGGCCGGAATGGGCGGTGCTGACCGCCATGCGCGCGGTTTCCGGGGCCATTTTCCTAGCGTTGGCCTGGCCTTGGAACATCGAACCCACTACGCGCACGGCCTTTTTCATGCTGTTCGTGATGATGCTTGGCCCGCCGGTGTTTTATCTTGCGTCCCAACCGCTACTCTCCGGAGTCGAATTGGGCACCTGGGGCTCCGTCGCGGTGGAGTTTTACGCGCTGTTGCCGTTCATTGCGCTTGCCGGGCTCTGCGTCTTCCCCCTGACGGTGGTGGAAATGCTGCTGTTCGGCGTACCGTTTTTGGTTTTGACCGCTTACGGCGCATCGCTCAGCGACAATTTCACGCTCGAAACCTATATCGGCAACCTGTGGCTGGCGCTGCTGATTTTGGCCGTTTCGCTGTTCGCCAGCGTTTCGCAACTGCGCTACATGATCGCATTGGTGAGCCGTTCCAGCATCGATCCGCTGACCGGCGCATACACCCGGCGTAGCGGTGCGGAAATCATCGACATGCAGTACCGCGTCGCTATCCGCCAGGATGCGGCGTTCACCATCATTTTCTTCGACTTGGATAAGTTCAAGTCCATCAACGACACCTATGGGCACGACGTCGGCGATCAGACCCTCACCATGTTTACCGAGAACCTGCAATCCAACCTGCGCGGTAGCGACGTGATCGTACGTTGGGGCGGCGAGGAATTCCTGGCCGTTCTGCCCAATACGAACCTGAGCGGCGCGCGCCTGGTGGTCGGGCGGATCCTCGACAACTGGCTGGGCGAACGCCCGGACGGGGCACCCCTGACCGCCTCCATCGGCATCGCGGAGCGCAAGACCGACCAATTGGAAGACTGGATCGATTTGGTCGAACTGGCCGACCAACGCATGTACACGGCCAAAAAATCCGGCCGCGCGCGGGCGGTGTTGCGCGACGACGAGATCATGACCGGTGATCTGGAGGTGGCGGCGGCCTTGGCTGAATAACCTCACCACAAGGCTTGGGCGGATTGACATTTGGGCTTTCGCCCCCACATCCTGGGGGGTAATATAAGGTACCCCGAATATATAGCCCCAATGAGGTCAAGATGCCTGACACCACAGATATACAAGAAGCTCTGCAGATCGGCGACGGCGCGGTTGTGCGCATCAAGAAACTGATCGAAACCGAAGGCAACCCCGACATGAAGCTGCGCATCAGCATCACCGGTGGCGGCTGCTCCGGCTTTCAGTACAATTTCAGCCTGGACGACCAAGTCAACGACGACGACGTGGTTTATGAAAAGGACGGCGTCAACGTCGTGGTGGACGAAACCTCGATCCCGTTCCTGGGCGGCGCCACGTTGGACTTCAAGACCGACCTGATCGGTGCGTACTTCACCATGGAAAACCCCAACGCGTCGAGCACCTGCGGCTGCGGCACCTCGTTCTCCGTCTAGGGGGCTGAAGTTGGGGGGTGCGGCATGAACGATCACTTAGGTTCGTCTTCGCCTCCTCGCGAGCGGCGGATTTCCAAATTCATCGCCTACCTCGCCCTTTATATTTTTCTGGGCTATATCTTCTTCACGCTGTACGGCTTGATCACCAACTAAGGTCCCCGCGCCCGTGAAAATCGCCACTTGGAACGTCAACTCTCTGAAAGCCCGCCAAGACCACTTGATCCGTTGGCTGGGCGCATTCGACCCGGACGTGGTGCTCTTGCAAGAGCTTAAGGGCACCGAGGACAAGTTCCCGATGATGGAGGTGAACGCCGCGGGATACCAAGCCCAGGTGGTCGGACAGAAGACCTACAACGGCGTCGCGATCCTATCCAAAACACCCATCGAGGTCACCGCCACCCGGCTGCCGGGCGAAGAGGAGGACGAACAGGCCCGCTATGTCGAGGGCATCGTCGCCGGTGTATCTGGACGCGTGCGCGTCGGCGCCATTTACCTGCCCAACGGCAACCCCGCACCCGGAGAAAAATACGACTACAAGATCCGCTGGATGCGCCGTCTTTACGCCCATGCGCGCAACCTTCTGAAAACGGAAGAAGCGTTCGTTCTGGGGGGCGACTACAACGTCATCCCCGAACCCCAGGATGTCTATGCGCCCGATCAGTGGACCCGCGACGCCCTGTTCCTGCCCGAAAGCCGCAATGCGCTGCGCCACATCGTGAACTTAGGTTTGACGGATGCGTTCCGCGCCATGAACCCGGAAGGCGGACGCTATTCGTGGTGGGACTACCGCTCCGGCTCCTGGGACCGGGACGAAGGGTGCCGCATCGACCATTTACTGTTGAGCCCCCAGGCCGCCGATACACTCACGGCCAGCGGCATCGACAAAACGCCGCGCGGCTGGGACAAGCCGTCGGACCACACGCCGGTGTGGTGTGAATTGAATATCTAGATCCAGACTCTAGGATCAGGACCCATTAATGTATTGCGTTTGGTTTGCGAAAACCTTTTCCTGGCAAGGAAAAGGCGTGCAGGAAGTGCGACACCACTTTCAAATGACTTTGACGCTGTCCA
>JANQJR010000006.1 GCA_028281525.1 Magnetovibrio sp.
CGTTTTGATACGGTGGTCAAGAAATACCAGACCACCACCCATGCGCCGGAGGCCATGCTGCGTCTCGTTGAAAGCTACTTGGCGTTGGGACTCAAGGCCGAAGCCACGCGCACCGCGTCCGTGCTGGGGCATAACTTCCCGTCCAGCGAATGGTACTACGACGCTTATGCATTGCTGGAGGACCCAAACATCCGGGCCCCGCAAGACAAGCCCTGGTACGAATTCTGGTAAGACCCGCTGAAGGGGTGAAGGGGTGCACCGATGCTGAGCCGTCTGTCCATCCGCGATGTGGTCCTGATCGAGCGTTTGGAGCTCGAGTTCAGTGGTGGGCTTTGCGTGCTCACCGGAGAGACGGGGGCGGGCAAATCGATCTTATTGGATAGCCTTGGCCTGGCGTTGGGCGCGCGGGCGGAAGCGCGCCTGGTGCGCCATGGCGCGGATCAATCGGTGGTCACGGCCGAATTTGATTTGGACCCGGGCCATCCCGTTTACGCGCTGTTGGACGAACACGGCCTCAGCGTCGAGGGCGAGCCTTTGATGCTACGCCGGACCCTGGGACGCGACGGGCGCTCCCGCGCCTTTCTCAATGATCAGAGCGTCAGCGTCGGCCTGCTTCGTCAGGTGGGGGACGAACTGGTGGAAGTCCATGGCCAGTTCGACAATCAACGTCTGCTCAATCCCGCGACGCATTTGGGGCTGCTGGACGCCCACGGTGGGCACGACGCATTGCGCGGCGATGTCGCGAAGGCCTATCGCGCGTGGCGGGAGGCGGCCCAAGCCCGCATCCGGGCGCAAGAAGAGATGCAAGCCGCACGCCGCGACGAGGATTACCTGCGCCACGCTGTCGAAGAACTCAAGAGCTTAGGCCCCGAAGACGGCGAAGAAGAACGCTTGGCGCATGAGCGTCAGATGCTGATGCACGGGGAAAAGCTGGTGGATGCCATGAACGCTGCCAACAAGGCGTTGGACAGCGGTCAGGGGGTGGAGCGCATGTTGCGCGACGCTTTGCGCGCGTTGGAGCCGGTGGCGGAAAAGGCCGACGGCATCCTGGATGCGACGCTGAGCGCCCTTGACGGCGCGGCGGAGCAGGTTGCCGTCGCCGCCAGCGAATTGGACGCCGCCGCAAACCGCGTCGATCTGGATCCGCGCCACTTGGAACAGGTGGAGGAGCGGCTGTTCGCGCTGCGGGCGCTCGCGCGCAAGCACAATGTGGATGTGGTCAACCTGCCGGGGCTTTACGTCAAGCTGTCCGCCCAACTGGAAAGCATCGAAGATGGCGGTCAGCGTTTGGAAGAACTGGCCCGTGCGGAGGCCCAGGCGCGCGGCGTTTACGCCGAAATCGCGACGCAATTGTCCCAGGCCCGACGCGAGGCCGCCATGGGCCTGGACAAGGCCGTGGGTGTGGAATTGGAGCCTTTGAAACTGGGCGCGGCGGAATTTCGCACCACCATTCAAACCCAGGCGGAAGAAGACGGTTGGGGCGAAACGGGCTGGGATCGCGTGGCTTTTGAGGTCGCCACCAATCCGGGCGCGCCGGCGGGTCCGCTGGCGAAAATCGCATCGGGGGGTGAGTTGTCGCGCTTTATGCTCGCGCTCAAGGTGGTGCTGGCGCAGTCCGACCCGGTGCCGACCTTGGTATTCGACGAAGTGGACAGCGGCATCGGCGGGGCTGTTGCGGATGCCGTCGGCCAGCGCTTGTCGCGCCTCGGCCAAGACGTGCAGGTCCTGGTTGTCACCCACAGCCCGCAGGTTGCGGCGCGCGGGGCGTGGCATATGCACGTCGCCAAAGCACAAGAGGGTGAACACGTGCGCACCACCGTCACACCGCTGGACGCAACTGAACGCGAACACGAGATCGCGCGCATGCTGTCGGGCGAAAGCGTCACCCAGGAAGCGCGCGGCGCGGCGCAGAGCCTCTTGAGTGGGGCTGCCGAATGAACACGGACGACGTGCGCTCCATCCCGGTGGACGAACTCACTGTGGATGAGGCCGACCGCGAACTGGAAGCCTTGGCCCGCGAAATCAAGGACCACGACGAGCGCTACTATCAGCAGGATGCCCCCAGCGTTACGGACGCGGAATACGACGCGCTCAGGCAACGCAACGAGGCGATCGAGAAACGCTTTCCTTTGTCCGTGAGGCCCGACAGCCCGACCCACCGCGTCGGTGCGGCGCCGGCATCCGGTTTCGGCAAAATCAGGCACGCAAAGCCGATGCTGTCGCTCGGCAACGTCTTCGACGAAGAAGAATTGCGGGAATTTATCGACGGCATCCGCCGGTTCTTGAAGGAACTGAGCGACAATCCGGACATTCCGCTGGAGATGGTGGCGGA
This sequence comes from Magnetovibrio sp., assembly GCA_028281525.1. GTDB lineage: Bacteria > Pseudomonadota > Alphaproteobacteria > Rhodospirillales > Magnetovibrionaceae > Magnetovibrio. The sequence goes on from JANQJR010000006.1 coordinate 2,333, forward strand.
ACCCAAGATTGACGGCCTTTCCATATCGCTGCGCTACGAAGGCGGCAAACTGGTCCAGGCGGCGACCCGTGGCGACGGGAAGGTAGGCGAGGACGTCACCGCCAATGTCCGCCATGTAGGTGACATCCCCGAAAGTTTGCCGGAAGGCGTGCCGGATGTGCTGGAGGTGCGCGGTGAAATCTACATGTCAAAGCAGGACTTCTTTCGTCTTAACGAACATCAGGAAGCGGAAGGTGAAAAGGTCTTTGCCAATCCGCGCAATGCCGCCGCCGGATCGTTACGCCAATTGGATGCCTCCATCACCAAGGAACGACCACTGAGCTTCTTCGCCTATGCTTATGGCGAGGTCAGCGACGTGACCTGGAACAGCCACGGCGCATTTATCGCATTGCTGAAAGACTGGGGCTTTTCCGTCAACCCCTTCACCCGCGTGTGCAATGGTGTGGAGGAAATCATGGCCCAGTACGACACTATTCAGGAACACCGCGCCGAGTTGGATTACGACATCGACGGTGTGGTCTACAAGGTCGACCGTCTGGACTGGCAAGTGCGGCTTGGTTTCGTGTCGCGTGCGCCGCGCTGGGCCGTTGCGCACAAGTTTCCGGCGGAAAAGGCGGTGACGATCCTGAGGGATATCGATATCCAAGTGGGGCGTACCGGCGTTCTGACCCCGGTGGCGCGGCTCGAACCAGTGACGGTGGGTGGTGTGGTGGTGAGCAACGCCACGCTGCACAACGCCGATTATATCCGCGATCTCGATATCCGTATCGGCGATCACGTGCGCATCCAACGCGCGGGTGACGTCATCCCTCAAGTCTTGGAAGTGGTCGATGACGGCGGGCATGGAGAGCGTGAGGCTTACGCGTTTCCTGAGAACTGCCCCGTTTGTGGCAGCCATGCGGTGCGCGAAGACGGCGAAGCCGCGACGCGCTGTACCGGGGGCCTGGTCTGCCCGGCCCAGGCGCATGAACGGCTCAGGCACTTCGTTTCACGCAATGCGTTCGATATCGAAGGCCTGGGCGGCAAGCATGTGGTGACGTTTTTCGATGACGGCCTGATCAAGACGCCGGGCGATATTTTCCGTTTGAGCCCCGAAATGCTGGAGGGCCGTGAAGGCTGGAAGGAGAAGTCCATCCAGAACCTGATGGACGCCATCGGCGCCAAGCGCGCCATCGACATACCGCGCTTTGTTTATGCGCTGGGCATTCCCCAGGTGGGCCAGGCGACGGCGCGCCTGCTCGCCAAACAGTACGGCTCCATGCCCGCACTTCGCCAAGCCATGGAAGGCGCGCGCGTGATTGGATCGGAACAGTTGGAAGATTTGCTCAGCATCGATGGCATCGGTGCGAGCATGGCCAAGGACTTGGTCGAATTTTTCGCCGAGCCCCACAACAACGACGTGTTGGATGACCTATTGGACAATGTCAGGGTCGAGGACTTCGCGGCTCCCGACACCGGCAACTCCCCCGTCGCGGGCAAGACCGTGGTGTTCACCGGCACGCTCGAGACCATGAGCCGCAATGAAGCCAAGGCCAAGGCCGAAAGTCTGGGCGCCAAGGTGTCGGGCTCGGTGAGCAAAAAGACCGACTATGTGGTTGTGGGACCGGGGGCGGGCTCGAAAGAGAAAAAAGCCCGGGAACTGGGGCTTCACGTGCTCAGTGAACAAGACTGGCTCGATTTAACCATGCTCTGAAAGCGGTTATTATTCCACAATCGTTTACTGTGATGTCACCCATTTGACACACCTCAACCTTAAAATGGTCTATAATGTATGTAGATACTTTATGGTTGTGTAGGAAGGACGCCAAAGATGTCGTATTCAAATTCGACAGAGTGTGTGGGCGCGGCCCAATCCCAAAATGGCCGTGACAAATTTGATGAGGTCGCGATGGAGGCTCATTTAGCGGAGTCGCCCGCCCATGACGGTGGGCATGCCGCGTTTTTGGCGTATATGAGCCATGAGTTGCGAACGCCGTTGACGGCGATCATCGGGTTCACGCAGGTCCTGAAAATGGCGGCCGATCATCCCCAGTTTCAGCCCGACCAGGATGAATATTTGGACAACATCGATGAATCGGCGACCCGGCTCTTGCATGTCGCCGAGACAATGCTGTCATACTTGGAAAGCATCTGTGAAAAGCCGTCCCGCTAGGTGGAGGGTTAGCATCTAAAGTCGGAATTTATTATTTTGGTTTGCGAAACCCGTTTTCTGGATGCAATTTCCATAGGCGCCGGAACCTGGAGGGTTTGGAAAAAAACGGACGGCAATCCGGTAAGGCTGGCTGTAAATCAAGCAAATGGCAGTCGTCCACTTGGGCCACAAAAAAACCCCGCTGGACCTGCGGGGCTTTTTCGGTGGATATGAAATGTGCGCGGTTTGCTTAGTGCAGCTTGCCGTCCAGGTTTTTGATCGCATCATCGACCATGGCGTCGGCCTTTTCTTCGGACACTTCCTTGGCAAGGATGCGCTTGGTGGCGTCCATGGCGATGTCCACCGCAAGGCTCTTAACCTCCGCCAACGCCTGGGCTTCGGCCTGGGCGATGCGCTCGGTGGCGAGTTGTTCGGAACGCTTGAGGCTGGCTTCGAGCTGTTCGGCGGCTTCCTGGGACAGGCGCGCGGCCTCGTCCTTGGCGGCGGCGACGATATTTTCGGCTTCCTTCAGCGCTTCGTGCTGCCTCTTTTCGTAAGAGGCCAGCAGATCCTGAGCCTCTTCGCGAAGGCGCGTCACTTCTTCGATTTCGTCGCTGATGCGTTGCGCGCGTTCATCGAGCTTGGTGTTGGCGAAGCCAAACAACATTTTGCCGAAGATCGCGAAAAACAGGAAAAAGGCGACGGCGACCCAAAACGTCGGGTCGGCGAAAAAGGATGCTTCCTGAGCGGCTTCCGAAGCGGCGTGGGCTTGGCTGATCAACATAGGTCTCTCTCCTTAAGCCCGGTCTTTGAGCGCCGCGTCAATGGCTCCGGCCACGTCCTTGGGCGCTTCACCGATGAGCTTTTCGACCGCGGATGCAGCGACATCGGTGGCCACATCCTTGATGCCGGACATCGCTTCGTCACGGGCCTTGGCGATGGCCTGCTCGGATTCGGCGATCTTCGCGTGAAGCTGATCGCTTTGCGCTTTTTGGCGCTCGGTCGCTTCGGCGTAAGCCGCTTCCTTGACCTCGCGAATGGCTTCCTGGGCCTTGGCGCGTGCGTCGGCGAGGGACTTCTCAAAAGCATCCTTGGCGCTTTCCGCCTGGACTTTCAACTCTTCCGCTTTCGCAAGATTGTCGTCGATTTTGTTCTGACGTTCCTCAAGCACCTCGCTGATCCGCGGCAAAGCGACTTTGCTCATCAGGAAAAACAGCACGGTGAAGGAGATCACCAACCAGATCACCTGCGTGGGGTAGGTGGTCACGTCCAGTTGCGGCAATCCACCTTCCTTGGCCAGAGCGGCATGGCCGCCCACGGTGCCCAGAAAAGCTGACGTAAAGATAAGTTTCAGAATCCGCATGTGCGGGCTCCTGCCTGTTTTGTTGGTTATGAAGCGAGCGGGGCGGCGGACTTTTGCCCACCGCCGCCACACGAGAACCGATTAAAACGCGAACAGGATCATCAGGGCGATGACGAGCGCAAACAGGCCAACCGCTTCCACCAGGGCGAAGCCCAGGATGGCGCGGCCGAAGACCTTGCCTTCGGATGCCGGGTTGCGCGCGATGGCGCTGATCAGGGAAGCAAAAACGTTACCGATACCGGCGCCGACGCCGCCCAGGCCAATCACGGCCAGACCAGCACCAATCATCTTCGCGGCTTCAATTTCCATGGTTCAATTCCTTATATTCGTTCGTCTTGAACAAGAGGGTTGAGTTCAGGTGTTACAGTGTTCGTTTCCCGCTTAGTGCAGGTGGATCGCGTCATGCAGGTAGATGCACGTCAATACGGTGAAGACGTAGGCCTGCAAGAAGGCGACCAAAAATTCAAAACCAATCATCAGCACTTCAATGCCCAGCGGCAGCCAGCCGCCGAGAAAGCCCAACGAAACCACGAACCCGGCGAAAACCTTCATCATCGTGTGCCCGGCGGTCATGTTTGCGAACAGACGCACGGACAAGCTGATGGGACGCGACAGGTAGGAAATGATTTCGATCGGCACGATCAAGATCAGCGCCAGGGGCGGCACGCCGTCCGGCACGAAGTAAGAGAAGAAATGCCAGCCATGGCGCACCAGACCGATGACGGTCACGCCCAGGAACACCGTGATCGCCAGGGCGAAGGTCACGATGATGTGGCTCGTGGTGGTGAACGCGTAAGGCAGCATGCCGGCTAAGTTGCTGAACAAGACGAACATGAACAGCGTGAAGACGAAGGGGAAGTATTTGCGCCCTTCGGAGCCGACATTGTCCCTCAGCAGCCCGGCGATGAATTCGTAACTGAGCTCCGCCACCGATTGCCAGCGTCCCGGCACCAATGCGCGCTTGCGCATGCCGGCGACCAGGAAAATCGTGATGGCGGCCACGGTGAACAACATGAAAAAGCTGGAATTGGTGAAAGAGGCGTCCACCCCCGCCACTTCAAGAGGAATCAAAGGCTTGATTTCGAATTGTGCGATGGGGTTTGCCACGTCTGTATCCGCCTGATCAGGTTATGTGCCGGTCTGTTCGTCCGTCCGAAACGCCTAAGCGAAAGCGCTTGTGCTGCAGTGCACTAAAATGCGCACCTTTCCTAAACGTCTTGGGCTCCAAGAGCAAGCCCTGATGGCCGAAAAATCCACGAAAATGTCATTTTTCCGGGCTGTTTTCCGCGCTTTTTCCGGATTCGTTTCCGTTTGTTGCGCCAGAGGTCCCGGAATCCTTCGAATCTTCGTCAAACTCCTCCATCATCCGCATGGCCGTCCGGTAGACGTTCAAAATGCCGGCTGCGCCACCGAGGAAAATGAACACGATCATCATCCAGGGTTTTGTGCCCAGCAAATTGTCCAAAAACCAACCCAAACCGACGCCCACAACCAGGGCGGAGACCATTTCCACCCCGATGCGAAGCGCCTGTCCGATGCCCGACGTCTCAGGTTTCAAGCCCGGGGCCCCGTGAACCGGGCCTTTGCGGGTGGCGCGCGCCTGTTGCAGGCGTGCGTCGAAATCACTGAGTTCCCGATCAGGGTCCTTTTTTTCCATAAGGATAGCCCTCCCACGGGTTGCCGGGCTGTTGGCCGGAAGCGGGGGCATCATAGCCCCTCGCCGGACCCTGTCAAGCGCAGCAAATTCTAATATAAGTGGCTGATAATACAGAATATATTGACGCCCCGCGCAGGGCGTTATCGGGGCTTAAGCCGACTCGCGGAAGCTTTCGGCTTCCTCAAGGTCGACGCTGACCAATTGGGACACCCCGCGTTCCGCCATGGTGACGCCGAACAGGCGGTCCATGCGGGCCATGGTCATGCGGTGGTGGGTGATGATGAGGAAGCGCGTGGTGCCCGACGCGGCCATTTCTTCCAACATGGTGCAGAAGCGGTCCACGTTGGCGTCGTCCAACGGTGCGTCGACTTCGTCCAGCACACAAATGGGCGCTGGGTTGGTCAAGAACACCGCGAACAACAGCGCCGTGGCGGTGAGCGCCTGTTCGCCGCCGGAAAGAAGGCTCAGCACCTGCATGCGCTTGCCGGGCGGCGAGGCCATGATTTCCAGGCCCGATTCCAACGGATCGTCCGCTTCGATCAGTTTCAAGTGCGCTTGACCGCCGCCGAACAAACGTACGAACAGTTCCTGGAAATGGCGGTCCACCTCGCGGAAGGAGGCCAGCAAACGTTCGCGGCCTTCGCGGTTGAGCTCGTTGATGCCCCGGCGCAGTTTTTCGATGGCCTCGATCAGGTCCGCGCGCTCGGTCTCCAGGGTTTCGATTTGCTCCGTCATTTCACGCGATTCGTCCTCGGCACGCAGGTTCACCGGGCCCATGGTGTCGCGTTCGCGCACCAGCCGGTCCACTTTGCGTTCCACAGCTTCCAGTTCCGGCAGGGGCGCATCTTCGCCGTGTTCGGCCAGTTCGGCCAAGTCGCCCGGACCGCAGTCGAGCTTTTCCTTCACCCGTTCGGCGATGGATTCACAGGCTTGCTTGCCCTGTTCGACCGCGCCTTCGATGCGCACCCGGGTTTCGCGCGCTTGGCCCAGGCGGCTTTCGGCTTCGCGCAGGTGCTTGTCGGCTTCGCCCAAAGTGCCTTCGGCGATGGCCAGTTCGTCGGCGGCGGCCTTGCGTTTGGCTTCCGCCGCGTCGATCAGGTCCAGAAGCTCGGCGCGCTTTTGCTTGATCTCTTCGGGCCGTTTGGCGAGGTCTTCCAGTTCCTGGCGGATTTGTCCGGTGCGCGCTTCCAGATCGGAAATGCGCTGCACTGCGCCTTCGGAGCGTTCCGTCCACGACGCCAACTCGCGTTCGATATCGGCCAAACGCCGCGCGCGTTCTTCCGCGTTGCGTTTGAGGCTTGCGAAAATGCCCTGGCGCTCGACCTGGACGGTGCGTTTGTCCGCCAGCTCTTCGCGCACGCGCATGACCTCTTCACGCGCGGCTTCGGTGTCCGGCAACTCCGCCAGGGCGACCTCGGACTCCGCACAGTTCGCCTTGGCTTCCGCAATATCGTGTTCCACGGTTTGGGCGGCGTTCACCACCGCTTCCAGTTTGGAATTCTGTTCGGCGATCTGGGTGCGGATGGCGGCCACTTGGTCGCGGGCTTGATTGTGGGCGGCTTCGCGTTCGCGCACCGCTTGACGGGCGGCGCGTTCTGCATTGCGGGCATCTTCGGATGCTTCGCGCGCTGTGAGCGCCGTTTCGTCCGCTGCATTGACGTCGCCATGAGCCTTGTCCAGTTGCGAACGCACATCTTTCAAGCGGTTGAGTTGTTCCAGGCGCACCTGGGCGGCGGTTTGCGCGCCTTCGGTGATGGTGTAGCCGTCCCAGCGCCATAGTGCGCCTTCCAGGCTGACCAAACGTTGTCCTTGCTTGAGATCACGCGCCAGCCGCTCCCCGGTTGCCGTGTCATCGACCACGCCGATCTGGCTCAAGCGCCGCGCCAGAGCCGCCGGGGCTTGGGTGACTGTGGACAGTGGCCTCGCGCCATCCGGCAATCGAGGAGCGTCCTCGAACGCGTCCAGCAAGGTCCAGTGCACCGGTGCGGCTTCGTCGCTCGACGCATCCAGCTCTTCGCCCAGCGCGGCACCCAATGCGGCCTCGAAACCCGCATCGACGGACACGGATTCGAGCATCGGCGGCCACATTTCCGGCTCGCCCGTTTCCAGAACTTTCGCCAACGCCTGCTCTTCCGCTTCCAGGCGCGACAGCGCCACGCGGACCTCTTGCAGATGGTGGCGCGCCTCTTCCGAGGCCTCTTGGGTGATGGCTGCTTTGCCTTCGGCCTGTTCCAGGGTTTCACGCGCCGCGTTCATGGCTTGTTCAGCTTGGATCAACGCGGTTTCGGCGGCGTTCAAGCCGCTGGTTTCGGCGGCAACGCGTTCCAAGTGCTTGCGCTGGTCGTTCAGGTCGCGCAGCCGGTGTGACAGGTTGTCGATGCGCGTTTCTAAATCCTGGATGGAGCGTGTCAGGCTGGCGCGCTCAGCTTCATCGGACGCCAACTTGTCGGTCATCTGGGTGTGGTTGGTTTCCAACTCGTCGACTTGGGCGGTGGCGTCCTGCAGTTCGGTTTCGGCCTTGACGATAGCGTCCGCTTCGCCGTCCTGGGCGGCTTCGATCTCGCCCTTTTCGTGGTTGAGCCGTTCGGACGCCTGGGTGGCGTCTTCGGCCAGATTGCGTTCGCGCGCGATGTCGTGACTGACCTGTTCCAGACGGTGAACGCGGTCCAAACGTGCGTCTTCGATACGCTTGACCTCCTCATCCAGACCGTCGCGTGCGAGCGTCAGGCGCTGCAGTTCGGCTGCCGCTTCGGTTTCCTGGCCCCGCAGCCCCGGCACCACTTCCGCCGCACCCGCTTGCTGGGTGGAGGCGGCGGCGACCTGGGCGGTAAGCTCCGCGACGATGGCCTCGGCTTCCTTAAGCTTGTCGCGGTCCGCTTCCAATCCGTCGATGGCCTGGGTCCAGCGGATGTGGAACAGCAGCGCCTCGGCCTTTTTGATGTGGTCGGATAGGTTGCGGTAACGCGTTGCCTGGCGGGCCTGCTTCTTCAAGCTTTGCAATTGGCCTTCCAGGGTGATGAGGATGTCGTCCAGGCGCGATAAGTTGTTTTCCGCCCCGCGCAGGCGCAGTTCGGCCTCGTGGCGGCGCGAATGCAAGCCGGTGATACCGGCGGCTTCTTCCAGCAATGCACGCCGGTCGGCGGGCTTGGCGGAAATCACCTGACCGATCTTGCCTTGGGACACCAGCGCGGTGGAGCGCGATCCGGACGCGGCGTCGGCGAACAGCAGCTGCACGTCCTTGGCGCGCACATCCTTGCCGTTGACCTTGTAGTTGGAGCCTTGTTCGCGCTCAATCTTGCGCACGACCTCCAAATCTTCGGCATCGTTGAACATGGCCGGCGCAATGCGCGCGCGGTTGTCCAGGTGCAACACGACTTCGGCGACGTTGCGTGCCGGGCGGTTGGCGGAGCCGCCGAAGATTACGTCGTCCATGGCGGAGCCGCGCATTTGCTTGGCCGACGTTTCGCCCATCACCCATTTGAGCGCCTCGACGAGGTTCGATTTGCCGCAGCCGTTGGGGCCGACCACGCCGGTCAGACCGGGCTCGATATAAAGCTCGGTCGGATCGACGAAGGACTTAAACCCTTGAAGTCTGAGCCTGGTGAAGCGCAGCACGTTTCGTTTACCCCCAGATCCTGGCCGCAGGCGCGGTCAGTTGGCTCCTTTGGCGGCCAGCGCCTTATCAAGTAAGTCTTTGAAGTCGTCGTAGCGGAGCGCGCCGACGATTTTCTGGCCTTCCAGCAGGAAGGATGGCGTGGATTGGATGCCGAATGTCGCCGCGCTACGTTCGCGGTTGTCGCGGATGGCAGTGAGCAGTTCGTCGCTGCTGATGCAGGTGGCGACATCGTCGGCGCTCAGCCCGTAAAAGCGCGCGATGGCGGTGAGCGATCCCAGCGGGTTGTTGGAGCGCGACCAGTTGCTCTGGGTCTGAAAGAGCATGTCGAAAAAATCGACGCTGCGTTCCGGCCCCGCGCAACGCGCGAGCGCGGTGGCGGCCTCGGCCAAGCCATCCAGCGGGAAATCGTGGAACACGATGCGCACCTTGCCGGTGTCGACATAGTTTTTCTTGATGAGCGGGAGCGCTTCGGTGTGGAAGGTGGCGCAATGCGGGCAGGTGAGCGACGAAAACTCATGCAGCGTCACCGGCGCATCGGGCGAGCCCATGCTCATTTCGGCCAGCGCGTCCTGGATGGAAGCCATTTGCGCCTGGGCCGCCAGGGGCACGGTCGCCAAAACGGCGAACAGAACCGCGCAGGTGTGCGCCAACGATTTCAAAACCTTAGAGTTTTTGGCATATGTGGACATTTGTTGCTCCCGCACCACAAGATGTTGACAAATATATGGCAGTCCCCGTCGGCGCTCAAGCACTGCAAGGGGGGTTAGGCCCAAGTAGTTGTGGATAACTGTGGCGGTTTTGCGGTGGATCAAACCCTTGCGTTGCACGGTTGCGTCAAGGCTTGGGCTTATTTCGTCCAACGATACTTTGGCCCAGGCGTTCCAGGGCCTCTTGCAGTTCCGGATCATCCACACAGGCGACGGTTTGGCTGAGCTCCCGCGCCTCAGCCGGGCTTAAGGGGCGGGGCTGGGTTTTGTCTTTCGCGTCCCCCCGGTTTCGGTGCGGCAGCGGGCCTTGCAAAAGCTTGATGCGCACCACCGCGCGGTAGCCGAAGAAGGTGTTGATGCGCTCGATCACCTGGGGTTCGATGTGTTGAAGTTCCATGGCCAGCGCGCCGCTGTCGGTTTTGAGGTGTAGCGTGCCGCCACTTACCCCGTCCCGGGAAAAGACGATTTTTTCCGGTTGGGTATGGCGCGCCATCTCCGCTCCGACGATGTCGGGCCAGCCGGTGACGATCTGCGCGTGGGTGAAACCGTGTTTGCCCAGCAGGCCCTTGGTCAGCCGGTCGATAGGTTGCGCTAGCGGCTTGGCCCAGCGTGTGCGTTTCTCGCTGGGGGTGATCCCACGAGGTTTTCCCTTGGTCTTTTTGGTGGTGGATTTGGCGGCCATGCCCCTATGTTAGGGGGGAGGCCCGCCAATCACAATCTCAGAGACCATGCCCCCTCAGAACCCATGTCCCAGACCGACCCTCATCACCTGACTTCGAAACTTATGAAATGGTTCGATGCCTCCGGGCGGGGGAACCTGCCCTGGCGCGATGCGCCGTGCGGTGCGCGCGACCCGTACCGGGTGTGGCTTGCGGAAATCATGTTGCAACAGACTACGGTCGCCGCCGTCATTCCCTATTTTCTGGATTTCACCGCCCGTTGGCCGGATGTGAAGGCGCTGGCGGCGTCGGATGCGGACGACGTCATGCGCGCCTGGGCGGGTTTGGGCTATTACGCCCGTGCGCGCAACATGTTGAAATGCGCGCGCCATGTGGCCGGGGAGCGCCAAGGCGCGTTCCCCCGCGACGAAGCGGACTTACGCGCACTGCCCGGCATTGGGCCGTACACCGCGGCAGCCATTGCGGCCATCGCGTTCAACGGCTCCGCTGCGCCCGTGGATGGCAACGTCATCCGGGTCTTGAGCCGTCTTTACGCCATCGCAGACATCATGCCTGCAAATAAGGCCAAGATCGGCGAGGTTGCGACCCGGTTGTTGCCGAAAGAGCGCAGCGGCGATTTCGCCGAAGCCTTGATGGATTTGGGCGCGACCGTGTGCAAGCCCAAATCGCCCGACTGTGCGGCATGCCCATGGGAAGCCGACTGCCAAGCCAATTTGGCGGACGAAGCGGCGGCGTATCCCAAAAAGGCTCCCAAAAAAGACAAGCCCACGCGGCGGGGCTGGGCCGTTTGGATGGAACGCGCGGATGGCGCCGTCTTGTTGGAACGTCGCCCCGACAAGGGGCTGCTGGGGGGAATGATGGGATTTCCCACCACCCCGTGGGTCGTTGTGGGGCAGGAGACCGAACTCGACGCCGCACAGGCTGCGCAGGCGATGGGAGTGGGGTCGGATTGGCGCATCGTGGACGGTTTGGTGCATCATACCTTTACCCATTTTCATCTGGAGTTGAGAATTCTCAAAACCCATCTGAAAATTGTCCCTCGAGAGGGCATTTGGTGCCCGCGGGCGGACTTGGACGCCCAAGCTTTGCCGACCGTCATGAAAAAAATTGCGCGTCTAGCGTGTTAAATTTATAAATATAACTTATTAAGGTTGCGGCAATACCATGTTAAAAATTTGCAAAATGCAAAAAAAGGGTTCCAATCATCATACATAAGCTCCATATTTGACGGTAGCAAAGGGGATGTGGCGCTAGCAACGGGGAGAAAGAATGACAGATCAATTCCGCGTCCTGCTGGTCGAAGATACCGTGCCCTTGGCGCGCACGTACGAGGCGTACCTCGAAGGTGAGGCCTATGACATCCAGCACGTCGAAACCGGCAAAGACGCTTTGGCGATTTTGGCCGAAGGTCCGCCCGATGCCGTGCTGCTGGATTTGATGTTGCCCGACATGGACGGGTTGCAAATCCTGGAACACATCTCCACCCAACAGATCCCCGCCGCCGTGGTGGTGATCACCGCAAACGCTTCGCTGAACACCGCCATTGACGCCATGCGCTTGGGCGCGCTCGACTTCCTGGTCAAGCCGTTCAACGCCGATCGGCTGAAGGTTACTCTGAACAACGTCCTGGAGCGCCAGCAACTCAGCCAGATCGTCGAGACCTATCGCAAGGAAATCGACCGCCAGGAATACCAGGGCTTTATCGGTTCGTCGCTCGCCATGCAGCGGGTCTACCGCATCATCGACAGCGCCGCAGGCTCCAAAGCGACGGTGTTCATTACTGGCGAAAGCGGCACCGGTAAGGAGGTTTGCGCCCAGGCGATTCACGACCAAAGCCCGCGCGCGGCCAAGCCGTTCATCGCACTCAACTGCGGTGCGATCCCAAAGGATTTAATGGAAAGTGAAATCTTCGGCCATGTCAAAGGCTCGTTCACCGGCGCGGTGGCGGACCGTGATGGTGCGGCGACACGGGCCAACGGCGGCACGTTGTTCCTGGATGAAATCTGCGAAATGGACCTGAACCTGCAGACCAAGCTGCTGCGCTTCATTCAGACCGGTACGTTCCAGAAAGTCGGGGGCACGCAGATGGAAAACGTGGACATTCGCTTCGTCTGCGCCACAAACAAAGATCCCATGGCCGAAGTCGCCGAAGGGCGGTTTCGCGAAGACCTGTTCTACCGTTTACACGTGATTCCGATTCACATGCCGGATTTGAAAGAGCGGGGCGAAGACGTTCTGGCCATCGCCGACAAGCTGTTGGGGGATTACGTTCGTGAAGAAGGCAAGCCGTTCCAGGGGTTCGATGACCAGGTCCGCGCAGTGTTCAGCGCCTATCCTTGGCCCGGCAATGTGCGCCAATTGCAAAATGTAATCCGCAATATCGTGGTTTTGAACGATGGCGAAAAGGTCACCAGCGATATGCTGCCCGCCCCTCTGGACCAATTGGTTGACAGTGTCGAGCCACTGCCGGTGGACACGAGCATGTCGGGTGCTTTGATCCAACTGACTGGAGCAACGGGTAGTGTGGCGACGGCGAATGCTTTGAAGCCATCCAACGCCGCAGAGTTGCGGTCATTGGACGAGATGGAGCGAGAGATCATCGAACACGCCATCGGCTTGTGCGGCGGCAACGTCCCTCGTGCGGCGTCGCATTTGGGCATCAGCGCGTCGACCATTTACCGCAAGCGCCAGACTTGGGAAGAAGCGGACAAAGTCGAAGTTTAAGTTTGCTTATGCAAAGCGTGTGCGGCATCGATTGCCGCAGCCATATCCACCGGAATGATCTTCAAGGCGGCCTCCGCCAAAGCGCGGATATCAGCTTCGCTTGCCCCCGCATCGCAGGCATCTTGCAGCATCCATGCGGCCTCGCCGCCATCGGGCGCGCCGTAAGTCCGGCATAGGCCTTTCAAGGAATGTGCTTGAACGCGCAAATGCGCAACGTCGCCGCCGTTTTCCAAGTAGTCGGCGATGGCGGCGAGGCGTTTGTCGGCATCATCTTTGAAGATATCGAGCAGGTTCAGCGCCGTATCCGCGCCGACGTCGGCGATCAATTGCTTGAGAATGTCGAGGTTGGGCATGGGCAGCTCCCTCTCCAGATCATTCGTCGTAGGATATCAACGCCTCAAAAGGTATGTCCACTTTATCGCGCCCGCCGAGGTGGGCGAGTTCGATGATCGCGGCGCTGCCGACCACATCGCCGCCGACCTTGCGGCACAAATCCACCGTGGCGGTGAGCGTACCGCCGGTGGCGAGCAAATCGTCCAGGATCACCACGCGTTGGCCGGGATGGATGGCGTCGTCTTGGATCTGTAAGGCGTCGGTTCCGTATTCCAGTTCGTAGGAGTACTCCACCGTGCCGCCGGGTAACTTGCCGGGTTTGCGCACCATAACAAACCCGCAGCCCAGCTTCAGAGCCAAGGGAGCCGCGACCAAGAAGCCACGCGATTCAATGCCCACCAAAATGTCGGGCTGATACTGGCCGACCATGCGCGCCATACGGCCCATGGCGACTTGCCATGCGTCGGCATGCGAAAGCAGAGTGGAAATGTCGTAAAACAGGATGCCGGGTTTGGGAAAATCGGGAATGCCCCGGATGTACTCCTTGATGTCCATTTGCCGTTGCTCCATCTCAATCAGCGCAAGATTATGCCGTAGATAAAATATAGAAAAAGGGCCGGTGCACAAGCACCGGCCCCTGTAAAACCAGACTCAAGACGCTTACTTGGTCTTGAGATATTCGATGATCGCGGCGCGCTCCTCGGCTTTTTTGACCTTGACGCTCATGGTCGTGTTTTTCTTGGCGAACATGTCCTTGTTGGCCTTTTGGAACTTCTTTGAATCGGCGATCCAACCATCCATGTTGGCTTCATCCCAAACGAAATCCACACCCTTCAGGGCTTTGTATTTCTTGAAGTCGGTGGTGCCGGCTTTGCTGCCCATAATGCCTGCCAGGTTCGGACCGGTCCGGTGCTTTTCGAAGTTGATGTCATGGCAGGATTTGCAACGCTTTGCGAACGCCTTCTTGCCATCGACAGCCATGGCTTCGGAAACGGGCAGGATTGCAAAAGCAGCCAAAACGGCGGCAACGGGGATGATTTTCATAGGAAGCTGCTCCATCTAGTGTGGTCATTCTTTGGTCAGACCGTATAGGCACGTTGCGGCGAAGGCAAGGCCCATCAAATTAAGCCCACAAACTAACCATCAATTTCACAAAATCAAGAGTGAAACTGATATTTGTCAAATTCATGGCAATGACAGGTTGGTCTGCTCGGAGCTCACTGCAAGGTTTTCAAGTGCTCGATAATGGCCTTGCGTTCGTCGGCGCTTTTAACCTTTGTGATCATGATCTTAGGTTTGGGCAGGCCGTTGTCCTTGGCGAATTTTTTGGGATCCGTGATGTAGGCGTCAATGTTCGCCTCATCCCAGACGATGTTGCTGTCTTTGACAACCTTGTATTTTTTAAAGTCCGTGGCTCCGGCTGCGCGTCCCATGATGCCTGCCAGTGACGGGCCTGCCAAATGCTTGCCCGCTTTTACGGGATGGCACTTTTTGCAATGTTTGTTGAAAGCTGAGGGGTCCGCCAAGCTAAGGGTAGGCAAAGCACTCATGCAGGCAAGCGCAACAGCAAAAGTAACGATCTTCACGGTCGTCTCCTATTCCAGTGTGAATACGTAGGGTCGTTTGAAAGCTGAGATTTTTTGGCAATCCCTTTATGAACCAAGATCAAGGCTATCGATAAAACGGCAAAAAGCAAATGGTCAATCCGATCTTGTCAGAAGATTGTGTCAAGTAACAGTCCTTAGGATCATGGGGCCTGACCCTAAAAGCGGCTGATTTCATGCCAGATGGCGTAGTCTCGACGGAATCTTTGCAAGGACGTCCAGGTTGCGGCGAAACCTTGATGATTTGCGGCGTGCTCGCGGGCGACCTCTTTCCAGGCCGTTTCCAAGGCCTTGAGGATTTCGTCCGGCCAGCGGCGCACCTGGATACCGTCCAGGCTCAGTTTTTTCAGAGCCTCGAATTGGCTGGCGTCGGCCTCCGCGAGGGCGTGACGCACGTTGTCGCCGCAGATGGTTTCGATGGCGGCGCGTTCATACGCGGGCAAACCTTGCCAGATGCGCTCATTAACCGCGAGCGTGAACAACGTCACCGGTTGATGCCAGCCGGGGAAATAGTACTGCCGGGCGAACTTTTGAAAGCCCAATTCCGCGTCGACGCTGGGCAGGGAATATTCTGCGCCGTCCAGACGGCCCGTTTCGAATCCAACGAGAATCCCGCCCGCGTCCAAGCGTTCGACGTTGACCTCCAGTTTGTCCAGTACGTCGCCGCCCAGGCCGAAGGCGCGGATGGTCTTGCCTTTGAAATCCTTGGCCGTGCGAATTGGAGTGCGGTACCACCCCGATGCCTCCGGCGGGATCGCGCCGCAGAGCAGGGCGTGAACCCCCTGCTTCTTCATGGCCTTTTGAAACAACGCCTGCCCGCCGCCGTGATAGTACCAAGCCAAATGTTCGTTCGCACCGGGACCGAAGGGAATGGCGGTGAACAATTGCAACTCCGGGTCTTGCGCATCCCATTGACCGGGCGGGGCGAACACCGCGTCGATGGCCCCGGACTTCAAGGCTTCGAACGTATCCCCGGCGTCGACCAAGGCGCCGGGATCGTAGACCGTGACGCCGAGGCGCCCGCCAGTGGCGGCAGGCAGCGCCTGTTTGAGCCGGTTGGGCAATGCGCCCAACACGGGCACCTTGATGCGAAACAAGCTGACCAAGCGCAACTCACTGGCGGGCGTCAGCTTCAGGGCGGCGACCGCGTCCGTTTCGTCGGCTGCGATGTTCAGGTCTTCCGCCCCCAGCGCCTCAGCCCTCTCCTTGGCGGTCGTCTGAGGGGCTTGAGCCAGACGCGCCTGTTCCAAGCTGGGCGCAACCACAGTCGCTCCCGCCATGACGCCGCAGACTAAGCCGATCACGATGCCGATGATGATGTTTCGCATATTGAGCGAGCCCCCACGTTCTCTGAGACCCCCCCCAGAATGCAGGGAGGATATCAGTGCCCCGACAGGTGCGAAAGAGCAGAGTGCTTCTCGGTTGTTGGCGGGTGGCGAAAGAATATTTTACTGTACTTTTGCGTAAAATATCGTTAATAAAGACAAATAATGTGACAAACTGGACAGGCTTGGTACACAGCCAAAAAGGATACGCCTATGACCAGCCCAGATCGTGCCCTGGTAACGCGCGAACAACAGTTGAAAGAAGCTCTCGATTCACTGATCGAACAACATGGCGAGCAGAGTGAAACCGTTGCCTTGATCCGCGAACGCTTGAAAGCTGTACAGGATGAGTTGGCCGATTCCGCCATCGACAGGTCTGAAAACGAAGGCCACACCGGTAACATTGTCGAGTCGTGGGGCGCGCCGCAAGTCAAGGACAGCGCGGTGATGTTCGTGATTTTAGGTGGGGTGCTGATCTTCGCGTTCGGCGGCATGTCCACCATGTTCGTGCTGATGCTGGCGACGAAATGGTAAATCCGGCCTGAGGGCCAGCGCAATTGAATACCCTAGGCCCTGGTTTTTGTGCTTATGGCTTGATAATGGGGCTCTTCGGCAGTGGCGTTAAGCGCGCATTATTTCGATAATCCCGCCACAATTCCGAACCACAGACGTATTCCCCTGTGTCGGGATTGAAGAAGATCATATCCCGGTGGCCCCGATAGGTGATATCGGCCTGTTTCCAGCCGGCCACGGGCCCATCCATACGGCCTTCGATGGCATAGACCGAAACCTCCGTGGCTTGCGTGACGTAAGATTTTTCCAACGTGCCGCGCACCCGTTTAAACACGCAGTGCGTACCGAACAGCTGGCGCACTTTATGGGCTTCCATTTCGTCCAGGTCGAGCGCGACGGACCCGCTCGAAGCCGTGTCCAACACGCACCCCGTCAGCAAAAAAGCCGCCATGATGAGCGTAGCGGCGGCGGGCGTCATTTCGCCAGAGCTTCCTCGACGCCGGCAACCAACTGATTCATGTTGACCGGCTTGATGATGAAACCGACGCAACCTTCATTGCAGATACTTTCGGGAAATTCCGTTTCATCGTGCACCGAAAGGATCATCACCGGTATCTCCGCTGTTTGCGGGTCGGCTTTCAGGGCGCGGTTGGTTTCGATGCCGTCCATGCCCGGCATGGCCAAATCGAGGATAATCAAATCGATGTCATTGTGTCGGGCGTAGTCCAGACCGCCTTGGCCACTGGCAACGCACGCAACCGAATGTCCCGCGTTTTCGAGAAACAGAGACACGATCTGATGAATGTTGATGTCATCGTCAATGAGTAAAATTTTCGCCATATCATGACCTTACCGTGGGTATTGCATTTTGCAACACGAGCGCCCCACGCAAGCCATCATTCAAATGGTGTGCCATTCGATGATTCTCGAGTTGAAGTAGCTTCCTGAAAAAGGGCACGAAGCGCAAGACATACGTATGTATTAAGATTATTTATCATTCCCGCGTAGAAACGCTTGAGGCGTTGGCTGATCCATGCAACCTATTAGTTGGGCGAAGTGATTGGGACGCCCGGATTTTTGATGGCGTGCAATGAGGGAAGGCGGCCATGTCCCGCGACGGGTGGTCCACAAGCACGTACGAAGTGCTGACGAATAGCGGTAAGCGCTGGGTTATCGATATGTCCTCCTCCAAGCGGAGCGAGGCGATGGACTATGCCGAACAGCTCCTCAACAGCGGAAAGTACGACGGCGTGCGCGTCACGGAAATGCGCGATAGCTGGACCCGGGAGAAGGTGCTGTTTGAAAGATACGAAAGTGGCCGCGAAAAGCCATTGAAGATCGATCCGGTTCCCGAGGCCGCATTCTGCAACACGCTGCAAGCCTATTACGAATTGCCGGCACGCCTGACCATGGGGCGTATCGTGCGCGCCTATCTGGATCGCCACACACTCACCATGCTGGAATTGCTTTACCATCCCGGCCATCTGCGCGCCTTGGACCGGATGGACACGTTTTTTCCTTCCGCCTTGCAGCACGGCGCCCAACTTCAGGCGAAGCTGACCGGCCAGAGTAAAATGGAGCGCATAGACAAACTGCAAACGGTCTTTGATAAAATTCTCAAATACGCACGCAAGAACGACGATTCGGCCCACTACGCCCAGGTCCTCGCCGCTCACGGGATGGAGCGCGCCATCGCTGAAATTGAAGCCGAAATTGGCGACAAAAAGCAAAGACGGGCCATCTATGGTATGTTGGCCGATACCATGGAAGGGTTGGGTTGGCGTGAAAAGTTCGCCATCTCCATCGGCTTGGTGGAAGCCGCGACGGAACAGCGCGCCGTCGCCCTTGCTGATGAGTTGATCGCCGAGCTGCTCGACGGCGTTGCGGCGGTTCAAGAAATCTTCGGCGGTTTCGCCACCCCTATCGAGGCATGGAAGACGTACACACAGATTGTAAGCGGTCGGTTTGACAAAGTGCCGAAGTACATGTCGCCGGATCTTGCCCGCCTGAATGCTTTGTTTGCAGAGCATGACTTGGAAGCGACCCGTATGGTTTTGCTAAGGCGTATCGCCAAAGGTCTAGGCGGAACTCAGGCGCTGTCGAAGGAGGGCCGGGACGAAGACCGCAACGCCTTCATCGGTCTGGTGCGCGATTTGATCGAACCTACGGGAATCAGCGGCGGCCCGCACATGGTCGAGGCGGTGGTGCTGCGCGCCAAAACGCTATTGGGTGAAGATGGTGCGGACCTGCCCGTCGAAACGGCGATCCGCCAAGCGCTTTATCTTATGCCCAGCCAAGCTGCACGGTTGGGGGTTTTGTTGGACCTGACGGGGTCGGAGCTGGGACAAAAGCATGACGTGACGATCCGCCAGCAGTTGCTGCATCTCTTGAACGAATTGCGTTCGATTTACGATCTGTTCCCGCCCGACGTGAACGATAAAGACCGCGTGCACGGCATCGATGCGTTGCGCCAGCGCTTGGGCATGAGCACCTTGCAAGAGGACATCAAGGACACCCTGTCGGCATCTCTGGTGAACATCGCAAATGGGGGTGGCCAGATTCTGCCGTCCGATGTCAAAACGCCCGATGCAGACGTCAAGGCCAGCCCAAAGAAGCGTCCAACCGCCAAGGACGGCGAACTGATTCTGGCCAAGGGCAACGTATTGTTCGAAGAGGGCGAGCAAGGCACCGAGGCGTACCTGATCGCCGACGGTGTTTTGGAAGTTTATAGATCCCACAACGGTCAAAAGCAGCATTTGGCGATGCTGAGTAAGGGCGAAATTCTTGGTGAGATGTCTTTAATCGATCATCAACCACGCATGGCGTCTGCCGTTGCCGTGGTGGATACCAAGTTGGTGGTCATTTCCGACGCCAATCTGCAGGGCCGCCTCGCCAAGCTTGCCAAGGATGACCAGGTCTTGCACTTTTTGTTGAAAACCATGGTGCGCCGTTTGCGCGGACTGGCGCGCATTACCGAATAAGTGGGTTCCACGATGCGCATACGTACGTTTTCTTCTTCACTTCTGTTGTTAAGCGTTTTGGCTCTGGCCGGTTGCGGCGGTGAGGACAGCGCGGCCAAGAAAAGCTTCGTGGCTGCGTGCGCAAGCGCGGTCACAAGCCTCGATTGCGGTTGCTTTTACGATAAGCTCGAAGCTGTGTTGGCGTCTGGCAACACGCCGCAACTTCTGGCGTTCTTGAAGAATAAAGGCAAGTATTCCGCCAAACAGCAAAAGGCCCGCCTCACTCAGATCGTGGGCCCCGAGAACGTCACGACCATTTGGCGGTCTTCGGTCAGTTGTTCGGGTTGATCCTCAAACGTTCCAAATCGGCACCATGGATTGGTTCGGCAGGAATTTCGAATGAGGCGTGATCGCATCGAGCTGTTTCATAACGTCGTCGTAGGACGGGACCTTCTTGGTGCGTTCCATCTTTGGCAAATCATCCTTGCCGTACACGATGATGATTTGGTTTCGGGGCGTGCCGAAGAATGTGCCGCGTGGACTGATCTTATCGAAAACTTCAACTTGTAGATATTCCGCCATGGGATGGGTGATGTCCGCACCCAGGCCCGTCGCCGCTTCGTACTTCAGAATCTTGGAATTGCAAAGTGCGCGCTGTTTGTAGATGGTCTTGATGCCGAACGTTTCCATTTGGTCATGAATTGGCGTGCCGCGTTTGAGTACATAGCCGTTGGCCAGAATTTTGTCGGCGTTGTCTGCATGATCGTAGATGAACTTTACGGTTTCGTTCAGTTCTTCGCGCGTTTCCGATGGGAAACCGACAATGAGGAACAGATGGTTGCGGATGTTGGCCTTCGTCGCCCGGTGCAGGGTATTGGATGAGCTTTCCACCGTGTTGCCCTTGTCCATCAGGGCGAGCAGCCGTTCCGATCCGGCCTCCAGTCCCCAATAAACGCAGCGGCATCCGGTCTCATACATGAAATCCAGAATCTCTTGTGTGAAGTCCGGGGTCGGTTTGGCGAGCGCGAAATAACGGATGTCCAACTCGCGTTCTTGGATTTCCTCGCCGATTTTTTTGAAGCGCTTGGCGGAAATCATTTCGTCCACGAAGGTGAAGTGGCGCGCGCCGATGGTTTTGACGTGGTGCTCGATTTCCGCCACGCAGCGCGAAATCGATTGGGTCTTATATGTGCCGGCATAGCTGGCGAAGTGATCGCAGAAGGTGCAGCGGCGCCAATAACAGCCGCGCGAACTGATCAGAGGCACCACCGGTTCTGGGGTGTAGTAAGCGTCCAGATCGAAGTCGCTGAAGTCCGCAAACGGCAATTCCTCATGGTTCAGCTTTTCCAGACTTTTTCCGATGTCCGTTGCGCCGGTTTCGCCGTTGAAACGCGCCAAGCCGGTGACCATGGCGTAACCACCATCATCCGTTTCGATGGCGCGCAGCAATTCCAAGAACGCCAATTCGCCTTCATGCACGATCACGTGATCGACGAAATTGCGTGTGATGAAGCTTTGTAGATTGACTTCGTTGAAAAAGCCGCCGCCGAACACGGTGATCACATTTGGGGCAATTGCCTTCACAGCCCGCGCCAGCAGCGCGGCCGACCAGAACTGATGGGTGAACATCACGGACAGAGCCACCACGCGGGGCTTGTGCGCCAGGATGTGGCGCGCGAACTGTTCGATATACCAAGGCGTCGGGCCGTCGGTTTCGAAGATTTTCTGGCATTGCTCGTTGTAGGCGTCGTTGATCAGCGTGCGGTAGCGCGCAAAGGTTTCCGCCAACGGGTTGTGGGACGCATCGTCGAAGAATGCTTCGCCACCGGAATTGAAGAGGTCGGCCGCCTCGACGCACCGCTCGCTGTCTTCGAAATGAAACGCCCCCGTGCGGTTTCTAAGCGCGTCCATCACCGATGTGTACCACGTTGTGTTCAAGTCCATGCACCGGATCCGGAAATCGCTGTTTTTTTCGATATTCGATTTGATCAAGGCCGGACCAAGCGGCAGGGATGGGAAGGTTGCAAGCGCATTGACCAGGACGACTTGTTTGGCGTCCGCATCCTGGGCGGCCAAGACGTCGCGCTCGGGCAGGGGGGCTTCGAATAGGGGATGCAAGAAATCGAAATACTGGCTTTGGTAGCCCGGCACCGTCTCGCAGGCTTGGCGGTAGAGTGTTTTCGCTTCGTCCCACCGTCCCGCGGTCACCAAGGCGTTGATCCGCCCGTGCCAAGCCTCCAGCATCTTGGGGTTGGCCGCTAAAGCCTGGACGTAATGCGATAACGCGTCATCGGGCTTGCCTAAGTCGTGCAAGACATGCCCCATGTTGGTGAGCACGTTTGCCGGGTTGGGCACACCAGCACGAAGGGCTTGCGTATAGGCCGCCAGCGCGCCTTCGTTGTCGCAGAGGTGACGCAGGATGCGCGCCAGAAACATATGCGACTGTGGTATATGGGGCATGATGGTGGCCGCATGTTTGGCCGTGTGCAATGCACGTTCGGTATATCCGGCTTCCAAGAGTGTGTTCGCCAGTACTTCATGTCCGTCGACAAAATTGGGCGCCATGGCGATGGCCTTGTTTGCGGCTTCCAAGGACTCGTCGATGTCGTCCAGGCGTTCCAGTGCGCGGGCCAGAAGCACCACCGCCTGTACGTTCGATTTGTCCAACGCAATGGCGCGCGAAACGGCGGTTTTAACGGATTGATAGTCTTGTTCGGCGAAAAACGCCTGGGCCAACACGAAATAGATATAGGCCTGCTCGTCCTTCCCCGGTTTCTTCTTAGGCCTAGCGTTTCCTGCCAACAAAGGCGCAATGATCCGCCAGCATTGGGCGCTGGCTTTCTTTGTGTCACCGTCGCGAAAGAGCCTCAGCACGGGCGCAAGCTGGGCGACGTCCAACCGGCCTTGCGCGCCGGATTTGGATTGGGGAGCTTGAACGGTCGGTCTAAAAGGCGGTGCTACCGTTGGCATCGACTTCTGCGTGGTTCGCATGGCGCTGAATCCCATTTGCCGCGTTGGGCCACAGTTTGCGGGATTCATCGTCGTCACGCAACCAAAGCGATGCGCCAAGACCCTGATCAAACTAGGGATAAAAGGGCCGCCACCACCAATTGCGGTTCGTAATACGGCGTGCTTTGCGGTGTGATCAGACGCGTGTCGATCACGCGCACACCCTCTTTGCCAAGCGCTTTGTACGTTGCGGGCTTGAGCGTCTTGCCTGCGCCTGAATCGATCAACACGAACGACAGCAAATCGCGCACAGGCCGGTCTGCGCCCGCGTCGCGGCGCAAGATGTCGATCAGTTTGAAGATGGACTGATCGATGTTCATACCGATCTGTTCGGGGTCTTCGCCTAGGTTCGGCACATAGATTTTCGGACAGGGCGTTTCGGCGATGGCGCGTCCGACGCCGTCCGCCAGCAGGTTGGCGCTCAGGCTCGAATAAAAACTGCCGGGCGGGTAGCAGATCAACTCCGCCTCCCGGATTAACTTGCGGTTTTTCTTCGGCAGATGCGCTTGCGCACGCGCTGGGGTCTTGAGGCCGTCGACCAGATAGAAATCTGTGATCGCACTGGTCAACGGAGCAATCTCCTTGCCGGTTAGGTTGTGCTGGCCGGTCACGGACTTGCCGTTCGCCAGCTTGACCGCCAGATGCAGGTTGTCATCGACGATGGGACGCACTTGGCCTTGCACGTTCACCAGTTTGGAGAACATGAACAGCACGGGATCGAGTTGACGGTTGTTGTTCAAGTACCCGCCGGCCAGGATCAGGTTGCCGATGCTGGCGCCGCGCAGGTCCATCTTGTCCGGCATGTTGTCGAGAAACACCAGAAGGTGATTTTGAATCAGGCGGCGCATGGGGTTTTTGATCGCGGCGACGCGCGGTTCTTTACCGTCGGTCATGGCCTTGAGTTTCGCCAGCAAATCCTTGCGCTTTGCGCTCTTGGACAGGCGGTGTGCGAACAGTTGAAAGACTTCCGGGTGACCGCTGATGGTGTCGTCCGCCAGCGCCATGAGGCGCGAACGCAAATCCCCGATCGCCGGCATATCGAAGGCTTTGCGCAACACCGCCGAACTGCCGCCGCTGTCGAACGGCGTGATCAGGTGGATGGAGTTGTGGGTGAACTTCTTGAGTGCACGGCTGATGTCGTTGAGCGCCGTGCCGCCGGATAGAAATAGCACTTTCGGACCCAACTCGGGTGCGCGCTCAAAGCGCGCGATGCGCACCATGTCGGGCATTGTGACCGTGCGGGTGACGGTGAGTTTTTTCATCTCGGGTCAAGACTCACTGTTGGGATGCGTTTAGCGGTGGCGATTCCATGGTAGACTGGCTTGATATAACTCAGAAAGCTAGGCGATGAAATGACGGAACTTATCCCCGGCATCCGCGTTGCGGTGCGCGCGCTGATTGAGCGGGACGGCCACGTCCTGGTTCAGCACAAGGTCTACGATAACGGCTCGGAGCGCTATACCCTACCGGGCGGTGCGCCGGACCTGGGCGAAACCCTGGAACAGGGGCTGCGGCGCGAATGTTTCGAAGAGCTGGGCACCACCGTTGAAATCGACGGTCTTTATCACGTTGCCGATTACTTCAAACCGCGGGACACGGATCCGCCCACCAAACGTCAGCAGGTGGAGATCGTGTTTCGTTGCCACGTGCCACAAGGGTATGAGGCGGGCAACGGTCCCCATCCCGACAAGCATCAAAAGGACGTGCTGTGGATCAACGTTTCAGAATTGAGTCATAAATGTTTCATCCCCCGAGGCTTGAGCGCCGTGATCGGCCAAAGTATACCGGATGAACCTGAAAAGCTGGTGGATTCGCCACCGGTTTACCTCGGACTGATTGATTGATCCATGCGCCTTCCCAAAGCCATCAAGGACAACCTGTATTTTTTGCTGGCCGAAACAGGTTCCCAGGTGGCGAACTTGCAGGTGCTGTTGGAAACGGCGTCCGCCAGCGTGGCGCAGCGCATCCTGGACCGGCGGGGTTATACCTATAATTTGAAGATGCGGATCCATGACGGATGTCTGGAGACGCTACGCCGTTCCAAGAAAGGCGAGTTCGACATCTATTCGCTACGCGCCGCGGAAGCCATCGCCACGGATTTGGAACGGCTCACCGACATCTGCCATGACTGTGTCGACTTGATGACCAACCTGACCCGCAAGGACGCCCTGAAAAAGCGTTCCAGTGCGAAGTTGTTGAACGACATATCGCGCGGCATCGATATGATTGAAAAGGCGGTGGACAACGACGACACGCGATTGGCGCTCAAGATCGGCAATATCGAACGTAAGTTGGACCGCGAATACGAACGCCTGTTCCGCCGGCATCTGAAAGAACTGCGCAAGTCGAAACGCGCCGCCGACGTGGTGACGTCTTTGTTTGTCGCGCACCGCATCGAGGAAATGGGCGACGTTCTGTTGGACATCAGCGAATCCCTGATTTCCGCCAAGATCGGCAAACCCATGCAGACCGACCGCTTCCGCTCGCTGGAAGCCGCGCTGTCGGACCTAGGCCTCATCGGCGCGGGTGTGGAAACCATCGCCGAGACCAAATCCGGCAGTGGCATTTCGGGAATTTCGGCCAATGGAAAGGACGACGGTTACGCCGCGATTTTGAAAGACGGCAAGAAAGAAAAGTTGATCGAAGAACGCGACAGCGTGGAAAGCTGGCATGAAATCTTTCCCGGTCTTGCGCCGCAAATCCTGTCTTATAAGAAACAAGGCAAAAGCGCCGCGCTGTTGATCGAGCACCTCCCGGGTCTGACCTTCGAGCAGGTCTTGCTGCAGGAAAGCGATGAGATGCTGGCGAAGACCTTGAAGCGTCTGACCAAGACCCTGAAGGCCGTGTGGGCAGAAACCAAACGTAAGAAATCTCTCGGTGCGGGGCATATGGCGCAGCTCAAAAAGCGTCTCGACAGTGTGCTGGAGGTTCACCCCGAATTTAAAACCACCACCGCCGACGTCAACGGCCAAAAGGTCAAGTCGCTTTCCCAGTTGCTGGACGGGGCGGAGAAGGTGGAAGGCAAGTTCGCGCCGCCGTTTTCCGTCTATATTCACGGCGATTTCAATCTCGATAACATCATTTTCGACGACGACAGCAAGAAGATCCGCTTCATCGATTTGCACCGGTCTTGTTACATGGATTACGTGCAAGACGTGGCGGTGTTCATGGTGTCCAACTACCGCCTGCAGGCGCTGGACAAGCCGACACGTCGGCGAGTCCGGGAAGTCGCCGTGCAGTTTCATGATTTCGCGTCGGAGTTTGCAAAAAAGAACGGCGACAAGACCTTTGAAGTGCGTTTGGCGCTCGGCCTCGCACGGTCCTTCATCACATCGACGCGGTTCATCCTGGACAAGACCTTGGCGAAAAACATGTTCCTACGGGGCATCTACGTCCTGGAACGTCTGCAAGGCGTGAATGCCAAGAACGTAAAGTCCTTCACCTTACCGGTTGGGGAGTTGTTTCAATGAACGCGCCGAAAATCGCTGTGATCGGCATCCCCGGCAAGTGGTCCACCGAAGTTCTGGCCGACGCGTTGGAAGCCAAGACCGGCTTCCGTTTGGTGTTGGACATGGCGGAGGTTTCCGCCGATCTGAGCGACAACACGCTTTGGGCGCGGGGCAAGAACCTTTGCGAATTGGATGGCATCGCGGTCAAAAAAATCAGTCAGACTTACTCCCCTCAGACCTTGGATCGGATCGAGCTTTTGCGTATTGCCGAAGCGGCGGGCGTGCGCGTCTTTTCTCCGGCAGAGACCATCATCCGCATGATCGACCGTCTGGGGTGTACGGTGACACTAAGGAACGGCGCCATCCCCATGCCTGAAACGGTGGTGACCGAGGACCCGTACGCGGCGGTTGATGCTGTCGAGCGCTTCGGCGAAGCCGTGTTCAAGCCGCTGTATTCCACCAAAGCGCGCGGCATGTGCGTGATCAAGAACACGGGCGGCGAAGCGACGATCTTGAGCGAGATCGAAACCTTCCGTGCGGAGAATCCAATGATGTATATCCAAAGGAAACTCGATTTGCCGGGGCGCGATTACGGCATGGTCTTTCTGGGTGGCGAATATAAAGGCACTTACGCGCGTGTCGCCCAATCTGACGCGTGGAACACCACAATCCACAGTGGCGGCAAGTACGCGCCGCACGAACCACCACAAAGCACCATTGATTTGGCGCACAAGGCCCAGGCCTTGT
>JANQJR010000017.1 GCA_028281525.1 Magnetovibrio sp.
GTCCGTGATCACCGTCGACACGTCCAAAGCGAACGTGCCCGAATAGTCCTCCGGCATGTCGATCTTGAACTGGTCGTTCGCAACCGCGTCGACGCTCACCACGTACTCGCCGGTGGCGTCATCGTACGCACCGCCCGAAAGCGTCGCACCCGCGGGGATGCTGTCCGCGGAGATACGGTATTCGGTGTGGCTCTCCGAACCGTCCGTGTCGCCCAACTGGGTGGTCAGGTCCACCGTCGCGGTGCCGTCTTCCGACGCCGTCGCCGTGCCCGATACCGTCGCCGGGTCCACAACCGGGATCACTTCAACATTGGCTGTACCGGTCGACTCCGAATTATCAAGGCCGGTCGCCGTAACATCCAAATCGAAGAGGCCGCTGTAATCGCTCACAGGCGTCAACGTCAGGCCGCTCAACTGATCCGGCGTCAACGTCACCGTCCAGGTGCCGTCCGCCGCCTGAACCGCATTGTCCATACCCGCCGATAGGGTTGCGCCATCCGGCACACCGGAGATAGTGATGGACTGGGCGGGAGAGCCGGAAACGGCAATACTCAACGCCACGGTGCCGTCTTCAGAACCCACGGAATTGCCTACTTCCAGAGTCGGCGCATCAGCGACCGCGTCGACCGTCACAGAGATGGTGCCTGTGGTGGACGCGCTGTCGGACACATTGCCGAGCGTATCCGTCGAGGTCGACGTCACCGTCAAATCAAACGCGCCGTTGTAGTCGGCAGGCGGGGTGACGGTCAGACCGGTCAACTGATCCGGCGTCAACGTCACCGTCCAGGTGCCGTCCGCCGCCTGAACCGCATTGTCCATACCCGCAGACAACTTCGCACCGTCCGGAATGCCCGCGATCGTGATCGACAACACTTCCGAACCGTCCACGTCCGTTTCCGTGGTGGAAATGTTCAGTGCGATCGCCGTGTCTTCGTCGCCTGCCACAGTGGCGGCAACCTGATCCCCCGTTTGCGTGGAATCAAGATCCAAGCTCGGCGCATCAGCCACCGGCGTCACCGTCACGCCCGCAGAGCTGGAGGCCGTGGCGGTCAGACCAGCCTCGCTGGCCGTGGCGCTGACGGTCAACTCGAAGGTGCCGGAATAGTCGCCCGCCGGGGTCAATGTCAGGCCGGACAGTTGCGCTTCCGTCACGGTCCAACTGCCGTCGGTGTTTCTGGCACCCGCGGATAAGGTCGCATCGGCGGGCACGCCCGAAATCGTGATGTTGGAGATGATATCGTTTTCGTTGTTGGCGCTGACCGAAATATTCAGACCGAAGCTGCCGTCTTCGTTACCCGTGGCGTCGGCGATGCTCACCGTCGGCTCGGTTACTTGCGGCGTATACGGATCCGGCTCGGGTTGAGGATCGGGGTCCGGTTCCGGATCGGAATCCGGATCGCTACTGGTCCCCGTGGTGCCAGTGTTTTCAATCTCCGCTATGCCGAGGGCAGCCGCATCCACAGCGACGGTAATGGAATCGTCTTCATTGTCGATGGCATCGCTATCACCGGCAGCGGTGTCGAAATCGGCCAGTTCAGCTTCCTCTTC
Source organism: Magnetovibrio sp. (assembly GCA_028281525.1). Lineage (GTDB taxonomy): Bacteria > Pseudomonadota > Alphaproteobacteria > Rhodospirillales > Magnetovibrionaceae > Magnetovibrio. The sequence goes on from JANQJR010000017.1 coordinate 1,549, forward strand.
CACTTCCGTGTTGCCGGAAACTTCGAAGTCGGCCAGGCCTTCCGCGTCGATGTCGGATTCTTCGTCCTCGGAAAGATCCTCTTCACCACCCGCGGCGGTTTCAAAATCGTTTAAATCCTCACCGCCTGTGGCAATGTCATCATCCTGCGTCTTCTCGAAGTCGGCCAGACCTTCCGCATTCTCGGCTGCACCTTCCCCTTCGCCTTCCGCGGCTTCGCTCACGGCGATCTCTTCTTGCGTTTCCTCGAAGTCGGCCAAACCTTCTTCGGCGGTTTCAGCCGGACCTTCTTCTTCGGCGGCAGCGGCGGTTTCCTCACCGCCCTCTTCCTCACCGCCCGCCGCGGTTTCGAAATCGTTCAACTCTTCGGCCCCGTCATCCCCGGAGACGGTGTCACCCTGCAGACCAAAATCATTGACGTTGTCGTTGTTCAGCGGCAACTGACGCAGAGCACCGGAGAAGGTGTTGATCATATCCTGGGTTTCGATGACGATGGATTCGGACGGCGCAGTCATGAAGCTGGTGACGCGGGTGAATTCGCTGGCGCCGTTCAACACCGTCACGCCGGCATTGTTCATGACCACGACTTCGCCGACGAAGCCGTCGGCTTCTTCCATCAGCACGATGTCGAGATTTTGACCGTCCTCGATGTTCAGGCCCACCTGGGTGCCGCGAATACCGATGGTCGCAACCGGGGTGTGCAGAGTCATAGCGTCGGGGTCGGTCTTGGCGACCTGACCGGATACGAAGGTGAACACACCTTGCATCACCGACATGGACACGGACCCTTCTTGGGTACCCGGGTCGTAGACCATTTCATCGAGCACCATGCGACCGTCTTCGGCCATGGAGAACGTGGTTTCATCGGCGAGGATCACGCCCACCGCACTATCGGCATCGGTTTCAAGAATGTCGCCCTGATAGACGGGATCACCAACCTTCAGTTCCACGCGCGTACCGTCGGCGCGTACCGCCGTTACGGTGCCGTCCACCTTTTCGACTTGGCCAATCGGCTGTTCAGCAACGGTCTCCGCACCTGCCTGGGCTACCATTCCGACATTGTCGGGACCGGCCAAACGCTCCGCCAAATCACCACGCACTTCCGCACCCGTGGTCGACACGATATCCGGGGCCGGGTCCTGCATGAAGTAATCCGTGACAACCACTTCGCTGCCATCCGGCCAGGTCAGAACCAGATCGGGACCTTCGTGGGCATACTCCGCCGTCGCAGGGTTGAGACCTTCGGGAAGCGTCAACGTTTCACTGGACGTTGCTTCCAGAGTGGCGCTCGCGCCTTCGCCCGTCAAACCGGTGATGTTGTCGTTGGTAGCCATGGTTCGAAACCTTCCGATGCCAATAAAAGCGTCCCTTGCGTCCGTTGCAAACCGGCGTTTAAGCCACGCCCCGGAACGCAAAATGCCGCCCAGATTTCGGGAACCGACGACGCGGTTCCTGTTCTGGCAACGGCAAAAAGAACTGAAAAGTGTTGGTGTTTCTATGGTCAGCTTAGTGCTGCGGGGATTTCACCGTCAACAGACCGGCGCGCGCGTGACGATATAAGAAAAGCTATTGATCTTGGCGTCACATCCATCGAGCGAATGGATAACCTGCTATGATCAATGCGTTTTTCTTAAGGCGACGTTTTGCATCAAATGCAACACTTGAGGCTGGACGCACATCCCCTCACAAGTGCGCTGATTGGTCCTGGCGCACCATGGAAAAGACGTGGATTTCTAGGAGAAATTTAAGTCAGAAAGCCGGGTTGGCGGACACCTTTTGTGTGATGCTGGCGAGAAACGCCTCCGTGGAGCCCGCCCGTAAGTATGTCAGCGCACACCCCAACTCGCGGTCTTCGCCCTCCGGCCCCGCCGCAGGGCAGACATCGCGGTCCAAGGTGGCCCGCACCGGGCGTTCCGCATGCGAATCGCCATCCAACGCCCCGGGCATGTCGGCTTCACGGGGAATGGTGTGAGAAGTGTCCTCATCCCCCTCCGGCTGTGGGCGCTTCAACACGATGTCCGGCAACACACCGCGCGCCTGAATGGTGTAACCGCCCGGCGCATAATAGCGTGCCGTGGTAAGCCGCAGCCCCCCTTCCAAAGGCAAGGGTTGGATGGTCTGCACCGAGCCCTTGCCGAAGGTTCGCCGTCCCATGATCAGTGCGCGGTTGTGATCCTTGAGCGCGCCGGCAACGATTTCCGAGGCCGAGGCCGAACCTTCGTTGATCAGAACCACGATGGGCAAGCCGTGCGATAAATCCCCGGATTCCGCAGCCATCGCCCGGTCATGCTTTGGATTGCGTTCGCGGATGGAAACGATGGTGCCGTCTTCGAGGAAACTGTCGGACACGAACAAGGATTGATCCAACAACCCGCCGGGGTTGTTGCGCAGATCCAAGACAATGCCCTGCATGCGTCCACCGCTCTCTTCCATCAATTCATCCATGGCGTGTTCCAGCATCGGCTCGACCTTTTCGGTAAAGCTCGCCAAGCGGATGTAGCCGATGTCCCCTTCCATACGCCAACGCACGGAACGCAGGCTGATCACCGCGCGCACGATGCGTACGTCGAACGGTTGGACGCCTTCGCGTTGTATAGTCAAAACGATGGGAGCGCCCGGGCGTCCGCGCATGATCTTGACGGCTTCAGACAATGTCTTGTCTTCCATGGATTCGCCATCCAGGTGCGAGATCATGTCCCCGGCCTGGATGCCGGCACGAAAGGCGGGCGTATCCTCGATGGGGGAAACCACTTTCACCAAACCCTGCTCCATGGTCACTTCGATGCCAAGCCCGCCGAACTCACCGCGCGTCACCACGCGGCTTTCCTTCAATTCCTCGGGATTGAGGTAGCTGGAATGCGGATCCAGTTCAGCCATCATGGCGTCCAGGCCAGCTTCAACGAGCTCCCGGGGCGCCACGCTATGGGGCGAAAACCCTTGGGTTTCGACTCCCTCAATGGCGGCATCGATCAATTTGACATCGTCGGTGGGCACCACGTAATGCGCACGAACCTGGCGGAAGGCGTCGCGGAAATGGTCGCGTTGGCGCAAATTGGTGGGGTTGTTGGAATAGGTTTCGTAGACCTCGTAAAACCGTTCCAACTCTTTCTCACCTGCCGGGTCGATGGTGGTCATCGAGCCAAACACGCGCACCACCTGATCGAGGGCGACACGACTGTCGGAACAGGCGCTGAGCGTCTGCAACAGGCCAAAGGCCATGACCCCGCCCAAGACGAAGGCCATCAACTGAGAAAAGCGGTTCATCCGTCAGCGGTGATGCGGGATACCAACTCACCCAGAACACGCTCGGAATCGTCGTTGTCGATCTGGCAGGTGCCGGCGTTGGCGTGACCGCCGCCGCCGTATTCCAGCATCAACTCGCCGATGTTGGTGTTCGAACTGCGATTCAGGATCGACTTGCCCACCGCATACACGGTGTTGAGCTTGTTCAATCCCCAGATCGCGTGGATCGAGATATTGGTATCCGGATACATCGCATAAATCATAAAGCGGTTGGTGGCGTATATGGTGTCTTCATCGCGCAAATCCAAAACCGCAAGGTTGTCGTGCACGGTGGTGCAGCGTTCAATCTGCTCCTTGGCCTTGGCGGCGTGTTCCTGATAGAGATCGGTGCGTTCCTTGACATCCGGCAACTGCAGAATTTCCGCGATGGAATGGTCGCGACAATAGTCGATCAGTTCCATCATCAACTGGTAGTTGGAGATGCGGAAATCCTTGAAGCGCCCCAGTCCCGTGCGCGAATCCATGATGTAGTTGAGCAGCACCCAATCGGTCGGGTTGAGCACCTCGTCCTTGCTGAACTGGGCGCTGTCGGCTTTATCCACGGCTTCCATCATTTCGGTGGAGATTTTTTTGAATTCGACCCGCCCGCCGTAATAGTCGTAAACCACACGCGCCGCCGATGGCGCGTCGGGATCGATCACATGGTTGGGCGGAATGTCGTCGAGGCGGATCATCTCACTGGCATGGTGATCAAACGCAATATGTACGCCCGGCACGTACGGCAAGTTGGTGGTGATGTCGCTTTCCGAAATCAAGATTGTGCCGTCTTGCATGTCCTTGGGATGGACGAACTTAATGTCCTCGATCAAATCCATTTCTTTGAGCAGTACCGCACACACCAACCCGTCAAAATCGCTGCGTGTCACCAAGCGGAATTTTTTGTGATCGCTCATCAAGTTTGTCCCTTAACCGATGTTTCTACCTCATATACGCACTTACAATTCGCACGGCCACGCAAATTCGTACGGACTCGCAACGTTGGAAGGCATTCTATCGGAAATCATCCAACGCTCACAAGGCGTTCTTGCCATTTTCGGCTGACAAGCGCCTGTTTTTTCGAGCAAAGCGACGAAAACGCCCCTCATATTGTGCAAGTTTGGAGAAAAAATCCGATGATATATATTAAGTATATGGTGACCTTGGCCTTTTTTCAGGCCAAACTGGCCGCGCAGGGGCACCAGTCAAGTCACGCGCCATTCAAGCCGGACAGGTCTGGGAAAAGGCGCACACTGGAGGAGCACATTGGGGGGCACACTGGGGGATATTCAGGTAACTCTTCGAAACGGGCGGGCGAACTGTTTTAAGACGCACGCATGCGCGAATTTGATTTCGGTCAAATATGCTCCGGTTCGACGTGATTCATGCTGTCCCAAAGGTAGTGGCCATTTGCGTGCTTAAGGTTGGAGGTAAAATATGCTCGAAAATATGAAAATCGGATCCCGCATTGCCTTGGCATTGGTCTTGCCGATTGTTGGATTGTTATTTTTTTCAGCCACATCGATTTGGGACAAACACATTGTTTTCAAGGAAATGGAAACACTGGGGGAACTCGCGGATATTGCGCCGACCATCAGCGAGGTGGTGCACGAGTTGCAAAAGGAACGCGGCACCAACGCGGTCTACATCGGATCCAATGGCGCGAAGTTCTTCGAGCTTTTACCCAAGCAGGTCGAAGCCACCAACCTGACCGTGCAAAATCTTGAAGCCGCCCTGCAAGATTTCGACTCCCGCCCCTTTGGCGAAAACTTCAACGCCAAACTGGAAACCGCCATGGCGGCATTGGGCGAACTGCACCTGATGCGCAACCGCATCGACACCTTCTCGATCCAGGTGCCGGAAATGGCCAAGTACTACACCGGCACCATCAAGAAACTGCTGGCCATCGTCGAGGAAATGGCGGTGATCAGCACCAACGCCCACGTCACCAAAACCATCACCGCCTATACCAGCTTCCTCCAGGCCAAGGAACGTGCCGGTCAGGAACGCGCCATGGGCGGCGCGGGCTTCGGCTCGGGTGAATTCCCCCCCGCCATCTACCGCCGCATGATCGAACTGATCGCGGAGCAAAACGTGCTGCTGTTCACGTTCGATATTTACGCCAGCACATCCGAACGCGAGGCTCTGGCGGAGATCCTCCAAGGCGATGACGTCAATGAAGTGACGCGCATGCGCCAAATCGCCGTGGAAAGCCGCTACACCGGTTCCACCGAAGGCATCGAAGGCCCCTACTGGTTCGAAACCATCACCTCCAAGATCGAAAAGATGAAACAGGTCGAGGATATCGTTTCGGGTGATCTCAAGACCCAAGCAGGCGCAATTAAAGATGAAGCCGGATTCCAGTTTAAAATGTTCCTCATCGCCACACTGATCTTGCTGGGCGTCACGGCGGTGCTGGTCTATGTGATTGTCAGAGGCATCACCCGTCCGGTGTTGGCGCTGACCGGCACCATGGGCGCGCTGGCTTCCGGCGACACCTCCGTACACGTCTCCGGCACGCATCGCGGCGACGAAATCGGCGCCATGAGCCAAGCGGTCGAGGTGTTCAAGGAGAACATGATCAAGAACCAAGAACTGGCCGCGCAGCAGGAACGAGAAAACGAGATCAAGGAGCAAAAACGCGTCGCCATGGAAAACATGGCCAACGCATTCGAAACCAACGTCACCGGCGTGCTGGGCGAGGTGTCGAGCGCATCGAACTCCATGCAGACCACCGCCGAAAGCATGGCCGCCACGGCGGAAGAAACATCGAAGCAGTCCGCCACCGTCGCAGCCGCGGCGGAGGAAGCCTCGACCAACGTCGAAACGGTCGCCAGCGCGGCAGAGGAACTGTCCAGTTCCATCTCCGAAATCTCGCGCCAAGTGACGCAATCGACGCAGATCGCCAACACCGCCGTGAGTGAAGTCGACGGCGCCAATCAAAAGGTGCAAGGCTTGGCCGAAGCCGCCAACAAGATCGGCGAAGTGGTGGCCTTGATCACCGATATCGCGGATCAGACCAACTTGCTGGCGTTGAACGCGACCATCGAAGCGGCGCGCGCGGGTGAGGCGGGCAAGGGCTTCGCGGTTGTGGCGTCCGAAGTCAAGAACCTCGCCAACCAAACCGCCAAGGCGACGGAAGAAATCTCCAACCAGATCGGCGGCATTCAGGGCGCGACCCAGGATGCGGTCACGGCGATTGGGTCCATCGGCGGCACCATCGGCGAGATGAGCGAGATCGCCGCAGCCATCGCCGCTGCGGTGGAAGAACAGGGTGCGGCGACGCAGGAAATCGCGCGTAACGTCGAACAGGCCGCCAGCGGCACTGCACAGGTGACCTCCAACATCGCGGGCGTCAATCAGGCGGCTGGCGACACCGGTCAGGCGGCGGATATGGTGCTGAACGCGGTCAACACGCTCACCGCCGAATCCGACAAACTGAGCCAACAGGTGCAGGAATTCCTGCAAGGCCTCAAACAAATCTAGGACGTTTTGCGTAAAACGGGCGCGTGCGCTTTACAGACGGTTTCTGTGAAGCGCGCGCAGTTCGTGCGCACACCAAACGGCGAGGCTGAACAGAACCACCGCGCCCAGTTGGTGCAAACTCGCCAGCGCCACAGGCACCACCAGCAGCAACGTGGAAATGCCCAGACCCACCTGGATCACAGCCATGTAGCCCAACCACGTGATGGCGCGCCGGGTGCGCGGCGCCAGGTGCACGTCCACCGACTTCATCCAGAACCACAGAATCAACAGCGCCGTAATGCCCGCCAGAACACGGTGGCCGAACTGGATGGTGGTGATGTCCTCGAACGGAGCCAGCCACACGGGGTCATATGCGAACAGCCCGGCGGGGATCAATTCACCGTCCATCAGCGGGAACGTATTGTAGGCGAAACCCGCGTCGGTTCCGGCGACGAAACCTCCCGACAGGGCGGTGACGAAAACCAAACCTGTCAGCCATTTGGCCCAGCCGCGCATAACATTGCTGTCTTGGTGGTGTGCGTCATAGGGCATGCGGTTGAGCAAGCTCATCGCAACCCACAGCAGCGCCCATAAAATCACCAGGGCGAGGCCAAAATGCACGACGAGACGGTACTGACTGACATCGGGACGATCGACAAGGCCGCTGACCACCATAAACCAACCCATCAGCCCCTGCGCCGCGCCCAAGGCGAACAGGGCGACGAATTTCCAAAACAAGGAATCGCTGACACGCACCCAGCGCATGGTGACGAACACCGCAAACGGCAGGAAAAACGCCAAACCGATCAGGCGGCCCCAGACGCGGTGGATATATTCCAGCCAAAAGATGCCCTTGAACCCTTCGATGGTCATGTCCGCGTTGACCTGGCGAAATTCCGGGGACATCTGATACTTGGCGAACAGCTCCGCCCAGTCCGCATCGCTCAAAGGTGGAATCCACCCGGTGAACAGCTTCCATTCGACCATGGAGAGACCCGAATGGGTCAAACGCGTCAGCCCGCCCAGCACGACCATGACCACCACCATGGCTGCAACGCCCAGCAGCCAGTAAGCCATGATGTCGGCGCGTCGCTGGTCCAGACGCGGACTGGTGGGAATGTGGGAAACCGGATAGGTGATGGAAGTCACGGGGCCCTCCCCTGGTCGTGAGTGGCAAGCGGCACGGTTATACGGCAGAGGCGTGAGCGAGGCAATTTATTCAGGCGCGTTGACCTTGGCCCAACTGCCCATCAACTCCGCGAAGTGGGCAGCGGTTTCATGATCGAATTCCAAGTCGGTAAAGCGCTTGCCTTCCTTGATGCGCACATGGAGCATCTTGAAGCCGCCTTCGTATGCGGTTTCTGAGACCGTGATTTCCTTGTTCCACGGCGCGTTGATGACGTCGAGCTGAGTGATGGTTTCGTAATTGGGCATGCGAAATCCTCTCTTTATATATTGGATGCCGTATCGGATACGCGTTCCAGATAGCGGGCGCGCAGCATCATGCGCTCGCCCGCTGGTTCCTCGCCGTCTTCGAAGGCCGTGCGGGTATGCAGCACGTTGTTGCAGATCAGGCCCTGGCCCGGACTTAAACGGTGACGGAAGATATACGCCTCCCCTTCACCGCCGTCCTTCAAAAGCTCTTCCATGAACTTGACCGCCGCCTGGGTGGCGTCATCCGCCGCCCAGACGATATTGCGCTTGCGCGCGGTGTAGCGCATGTGCAGCGTGCCGTCGGTGTTGAGCGAAAACACCGGGCCGCCCACGTCGCCGCGCTCCACATCGGCGTCCATATCGTTGCCGGGAATGATCATCGCATCGTCGCGGCAAAAGGCGGCGACCATCTCCGGATTCTTTTCGCGCATCAGCAAATACGCCATTTCCGGGTCGAACAGCGCATTTTCCCCGCCAGCGCCCCCCGCTTGGCGCACACAATGCAGGATCATGCCGCGGATGCGCCGGTCAGCGGTGTTATAATAGCCGTCCGTGTGCCAGTTGATGGGGCGGCTGGTGTACGGGATGTACATCTTGCGGCCCTGTTCCAGGCGCGCCGTGCCCGCCGCGACATGCAAAGGCGTGATCGCGTCTTCGTCCGCGTACGGGTTGTGATCCAGGCTCTCCATACCGAAACTGCGGCCCAGCGCACAAACCAAGTCCTTGGATTCCTCCACGTCGTCCTCGGCCTTGCCGACATAAACGGCCATGCCGGCACGGCGCACGCGGTCGCGAATCGCGGCGCGTTCCGTTTCGGTTGGGTTACGCGAATCCTTCAACTCGACGACCAATTCGTCTACGGATTTCGGAAAAGCCGCGAGCTTTCGGTCACGCCAACGGGTAAAAGCGTCCGCGCCGCAAGCCAAGGCAAACGGCCCGTTTGCGCCATCTTCGGGCGCCAGCGAGACGGCATGGCGGGCGAACGCTTCCTTTTGACCGGGTTCCATATTCATGGTGTTTCAACAGCCTTTCTGTAAAAGATTCACTTTTTTCAACAGTGCCAGAGTCTTAGGGCCTTTTTTAGGGTGGTTTCACAATCTATTGATGGGGTATTAACCTTATGATTTGAAACAAAGTTTCAGAATTGATGCGTTGCAGCACATTTCCTATTGGACATATTAGATTGACGTAATATAAAATCCAGCCAAAATAACAAGACGGGCGTGGCAACACGCTGGGCGAACGGGCAGAAAAGATATCTGTCTTGACGCTGGGCGAACGGGCAGAAACAATACATGCCTTGACGCCGGGCGAACGGATAGAAAACAAATCTGCCTTTCGCGGATAACAAAATAACAGGCGTCGGCTGTACGGGGTAATATCCCCATAGCACATCCGCTAAACAGCACGTCCTGGTATGTCCCGATGGGACATGCCGTTTTTAGCTGGGTTTCCAGCATGGAAACGGGGGGACCTCGTTAAACTCCAGGTGGTTCTGGAGTGGGGACTCTTTTGTGTCCTTTTTTGGGATCGAACGAACTCTGCGGAGGAAAGACAAAAATGGCGACCAACAAACCTGATACTCCTCTTCTTGATCAGCTTGAAGACGGCCCGTGGCCGAGCTTCGTCACCGGCCTGAAGCGCTTGGCTGATGACGAAGGTAAATCTTATGCTCCGATCATGAAGAGCCTGCTCGGGCAGCTCGAGCACTCCTACGAAACCCGTAAGGGCTATTGGAAAGGCGGCACCGTCGGTGTGCGCGGCTATGGCGCTGGTGTTATCCCCCGCTTCTCCGAAGTGGCGGACAAGTACCAGGAAAGCAAAGAATTCCACACCCTGCGCGTGATGCCCCCCGCCGGCATGCACTATGACACCGACACGCTCCGCAAGATGTGCGACATTTGGGAAAAGTATGGCTCCGGTCTGATTGCTTTCCACGGCCAGTCCGGTGACATCATGTTCCAGGGTTGCGACACCGAAAACGTGCAGCCGGCCTTTGACGAACTGAACGAATTGGGCTTCGACCTTGGCGGCGCGGGCGCGGGCGTGCGCACCTCCATGAGCTGCGTCGGTTCCGCCCGTTGCGAACAGTCCTGCTACGACGAAGCCAAAGCGATGCGCATGGTCATCAACAACATGTTGGACGACATGCACCGCCCGTCCCTGCCTTATAAGTTCAAAGCCAAGTTCTCGGGCTGCGCCAACGACTGCGTCAACGCTTCGCACCGTTCGGACTTCGCCGTGCTCGGCACCTGGGCGGACGACATCAAGGTCGACCAGGAAGAAATCAAAAAGAAAGTCGCCGAACTGGGCCGCAAAGAGTTCAACGCTCAAGTGGTGAACATGTGCCCGACCCGCGCGCTGTCTTTGAACGACGACGACACCTTGGACATCGACAACGAAAGCTGTGTGAAGTGCATGCACTGCATCAACGTCTGCACCAAGGCGCTGTCCGTTGGCGACGAAAAGGGCGTGACCATCCTGGTTGGTGGTAAGCGTACACTGAAGATCGGCGACCTGATGGGCACCGTTGTGGTTCCGTTCCACAAGATGGAAGACGAGGACGATTACGAATGGCTGGTCGAGCTGTCCGAAAACGTTCTGGACTTCTTCGCCGAAAACGCTCTGGAACATGAGCGCACCGGTGAAATGATCGAACGCATCGGTCTCGTCAACTTCCTCGAAGGCATCGACGTGGATGTCGACCCGAACATGGTCACCCATCCGCGCACCAGCTCCTATGTCCGCATGGACGGCTGGGACGAAGAAGTTGATAAGTGGAACTCCCGCAAGGGCGCCGCTGCCGCCGAGTAATCGGTAACTCGCTGAAGACATAACGCAATCACCCGCCGGGCTTTCCACCCGGACGCCCGGCGGGAAGTTGACTGACACGATTAGTTTGGAGAGAGAAACATGAGTGAGGCGCAAGAAGCACCGCGTATGCCTGATGAGTGCGGCGTCCCGGATCCGATGCCGTACATGCATCCGGCTCTGAAGAAGAGCTACGGCAACTGGGCCTGGCACGACCGCCCGCAAACCGGCGTTCTGCACCACGTCGCCAAGGACGGCAGCGAAGTTTGGACCGTCAAAGCCGGCACCCAGCGCCAGATGGACGTCTACACCATCCGCAAGCTGTGTGATATCGCTGACGAACTGGCCGGTGGCCACGTCCGTTTCACCACCCGCTCGAACATCGAGTACATGGTCGAAAGCGAAGCCGAAGTTCAGCCGCTGATCGAGCGCCTGGAAAGCGAAGGCTTCCCGGTGGGCGGCACGGGCAACTCCGTGTCCATGATTTCCCACACTCAGGGCTGGCTGCACTGCGACATTCCGGGCACCGACGCGTCCGGCGTGGTGAAGTCCCTGATGGACGTCCTGTACGACGAGTTCAAACAGGAAGAAATGCCGAACCGCGTGAAGATCACGACGTCTTGCTGCCAGATCAACTGCGGCGGCCAAGGCGACATCGCGATCAACGTGCAGCACACCAAACCGCCGATCATCAACCACGATCTGGTCGCCAACATGTGCGAACGTCCGGCCGTTGTGGCCCGCTGCCCCGTCGCGGCGATCCGCCCGGCCCTGGTCAACGGCAAGCCGACCCTGGAAGTGGACGAAAAGAAATGCGTCTGCTGCGGTGCCTGCTTCCCGCCGTGCCCGCCGATGCAGATCAACGACCCAGTGAACTCCAAGATCGCCATCTGGGTCGGTGGTAAGCACTCTTCCACCCGCTCCAAGCCGTCCTTCCACAAGCTGGTGGCGGCCGGTCTGCCGAACAACGCCCCGCGTTGGCCGGAAGCCGCTGACGTGGTGACCCGCATCCTGAGCGCCTATAAGGAAGGCGGCAAACCGTGGGAGCGCATGAACGAATGGATCGATCGTATCGGTTGGCCGAAATTCTTCGAGGTCACCGGTCTTCCGTTCACCAAGTTCCACATTGAAGACTGGCGTGGTGGCCGCAACGCGTTGAACGCGTCCTCGCAGGTCCACCTCTAAGGTAACTGTATTTCTTGCGGGGGCGGCGTCAGTCGCCCCCACTCGAAACAAGGGATTGTTTTATGAAGTTCGGTATTTTGATCAACGAAGGACCGTTCACGCACCAGGCATCCGACACGGCTTATCATTTCACCAAAGCCGCGCTGGAAAAGGGCCACGAAGTGCCGCGCGTGTTCTTCTATTACGATGGCGTCAACAACGCCAATAAGTTCTCCGCACCGCAAGCCGACGACCGCAACCTGGTCAAGCTGTGGGGCGATCTGGCCGCCGAAAAGGACGTCGACCTCGTGGTCTGCGTCGCTGCCGGCCTGCGCCGCGGTATCGATGAAGCAAGCCTGGCTGACGGCTTCCGCATTTCCGGTCTGGGCCAACTGGTCGAAGCCGGTATGGGCTGTGACCGCCTGATGATGTTTGGAGACTGATCTGATGGCTGAATACGAATTTGATACCGAAGGCGTCAAAAAGACTTTCACCTTCATGAACCGCAAGGCGCCGTACGGCACCGTATACGCTCTGGAAGTGTTGGAAACGGTCTTGATCTCCGCGGCGTTCGAACAGCATGCCAACATCGTGTTCGTCGATGACGGCGTCTACCAACTCAAAGCCGGCCACGACACCGCAGACATCGGCATGAAGAACTTTTCGCCTACATTCGGCATCATCGAAATGGAAAAAGAAGACGCCGACGAGGACGAAGACATCGATATGGTTTGGCGCATCCTTGTCGAGAAGGAATCCATGGAGGCCCGCGGCCTTTCCGAGGACGACTTCAAGGTCGACATCGAAGTCGTCACCGCTGCTGAACTCGCTGACATCGTTGACGCATCCGATTGCGTCATCGGCGGCTAACGAAGGAGAGACAGAACCATGCTTCACACTGTGAACAAGTCGCCCTTCGAGCGCACTTCGCTGGACACCTGCTTGCGTCTGGCCAAGAAGGGTTCCGCCATCCTGCTCATCGAAGACGGCGTCATCGCCGCCGTGAAGGGCACCGCTGAATCTGCTAAGATTGAAGGCGCGGTTGGCAACCACCCGATTTACGTTCTGGGACCGGACCTCAAGGCCCGCGCCCTGCCCGAAGACCAAGTGATCGACGGCGTCAAGGTCGTGGATTACGCGGGCTTCGTGGATCTGGCTGAAGAGCACGGCGCGCATAACGCCTGGCTTTGAGCCGCACGTTTCGCCCCGCTGGGGCTTTGTAAAGCCCAAGTGGGCATTGAATCACCGGTTCTTCCCCCCCCGGCAACACCTAAGGGGACCGGTTAATAAGGAGACTGAAAAATGGCTGCATATAACGTTAACGGTACCGAATTTGAACACGACGAAGAGGGCTACATCCTCGACGTCAACCAATGGAACGAAGACCTGGCCAAGGTCATCGCCGTGGACGAAGGTCTGGATATGACCGACGAACACTGGGAAGTCGTGAACTTCCTGCGCGAATACTACAACGAATATCAGATTGCTCCGGCCGTGCGCGTGCTGGTCAAGGCCATCAAGAAGAAGTTTGGCGCCGACAAGGGTTCGAACAAGTACCTGTACGAACTGTTCCCGTACGGCCCCGCCAAGCAGGCTTGTAAGATCGCCGGCCTGCCGAAGCCGACGGGCTGCGTCTAAGGCGCACTGATCACCCGGGGCGGGCTGCCCTATTTCACGGCTCGCCCCGGGTTTTCTTACTGTTCAGAAGTACAAATTTCAGCAGGCAATTAGGCCTGGGCACTTCTGATCACCCAATCGGTCTATATGCACCGATGCTCATTTAGACGCGCCTAAAATATTTGTTTTGCCCTTTTGAAGACAGCAAACTAAGGACAAGAACAAGATGTCGACTTTGTCGGTGATCTACGCGATTCTCTTCTATGCGGCCACTCTGCTGCTGGTGGTCGGCTTGGCGTTGCGCATCAAGCTTTATGCCAGCACGCCAGCTCCGTTGAAGATCCCCACCATGCCGGCTCCGTTGACGAAGTCAGGCGCCGCCTTCCGTATTTTCAAGGAAGTCGCCTTCTTCGAAAGCCTGTTCAAATCCAACCGCTGGATTTGGGTCTTTGCCGTGCTGTTCCACGCTGGTTTGGCCCTGGTGCTGCTGCGCCATGTGCGTTACTTCCAGGCCGATGTGTGGACCATCATCACGTTGATCCAGCCGTTTGGCATCTACGGCGGCATGGCCATGGTTGCGGGCCTCTTGGGCCTGTGGGCCCGCCGTCTGGTCCAAGAACGCATCCGCTACATCACCGGCCCGTCGGATCATCTGATGCTGGCGCTGCTGGTGGTGATCGGCGTTACCGGCCTGGGCATGAAGTACGTGATGCACACCGATATCGTCGCCGTGAAGGCATATTTCTTAGGGCTGCTGCGTTTCAATATCCAGGACCTGCCCACCGACCCGCTGCTATTGATCCACTTGGGCGCGGTCGCAATTTTGATGATCGTTTTCCCGTTCAGCAAACTGTTGCATGCGCCGGGCGTGTTCTTCAGCCCATCGCGCAATCAAGTTGACGACCCCCGTGAAAAACGTCACCTCGCGCCGTGGGCCGCCCCCATGGACGCCGACCGTGAAGCCTGAGGAGTTCGATCGTGGCTGACCAAAAATTCGAAACCCCGGCATTCCGCGAGCTGCGCGAAAACCCCGCCATCGTCGAAGACGCGATGGACCATTCGCAACCGTTCGTCGCCAAGCCCGAACACCAAGAGCCGTTGGACTTCCCCGGCGAGCTGGTGGAAAACTGGGAACAAAAGGCCGTCGAAAAGCTGGGTGATCTCCTAGACAAGAACCGTGCGCTGCGTGTCTATCTGGACTCTTGCGTGAAATGTGGCGCGTGCACGGACAAGTGCCATTACTTCCTTGGCACCGGCGATCCCAAAAACATGCCGGTGGCGCGCCAAGACCTCTTGCGTTCGCTCTACCGCCGCCACTTCACCCTGGCGGGCAAGATCGTACCGGGCCTTGTCGGCGCGAAGGACATGGACAAGGAGATGCTGGACGACTGGTACAAGTATTTCCATCAGTGTTCCCAGTGCCGCCGCTGTTCGGTGTTCTGTCCCTATGGCATCGACACCGCCGAAATCTCCATGGCCGCACGCGACATCATGGACCACATCGGCCTGGGCCAGAAGTATTCCAACGAAATTCTCGGCAAGGTTCACGTCATCGGCAACAACTTAGGGCTTCCGGAACCGGCGCTCGCCGACACCCTGGAAGGCCTGGAAGAAGACGTCATGGAGGAAGACGGCGTGGACGTGAAGTTCCCGCTGGACGTTGAAGGCGCCGACGTGCTGGTGGTGACGCCGTCGGCCGACTTCTTCGCCGAGCCCCACGTGGACGGCCTGATCGGCTACGGCAAGGTGTTCCACCAAGCCGGCATCAACTGGACGCTTTCGTCCTACGCCTCCGAGGCCGCGAACTTCGCCATGTTTATCGGTTCGTACGAACAGATGCACAAGGTTTCGAACCGCATCCGCAAGGCCGCCTTGGATTTAGGGGTCAAGCGCATCATTTTCGGCGAATGCGGCCACGCCTGGCGCGTCGCGTATTCGTTCTTGAACACCCTGGCCGGCCCCTGGGACTTCCTGGACCCGAAATATCCGGTGCCTCAGCACATCTTGGAAGTGACCCACGGCCTGATCCAATCGGGCGGCATCAAGCTCGACCCGGAAGCTAACGACGACAAGGTCTTGACCTTCCACGACAGCTGCAACGTCGCGCGCGCGTCGCGCATGGGCGATATGGAAGGCGGCCAGTTCATCATCCCGCGCGAGGTCATCAAGGCTTCGGTGAACAAGTTTGTCGATATGGACCCGCAAACCACGCATGAAAAGACGTTCTGCTGCGGCGGCGGCGGCGGTCTGCTGACCGACGACTTGATGGAACTACGCGTCAAGGGCGCGCTGCCGCGCATGGAAGCGCTCAAAGAAGTGGTCGACAACCACGGCGTCACGCACTTGGCCGCGATCTGCGCCATCTGCAAGAGCCAATTCACCAAGGTGATGCCGTACTACGGCTTCTCCATGGACATGATTGTGAGTGTGCACCAACTGGTTTCCGAAGCGATCCAGTTGGGCGCGAAAGAAGACGTTTAATGAACGAAGGACAAGGTGGCCGAGACCGCCGTCCTTAGCGAAATACAGGGCTATCAAAAGGGGCCGACGGCCCCCTGGCGAAGAAGGAAGATAAAACCATGACTGCGCAAACTGCGGAACAGGCTTTGAATTGGCGTCGTTACCAAGATGGTGACACTGAGTGGGACGATCTCCAGGAAAAGATTTTCCAGGCCAGTTGGACGCATAAGTGCCCGACCTACGTGCACCGCACCCCGCCGTGTCAGGGTTCCTGCCCGTCCGGTCACGACATTCGCGGTTGGCTGGCCATTGCCCGTGGCATGGACAAGCCCCCCGTAGAAGGCATGCCCTGGCAGGAATACGCCTTCGAACGCATGGCCGAAGCCAACCCCTTCCCCTCCGTGATGGGCCGCGTCTGCCCTGCACCGTGCGAAGACGGCTGCAACCGCAACGAAGTTGACGACCAGGTCGGCATCAACGGCGTCGAACAGTACGTCGGCGACTGGGCCATCGAAAACAAGATTGCCCTGACCACGCCCGAATCTGAGACCGGCAAGAAGATCGCCGTCATCGGTGGCGGCCCGGCTGGTTTGGCAGCCGCGTGGCAGATGCGCCGCAAGGGCCATGCTGTGACCGTGTTCGAAAAGCAGGAAAAGCTGGGCGGCATGATGGCCTACGGCATTCCCGGCTACCGCGTGCCGCGCGACATCCTGGACGCTGAAATCCAGCGCATCCTCGACACCGGCGTGGAAGCCAAGACCGGCGTGCTGATCGGTGAAGACGTCACCATCGAACAATTGGAAGCCGATTACGACGCCATCTTCTGGGCGGTTGGCGCGCAGAAGGGCCGCGGCCTGTTCCTGGATGCCTGGGAAGGCACCGAAAACTGCATCTCCGGTGTCGCCTTCCTGGAAGCCTTCAACCAAGGCAAGCTGCACTACACCACCCAGAAAGTGGTCGTGGTCGGCGGTGGCGACACCTCCATTGACGTTGCGTCCGTCGCGCGTCGTCTGGGTCACATCTCCACCATGGCGGAAAAGGATCGCCCGGAAGCCGTGGTCCTCGGCCACACCGCCCACGACGTGGCGTCCGCTGCGCAGCGTGAAGGCGTGCAGTCGGTCCTGACGTCGCTGTTCCCGCTGGAAGACATGACCGCGTCCGAGCGCGAACGCGAAGACGCCACCCGCGAAGGTGTGGAAATCAAAGGCGGCGTGATGCCGGTCGATATCATCAAGGACGAAAACGGCCGCGCCACCGCGCTGCGCATGTGCGAGTGCACCATGGACGGTATGAAGCCGGTTCCGGTGGAAGGCACCGAATTCGATATCGAATGCGACCTGATCGTATCCGCCATCGGTCAAATGGGCGACTTGGCCAACGGCCTGGAAGCCCTGGACAACGGCCGTGGCTTCATCGACATCAGCAATGTCTACCAGCTCAAGGGCGAAGGTAAGGAAAAGCACTTTGCCGGCGGCGACATCGTCCGCCCGCACCTGCTGACCACCGCCATCGGTCACGGCTCCATCGCCGCCGAAGGCATGGATCACTGGCTGGCCGGCAGCCCGGACGAACGCCGTCCGAAGGTCGACGTGCACCACTTCAATCTGCTGGGTGAACTGCATCAGCGCGGCAAGGATCCGGAAGAATATTCCCTGGAGCCGGTCCGCGGTACCAACGATGCCGGCTTCGCCGTGCACAACTACGAAGACCGCTCGGCTTCGCAGATCATCCCGCACGACGACCTGTTCCTGGGCCATTACACCCATGACCCGGTGCAAAAGCGCAATGAAAAGCACATCGGCGCGGACGAAGTGCTGGGCAACTTCGAGGAACGCCTGGTTGGCTTCAACGAAGAGCAGGCCAAGCACGAAGGCGAACGCTGCATGAGCTGCGGCATGTGCTTCGAATGCGACAACTGCGTGATCTTCTGCCCGCAGGACGCCGTGTTCCGCGTCAAGCGCGACGAAGCCACCGTGGGCCGCTACGTCGACACCGACTATCAGAAGTGCATCGGCTGTCACATCTGCCGCGATGTGTGCCCGACGGGCTACATCCAGATGGGTCTCGGCGAATAATCGCCGGACCTGTGAATAGACTTAAGGAGGAACGTCGAATGCGTTCGGCTTCTCAAATTTTGAGCCTCGCGTTCTTATGCGCCGCCATTGTCGCCATGGGTTTGGGGGGACTGACCACCTCCCCGGCCCAGGCGGGCGAAGTGCCCTTGCCGAATATAGCCAAGGCCTACAAGGGTGAACAATGCGTCGAGCCCGTGGACGTGATGCGCCGCAACCATTTTGAGTTCCTCATGCACCAGCGCGACGAAACGCTGCGCGAGGGGATTCGCGGCCAGAAGTACAGCTTGAACGACTGCGTGGATTGCCACGCCGTGGCGTCCCCCGATGTCGCGGACGGCAAACTGCGCACGCTCAAACCCTTCTGCAAGGAATGCCATGAATACGCAGCCGTCAGCATCGACTGCTTCGGTTGCCACACCGGCGCCGCCGTGCCTGGCATAGGCAAACAATCCTCCCTTCCCGCCAACCATGGCGACAAGGCGTCCATCGCCGTCTTGGAAGCGCACCTCAATGCGGAGCGCCAAGGGGGGACAGACCAATGAATGAAAAGACCATGAGCACCCCGGAAACCGACGTCGACACATCACGGCGTAATTTGCTCAAAGGCGGTGCCGCCGCCGCCGTGGTGACGCTTGCGCCGGGCGTGACGCTACGCACCGTCGAAGCCGCCGTCACTGGCCCAGCCACCAGCGCCCAGCGCTGGGGCATGCTGATCGACGCCACCGCGCCCGAACATTTATGGGATCTGGCGGTCGAAGCCTGTAAAGCCGAACAAGGCTGGGGGCCTGAATACAATACGTCCGGCAAAGCCAATCCCCTTACCGACCCGCAGTGGATCCGCAAGGTTTCCGTCAAGGACCCCAAGACCGGTGCGAAGGCAACCCTGCCGGTCATGTGTCAGCACTGCGCCAAACCGCCGTGCGTCGATGTCTGCCCCACTGGCGCTTCGATGAAACGCGCCGACGGCATCGTCCTGGTCGACAAGCACATCTGCATCGGGTGCCGCTACTGCATGATGGCGTGCCCCTATTCCTGCCGTTCGTTCGTGCACGAGGATGTAAAGAACCAGCGACCGCATATGCCGCGTGGCAAGGGTACCGTCGAATCCTGCACCTTGTGCGTTCACCGCGTCGATGCAGGGCAAAAGCCTGCATGCGTCGAAGCGCTGAACAACGCCGGATCCAACGCCATTATTTTCGGCGACCTGAACGATCCGAATTCCGATATTTCGCGTGCCGTCGCCAAACACGTCACGCAACGCATCCGTGCCGACCTCGATCTCGAGCCCGGCGTCCATTACCGGGGGATTTAAGTCCATGGCCGCTGACACCACCGTTTATAAAGAAATCGAAGGCAAAGGCGGGGATTATTATTCCCTGATCGGCTGGCTGGGCGTGGTTGTCATTGCCGCCTTGTATGCCGTCTACAATATGGAACACTACGGCCACGTCGTCACCGGTATGACCAACGCCGTCGTCTGGGGCACGCCGCATGTGTTTGCCGTGTTCCTGATCGTCGCCGCCTCCGGCGCGCTGAACGTGGCGTCCATTTCGTCCGTTTTCGGCAAGCATCATTACAAGCCCCTGGCGCGCCTGTCGGCCGTGACCGCCATGGCACTTCTGGCCGGTGGCTTGATGATTTTGGTGTTGGATTTGGGCCGTCCCGACCGCCTGATCATCGCGATGACGTATTACAACTTCAAATCCATCTTCGCGTGGAACATCATTCTTTATAATGGGTTCTTCGTCATCGTCCTGGCGTACCTGTGGATGATGATGGAAAAGCGCATGACGCCGCACTCGTCCAAGATCGGTCTGTTTGCGTTCCTGTGGCGCTTGATCCTGACCACCGGTACCGGTTCGATTTTCGGCTTCTTGGTGGCCCGTCCGGGCTACGACGCCGCGATCATGGCGCCTCTGTTCATCGCCATGTCGTTCGCTTTCGGTATGGCCATCTTCATCCTGATCATCAACGTCGCCTACCGCGGCACCGGCCGTCCGCTGGGCGACGTAATTCTGTTCAAGATGCGCAATCTGCTGGGCGTATTCATCGCCGCGGTTCTTTACTTCACCGTGGTCCAGCATCTGACCAACCTGTACGCCGCCGAGCATCTGGACGTGCAGGCCTTCATCCTGATGGACGGCGGCATTTACACCTTCCTGTTCTGGGTGGTTCAGGTGGGCATCGGCGGCCTGTTCCCGCTGGCGCTGCTGTTCAACCCGGCCACGGGCCGCACCTGCCAAGGTATCGCGGTCGCCTCGGTCCTGGTAATCATCGGCGGTCTGGCGCAGATGTACGTGATCATCATCGGCGGCCAAGCGTTCCCGCTGCTAATGTTCCCAGGCATGGAGGTGTCTTCCAGCTTCTTCGACGGCGTGCTGCACCCCTACACACCGAGCCACTGGGAAGTGATGCTGGGCTTAGGCGGGATCGCCGTCGCCCTACTGATCATCGCCGTGGGTGTGAAGTACCTGCCGTTGCTGCCGACCAGCCTGTCGGACGCCAAGATCGACCCGCACCACAAGGCGGAAGAGGCCTAAGCGCTGCACAAGGGTTTTCCCAGTCCTCTGCGGAGAGGCAAAGGGCTGGTTTTTCGGGGGGCCAGGTCACAGAGTACGATCGACTGATCCCCGGTCACTTTGTGGCCGGGGTTTCGTCGTGAATCGCCCTCTATGATTTGTGTAGAGACGGATTCACATTTCATTCGGTATCATGTCTATGATACCGAATACCATGATCCGGCTGCTATGCCTGGATCCCTTTCTTTTTCGAACACGTCGAGTGGATGGAGACGTACAGTCATGAACCCAGAACATCCTTTTGCCCAGTTCATCCGCGTCATCGGGCGCGGCCCCAACCTGTCCCGCCCGTTGGACGAAGAAGAAATGTATGAAGCCGCCAAGATGATCGTGGCGGGCGATGTGGAGCCTTTGCAGCTGGGCGCGTTCCTCTGCATCCTTCGGGTACGCACCGAAGTGCCCGGCGAAGGGGCCGGTTTCGTGCGCGCGGTACGCGATACATTCCAGGTTCCCGAAAACGCACCTGCCGTGGACCTGGACTGGGCGACCTATTCCGGCAAAAAACGCCAACTGCCGTGGTACCTGCTGTCCGCCCTTTTGCTGGCGCAAAACGGCGTGACCATCTGCATGCAGGGCACCGAGGGACACACCGAAGGGCGTTTGTACTCCAGCGAAGCGCTGAGCGCGCTCGGCATTCCCATGGCCGATGGCCTGGAAGAGGCCGCCGAACAGATCAGAGCGACCAACTTCGCCTACTTGCCGCTTAAGAACTTCGTGCCGCGCTTGCAAGAGATCATCGAACTCAAGCCGGTGTTGGGCGTGCGCTCCCCGGTCAACACGTTCGCGCGCATGCTCAACCCGTTCGATGCGCCGCACGAATTGCAGACGGTGTTCCACCCCAACTACCGCGATATCCACCGCGACACCGCCGCTCTGTTGGGCCAAAAGCACATGGCCGTGTTCAAAGGCGAAGGCGGCGAGGCGGAGCGCCGTCCGCACAAGCCGGTGATGGTCCAATACCTGCACAACGGCGAGGTATCCGAGGAACTGTGGCCCGCCCTGGTGGAAGAAAGCGCGTTCTACAAGGACGAGGAACTGGACATCACCCGCCTGCCGAAAATCTGGAACGGCGAAGTGACGGATGTCTACGGCGAAGCAGCCGTGATCGGTACCGCAGCTTACGTGTTGCGCCTGATGGGCCGCGCAAGCAGCCCCGATGACGCCGTCGCCCAGGCGCGCGAAATGTGGGATGCGCGCAACCGCGACCGGTTGTTCCAGGCCGCGTAAATCCCGACTTCGGAATCGATCATGGGCCACGTCCTGATTTCCGCCGCACACAAGTCTTCGGGCAAGACCATGGTCGCCACCGGATTGGTCCGGGCGCTCGCGGACCGTGGACGGCGGGTCGCGACCTTCAAGAAAGGCCCGGACTACATCGATCCCAAATGGCTCGGCGAAGCGGCGCGCACCCCCTGTTACAACCTGGATTTCCACACCCAATCCCATGACGAGATCCGCGCGCTGTTCGCCCGACACGCGGCCCAAGCGGACATAGCCGTCATCGAAGGCAACAAAGGCCTGCACGATGGCGTCGCGGTGGACGGCTCGAACTCCAATGCCGCGCTCGCCAAACTGCTGCAGGCGCCGGTGATTTTAGTGGTCGACACCAGCGGCATCACCCGCGGTATCGCGCCCCTGCTCAAGGGGTATGAAGTCTTTGATAAAGATATAAAAATTGCAGGCGTCATTTTGAACAAGGTGATGGGTCCACGCCACGAAGACAAGCTCATCGCCGCGATCGAGCGCTACACCAATATCCCGGTGTTGGGCGCGATCAAACGCAACAAGCTGTTGGGCGTGGACGAACGTCACATCGGTCTGATCCCCAGCAACGAACACCCCGCTGCGCGCACCCACATTGAAACCTTAGAGCGCCAGATCATCGAGCAGGTCGATCTGGATCGAATAGAGACCATCGCCGCCAGTGCGCCGGATGTTCCCTTGACTGAGCCCGCCGAAACGCCATCGGTTCGCACACCCCTGCCCCACCCCGATGTACGCATCGCAGTGGCCAAAGACGCAGCCTTTGGATTTTATTACGCCGATGACCTGGACGCGCTGAAACGCGCCGGCGCACAACTCATCTACTTCAACGCCATCAATGACGTCTACCTACCGACCTGCGATGGACTGTTTCTCGGCGGAGGGTTTCCCGAAACCCAGATGCAAAAACTGCACGCCAACAAAACCTTGCGCAGGCGTATCAAGGCCGCCATTGAAGCGGGCTTGCCCACTTATGCGGAATGCGGCGGCTTGATGTACCTGTCACGGTCCATCAGTTGGCACGGCAACACTCTCGACATGGTCGGAGTGATCCCGGGCGACGCCACCATGCACGCCCGCCCACAAGGGCGCGGCTACGTGAAGCTGTATCCCAGCGACAATCATCCTTGGAACGTCTCGGACACGTCGTGCAGTTTTGAGGGCGAGTCCATCCCCGCCCATGAATTCCACCATTCGCGGCTTGAAAACTGCTCATCAGACCTCACATTCGCTTTCAGGGTGCTCCGCGGCCAAGGCGTGGACGGCGAACACGACGGCGTTGTCATGCACAACATGGTGGCAGGATATGCGCACCTGCGCGACACCAGCCGGTGCCGCTGGGCGGAGGCGTTTACCGCTTTCGTGCACCACAAAAAACAAGAACGCGGCAACGCTCCCTCCCCGGCACACATCGCCGGTTAAAATGATTATTTTGCAGCCCGCACTATTTTGAGGATTATGACTTGAAAGAAGCTAAAAACAGCACCGAAAACGAAGACGTCAAAGTGTTCATCGTCGGCTCGGGTCCAGGCGACCCCGGGCTGTTGACGCTCAAGGCCGCGGACTGCTTAAAAAAGGCCGATGTGGTGGTCTACGACCGCTTGGTGTCCGATGAAATCCTGAAGATGGTCAATCCGGACGCGGAAAAAATCTTCGCCGGCAAGGCCGCGCGCGACCATTTCATGCCCCAAGATCAAATCAACCAAACTTTGGTGGATTTGGCCAACAAAGACAAGATGGTGGTGCGGCTTAAGGGCGGTGACCCGTTCATCTTCGGGCGCGGCAGCGAAGAAGCCATGTACCTGGCGGAGCACGACATCGATTTCGAAATCGTGCCGGGCATCACCGCCAGTGCTGGATGCGGCGCGTACGCAGGCATTCCGCTGACCCACCGGGGCTATGTCACGGGCGTGCGCTTCGTCACCGGGCACTGCCGGGAAGGCCAGCATTTGGACCTGAACTGGAAAAGCATGGCCGACCCCCAAACCACCTTGGTGATCTACATGGGGTTGATCAACATTCAAAGGATTTCAGACGAATTGATCAAGGCGGGCCTGCCCGCCAATACGCCGGCGGCCGGGATCGAACGCGGCACCACCGAAGACCAACGCACCATCACCACCACACTGGAACGCTTGCCCGAATGCATCAAGCGCGCCAACCTAAAAGCTCCATCACTGCTGATCATCGGCAAGGTCGTGGAACTGTCCGATACCATCGCCTGGCACACCCACGCCCACGAATGCCTGCTGGAAGAGGACGCCCTTCCAACCGATGCCTGACGATACTTCCCCGGACAACGCCATCTTGGATTTCAGCCACACGGGCCTGTTGATCACGGCCCACGGCTCGCCCAGCACATCCGGGGGACGGGCTTCGTCACGCAAACATGCGGAAACCATCCGGGGCCTCAACCTGTTCGCCGACGTGCAGACCGGATTCTTGACGGAAAAACCCTTTGTAAAAGACGTGTTGGACGCCATGGCCGTGCCGGAAGTCTACGTGGTGCCCAATCTGGCGTGCGCGGGCTATATCTCCACCAACAAGCTGCCCCAAGCCCTCAGCCTCACCGGCCAAGTGACGGAACGCATCACCCCCCAAGGCCACCAGCGCGTGTTTTTGACTGATCCGGTCGGCACCGACCCGCATTTACCCCAAATGCTGGCGACGCGCATCGACGCGGCGATCAAGGCCCTGGATGTCGACCCAGATGAGGCCGCCATCATGTTGATCGGACACGGTTCGCAAAAAAGCCGGGCGTCGTTCGAACACACCGAACAAATCGCTCGGGATCTGGACCGCAAGAACCTAGGCGCGCCCCTCGCCACCGCGTATTTGGAAGAACCGCCTTATATCAAGGATTGGGCGACGCTCACACAAGCGACAACGGTGGTCTTCGTCCCGTTCCTGATTTCGGACGGATATCATGGCGCAAACGAAATTCCCCAAGACATCGGTTTCGACCCCAAGAATCCAGGCTTCCGAGACCGCCTCGCCCAGGTTCAATCCAACGTCATGGAACGGGATGGACGGCGTTTGATCTATCTACCGCCCATCGGCGACGCCCCGGAAGTGTCCGAACTGATCCTCAACCGGGTGCGCGCGGCGAAGTCCGAATACGCTTAAAGACTCTGCCATCGATCACCACTAGACCAAGACCGATCAGGCCTAAGCCGATGAAGCTGTCCGCGCTCAAGCTTTCGTCCAGCACCAGGACGCCCAATACAATCGCGCTGACCGGCACCAACAGAGTCACCAACAGCACGTTGGTCGCCCCCGCCGTGGCCAGGATGCGGAAATACAGCACGTAGGCCAATGACGTGGACACGACCGCCAGCCCAACCATCGCCGCCCACGCTTCGGGGGGCGGAGCGCTCAGCGTCCAGGGCCGCTCTACAATCAAGGCCAAAGGCAGCAACATCACACTCGACGCCGTCACTTGTCCCGCCGCCGTGTGCAGGGGTTTCACCTCCATAGCCTGAAAGCGCCGCCCATAAACCCCGGCGAAAGCATAGGACAACGCTGCGCCAAGAATGGCGACCTGGGCCCAGACGTTGGTTCCCAGTCCTCCCAGGACATCCGTGCCAATCATCACCGCCACCCCGGCCACACCCAACAGCACGCCAATGACGCGGGCAAGGCTCATGCGTTCATCCCGGGTCAGGTAATGAGCCACCACCACGGTGAAGATCGGCGTGGTGGCGTTGAGAATGGACGCCAGACCCGACGCGATATGCCCTTGCCCCCAAACGATCAAGCTGAACGGCACCAGGTTATTCAACAGGCCCATGGCGAAAAATGCGCGCCACAACCGCCACCCGCCCGGCACGCGATCGCCACGCGCAAACAGATAGAGATGCAACGCCAAGGCCGCCAAAGCGACCCGGAGCCAGACAATGGTCAACGGCGGCAGATCATCCACCAACACGCCGACAAAAAAGAACGATCCGCCCCAAATGATCGATAAGGCGATGAGCATCGACCATTCGGCCGCAGTCATGGCGGTGTTGATCCGGGCCTGCATCGACATTCCTTTGGTGGTTTCCTCCAGGTTAGCGCTTCGCGCCCGGTTTGGCATTCCGGTTCTTGCGCTCCCGGTTGACAGGTTGTGCTTCTTCAACAAGTATTGCGATTGGTAGCAACAGAAGGCCGGACAAAGCCCACGCTCATGCCCTCACCGCCAAAAACCAAACAGGCCAAAACCCAACAGGCGCTCAAAGACGCAGAAATAGCGCTGGAAGACGCCATCAAGCGCCAAAGCCTGATGGAAGAGCAGCACTACCAAGACATTTCGGAAATCGTTCACGACATCAAAAACCCGCTGACGGCGATGCAGGGGTATCTGAAGCTGATCAAGAACGAGGTGGCCGGCCCCATCGAAAACCCGACTTACAAAGAATTTTTCGAGACCCTGGACCGCTCCGCCAATCGGCTTTTGGATATCTGCAATTCGCTCCTGGGCGAATACACCCAGGACAAGAGCGGGAAAGAGGCCCCGAAAGTCGCGAATGTGCACGCACTGGTTGGGGAAATCGGCGACCTGTTCGCCGCCCAAGCCAAAGAGCGCGAAATCGAATTGAAAACCTCGGTCGCCGAGACCTTCCCACAACTTGAAGCAGATCCGCAAGAAATCTACCGCGCGATGATGAACCTGGTGTCCAACGCCATCAAGTTCACGCCTAAGGGCGGCAAGGTGGATCTCCAGGCCGACCTGGATCCCAAGGACAACACCTTCATCATGGTGGTGCGGGATTCCGGCGTGGGCATGACCCAGGAGCAAGTCAAGCAGGTTATGGAATCCGGCCTGACCACGCACTCCCCCCACGGCGATCTCGGCACGGGTCAGGGGCTCGGCATCGTCAACCGCATCGTATCGGAATATGGCGGCGAGCTCGACATCGTCAGCACGGAAAATCGCGGAACGCGCATCAAATTGAAATTTCCGAAGGCGATTTCGCTTGCCTGAGCATGCTATTTCCCGCCTTACGTGAGGGCCACGCTACTTTTGAACACATAAAAAAAGGGGCGGAAACCCTTAGATTTCCGCCCCAAGATGGGGCCCCTGACATAGGGACCCTCCCCCGAAATGTGTTAAATAATAAGGTGCTAGAGATCTCTTCCAAGCGCCCTTGCTAGTATCATATACAACTTTCCCATATCGGATGACAAGAAAGTGTTTTCCAAAACGCCATCGTGGTCGCGTTCGCGCGCTTTTTCCATCATGGCGTCGAATTCGCTCACATAACGTCCGACGTAATCGCGCAACTCTCCATCTTCCTGATAAATGGCCTTGATGGATGCCAGCGTGTTCTTTTCCTTGAAGCCCAGCATCTTGCGCACGAAGATACCCTTTTCGCCTTTGTTGAACCGCCGCCAGTCGTCCTCGGTGATCGGCACCTCGACCACACGGGCCAAATCCACCGCCAGGGATTGCAGCTTTTCGCTGATGAACGCGGCGCGGCGCATGAAATCTTCCACATGGGCTTTGTCCAGGGTGCTGTCCAGCGTGTTGTTGAGCACCTCGGCCTGATGGACTGCATCCGTCAATTCGCGCGCACCCTGATCGAGCTTGGAACCGACGCCGTCCAAACGCGAGGCCACGTTTTCCGATGCTTGGGTGAGCGCTGTCAAACCACCCCGCAACGTCTTGTCCCACGCCACAACCTTGGCCACCGATTGTTCGGTTAGATTGGCGACGTTTTGGCTCTGTTTGTTCAGGGCGTCGCCCAGCATCTGCGCGCCCTGTTCGGCACGCGCATACATGCGGTTGAGTTCGCCCAACTGACCGCGCGCCCGGTCATGGGCGGCATCCAGGTGGTCGGTGATCTTTTCCGCATCCAGAACCGTTTCCTTGGTTTGGCGTTCGACTTGGTCGAGGAATAGGCGGATTTTTTCGATGCTGTCGTCGGTCAAGCGCTGAATGCTTTCGTTCTGGCGGCCCAGGCTGTCGCCCACATTGCTCAGCTTGTTCAACGCTTCATCCGAGACGGAGACCACTTCGCGGCCCTGGAAACGCAACGCATCCGCCGCGCCTTCCATCTTCTGAGTGGCTTGTGAAGACACGGAGTTGAGCTCACTGAGATGCTGGCGCAGATTCTCCCCGGCGGTACCCAAATTGCGCACCGTGTCGTCCGAGACCCGGTTCATTTCCCCGGCGGAGCGCTGGATCAGGCTGCTGAAGCGTTCCAATTCCCCCGCCGCGCGTTCCGAAGCCGCGCCCAGGTCAGAGGTCTGATGGTGAAAGGCGTTGGTGACCAAGTCGATCAATTTCGCGGCCTTGTCCACAGACTGGTTGACGCCGTGGACTTCCTCGTTGAGGCGTGCGCCCACTTCGCCCAGCTTTCCGGCGGCCTGATCGGACGCTTGCATCAGGCCGCTGGCCTGGCGGTGCATATCTTCGGAGAACGTGCGGATGTGGTCCGATGCCCGGGTGTAGGACTGGGTCAAATCCTCGGTGCGCCGGGATAGCACACCGCCCAGGTCCTCCAATCGCTCGCCCGCACGGTCGAGCGCACCATCCAAGTCGCTGGTGTGGCGCTGGAAGGTGTCTGAAATGCCTTGCAAACGGTCGCCGGCGGTGGTGGTGACGCGCGAGGCTTCGTCGGCGCGTTCCGATAAGCGCCGGGAGATACCCTCCAAGTTGCGCTCGACGCTTTCCACCTGCTGAGCGACGGTGCGCTCGCTGCTGACCAGCGCATCGCCCACTTGGCGCAGCCGTTCGACCGAGTCATCGGCCGTGCTTTGCAGGCTGAACGTGCTTTCCTTGAGCTTTTCGCCGGTATCGAGCAAGCGGTCCGTGGCGCGGGTGCCCAGATCGTCCAGTTCGCGGGCGTGGGCCTTGATGGTGTCGCCCATCACATCGATGCGTTCCGCCGCCTGCTTCGAGGCGTCGGTCAGCCCCGCCGTCTGGCGATGTAGCGCATCGGACACCAGGGAGATCAAGCGCGCCGCCCGGTCGGATGCCGAACCCACTTCGCGGGAGCGTTCCATCAAGGCGTTGGTCGCCTTGTCCACATCGTCCACGGCCGAGGCCGTCACCCGCGACACGCTTTCGGTTTGCCCTTCCAAGGTGCGGCTCACGCTTTCCAGACGATCGGTCGCTTCGTCAGAGCTTTCAACCAGTTCGTTCAGGCTCTGACGCACCGCGTCACCCAATTCCCGCAAACGGGTTTCCGCGCGTTCAGAGACATGTTCCATCTGATCGGCCCGGCCATCCAGGTCGGTGGACGCCGACGTCACCAGCTTGCCGGTGCGTGCGGCGACGTAAATCATATGTTCGGTCCGCTTTTGCAGGTCGTCGCCAGCGTCTTCCAATTTGGTTTTGGCGTGATCCGTGATGCTTTCCAACAAATGCGCGCGATCCTGAACGGTATCGCCCAGCTCGGTGATGGACGATACCGCTCCATCCGAAACCTCGCTGAGACGTTCCAGGTTCTGACGGAACGCTGCGGTGATTTCATCGGTGCGCGCGGACGACGCGTTGATGCCGTCCAGTCCGTCACGCATGGCCCGCGTCGCGCTGGCGATGGAACTGGCGCCGGTCTGCGCGCTGGTGGCGATGCGCTTGGCCCCCTCCTCCATGATGCGTGCAGCCTCGCTCAACGCGGACTGTGCGGATTCGGACACGCCATCGACCTCCGTCGCGCCGTCGCGCAGCCGGTCGGCCACCTCGTCGATGCGCAGTGTGCTGGTTTCGGCAGCGTCTTTCAGGTTTTCCACCTGCAACTTCAAGGTCGAGGCAGCATCCAGCACACGGGCTTCCGCCTCGTCACCATTCTTGGACAGTTCATCGGCGCGCGACTGCAAGGATTTGCCCACCGTTTCCACCTGATCCAACGCCTTGGCGGCGATATGGCTCAAATCCATGGAGGTCTTGCGCAACAGTTCGCGCACCTGAGCGGAATGGTCCGCCGCCGCTTCGGTGGTGCCCGCCAAAGCCTTGGCCTCGGTCTGAAACGCTTCGCCCGCAGCCTTCATGCGCAAGGCCACCAAATCGGATGCTGCAACCAATTCGTGGGCATGCTCTCCCATGGATTCCGACATGTCCTTGACCCGCACGGAAACCTTGTCCGCAGTCTCATTGAGAGCAGTGGTCTGGCTGAGCAGATGGCTTTCCACTTCCTGGGAATGGGCGGCGGCGTCCAACGCGGCGCGTTCCAAATCCGCCTGTTGGCGGCGGAGCGCTTCTCCGATACGATCCGTTTGCGCCTCCAAGCGATCGCCACGTGCACCCATTTCCGCACCCGCGCTGGCGAGCAGTTCGCTGCCGGTTTCGATCCGCTGCAAGGCTTCCTGCGTGGCGCTGTTCATGTTGGTGATACGCGTACCCAACATTTCACCCACGCTTTCAGCGCGCGCCGACGTTTCGGCGGCAATGTTCGTTAACGCCTCGGTGCGCTGATGGTAGGTGTCGGCCACTTCCAGGGCATGACGGGAACCGGCATCGGCGACGTCGGACAATTCCTGAATGCGCCGTTCCAATACATCGGTCAGTTCTTCCGTACGGGTCGAAGCGCGGTCCGTGGCGGACGCAATATCATGGCCGCGCCGATGCATCACATCCGTGACGTCGCGCGCGCGGGTCTCCGCCTTTTCCGAGACCTGGCGCAATTCGTCGGTTTCGCGTGACAAAGCCTCCGCCACCGCACGGGCGCGCAAATCCGCGTCTTCGGAAACACGGTTCAACTCCAAGGTGCGCTCGCGGACCTTGTTATGGATCGCTTCGGCGCGGGAATAGGCCTCATCCGAAGCCTTGCTCAAGTCGCGGGCCTGTTTGCGCAGGCTGTCGGTGATTTCCTTGACGCGGCTTTCGGAGCGGTCGGAAGGATAGGTCAACTGGCGAATTTGCCAGCGCAAATGCGCCGTTTCGCGGCGCATACCATGGCCGCGTTCGAACAACGCGATCACCATCCACAACAGCGCCACGGGCGTAAACATGCCCGCCGCCAGTCCGCCCAGTTCGTGGGGCAGGAGTTCGAACAACACCTCCCAGCCGATGTATTCGGTGACGTAGGCATTGATCAGCCACACCCAGCCGCCGGTGGCGAAAATGCCGAACGCGGAGGCCAACTTGTAGCGCAAGAAGAACGGCTGGCGCCATTCATCGAATTCGGACGGAGGTTCGGGCACGCCAGAAACATCCGCGCCTTCGGCCCCATCCGGAATATCCAGACCGAGCTTGTCGATCGCGCCTTCACCATCGGTGTTTTTATGGCCTTGCGGTTCTTTCACCATCCGTGCCTGGCCCCCGGAATTGTGCGCCTTGGTTCGCTTTTTGATTATGGGGCGAGATCATACACCCGCTATATAGGGGCGGTAAAGCGCCCGAGCACACCATATATTGTGGAAAGATAACGGAAATAGCCCACAAAAACCAGAAAATGTGCACAAATCGGGGCTTAGGCTGTGGATAAGTGAGGACGTGCATTGAGCCGCCTAGGGTTCTGGCCCTAGGGCTCTGACCCTAGCGCTTATTGGCGAGCGGCAAGTGCAACGTCACCGTCAAACCGTTACCTGGACTGCTGGCGAGATCAATGCTGCCGCCATGCATATCCACAAGGCGTTTGCAGAGATAGAGGCCCAGACCGGTGCCCTCTTCATTCGACGCAACGGCCGCCGTCGAGCCGCGGAAAGGTTGGAATGCGGTGCGAAGCTGCTTTTCATCCATGCCGATGCCGGTATCGATAATTTCGATGACCGCTTGATCGCCTTCCGGGTAGGCCCGCGCAGATATCTTGCCATGAACGTCCGTGTATTTGACGGCGTTGTTGAACAGGTTGTTGAGGACCTGCGTCAAAGCACGCGGGTCGGCATTGAATTGCGGCATGTCGGGGGAAACATCGAACTCGACGGAGATGTTTTTGGCATCCGCATTCGGTGTGATCAGTTGCGCGCTTTGCTCTAGCATTTCGCCAATGCTGATAGGGGTGCGGGTGATGGTGTATTCGCCCGCTTCGATCTTCGAGATATCCAAAATATCGTTCACCAAACTCAGCAACAAATGACCGCTGTTGTGAATGATGCGGATGTACTCTTCGTACTTGTCATGATCGATGGGACCGTAAGCCTGGTGGATAATGGATTCCGCATAACCGATCACGGCGTTCAATGGCGTGCGCAGATCGTGGCTCATGGACGCCAGGAAATTGGACTTTGCGTCGCTGGATTTTTCGGCTTCTTCCTTCGCGCGTTGCAGGGCGCGCTGTTCATTGTCTTGGGCGCGTTTCAATTCCGTGATGTCGCTGAGGTTGATCACCACGCCGGTGCGGGTCAGGGTCGAGACTACGTAAGGCTGCAACGTCAGCAGATACCACTGGTCGTTGGTCGCGGACCGCACTTCTTGGCTGAGGGACTCGCCCGTGCGGTTGACGCGTTCGACCAACTCGATCAAGTCCATGCCCACCAAACTCGTGCCCAAGTGATCGAAGGGGCGGCCGATGTCATGCTCTGACAAACTCCAAATTTGCAACGCATTTTCCGTGAACCGGCGAATGTTGAGTTGATCGTCCAGGAACAACGTAATCGCAGTGCCCGAGTTCATCAGGTTGTGGAGGTCGTTGTTGAGCTCCGTCAACTCCATGATCTTGCTTTGGTGTTCGGCGTTGACGGTGAACAGTTCCTCGTTCACCGACTGCAGCTCTTCGTTGGTGCTTTGCAGTTCCTCATTGCTCGCCAGCAATTCTTCGTTGGTGGCTTGCAATTCTTCGTTCGACGTTTCCAGTTCTTCGATGGTCGCTTGCAGGTTTTCACGGGTGAACTGCAGCTCTTGCTCCAGATCGATGATGCGCTGCTGCGATTCGTGGCTGGCGTCGTAGGTGACCGCATCGATGGTGGGTCCTGCCTTGGTGGGCGGATTGATGCTGTTTTCGATGAAGATCGCGGCCAGCCGCTCCTTCCCTTTTTGGTCGGGCAAAGGCTTGATCTTCATGTTGACCGTTATGCGGTTGTCGGCATCGACCTTAACGGCGATATTGGAGAACGCCTGCTCTGTTTGACTGCCGAAAACCTTCGTCAGACCCGTCGCCAGGGGAATGGAGAGGTCGCTGATCACACTCTTGGACACGTCGTTGATGACGCGCCCGGTCGGCGGAATGAGAAAATTCGAAGACTCGCCGAAGATGTAGATGATCTCGTTGTTCTCGTTGACGACCATGGAAAACGGCAAATAGTCGCTGCCCACGACATCCATCAACCGGGACAACACCCGGTCTTCTTCGGCATTTGCATGGGTGCTCTGGCGCCCCACGAAGGTGCCGTTGTTAAACGGCGCGCGTCCGCCCGCGAATGCGCTGCTGCTGGGCGTGGCAGACTTTTTGCCCTTGGACTTGAAGACCTTCCAGCGGTTATCCAGGCAGGCAAACAAAGATTCCGCAGTGCCGGTGGTCTCGCTGGGACCGAGCACCAGCAAACCTTCCGGGCGCAGGGAGAAGTTAAACGTATCGACGACCTTTTGCTGCAATGGCTGCTGGAAATAGATCAACACATTGCGGCAACTGAGCAGGTCGATGTTGGTAAACGCCGGGTCCTTGATCAAGTCATGCTTGGCGAACACCACCATTTCGCGAAGCGCGCGCGAAACCTTGAAACTTTCAGCGTGGCGGAAAAAGTACTTGTTCAGCAGATGCGGCGGCACGTCCGCCGTGATGCTTTCCGGATAAATACCGTTGCTGGCGAAAAAGATCGCGTCCTGATCGATATCGGTGGCGAAAATTTTGATGTCGACGCCCCGGTCGAACTTTTCGACGATCTCACTGCACAAAATGGCGAAGCTGTAGGCTTCCTCCCCGGTCGATACCCCCGCTATCCAGATGCGGAACTCACGTCCCTGAGCGCGCTCCAGAGCCTCCGGCAACCATTTGCCTTCGAGCATTTGAAACATGTGCGGATCGCGAAAGAAACTCGTGACGCCGATCAGCAATTCGCGGAACAACGTGTTCAATTCACTGGCATTGCCTTCCACCAAGGAGATGTAATCGCCCAGTTCTTCGATCTGGTTGACGGTCATGCGCCGCGCGATGCGCCGTGAAACCGTATTGGGCTTATAATAGGTGAAATCGATCTTGCTTTTGTCGCGCAACAGGGAAAACAGGCGGGTGATGCCGGTTTTTTCCTCAAGCAACGCCCCGCCTTTGCTCTTCAGCGTGGTGTTGGGATGCTTGACGTACGACATCAATTGCCCGGGCATGCTTTCGACCGGCAAGATGAAGTCCGGGAAGCCGCCGGAAATGGCGTTTTTTGGCATGCCATCGAATTTGGCGTTGCCGGGCTCTTGCACCATGACCATGCCGCCGGCTTCCTTGATGGCGCGCGAGCCGCGCGTGCCGTCACTGCCCGTGCCGGAGAGGATCACGCCGATGGACTGGGTCTTCCTGTCCTGGGCGAGCGAGCTCAAAAATATATCGATCGGCAAGTTGATCGTTTGCTGGTTGCGGTCCTGATCCATCAACAGCAGATGGCCGTTTTCGATGCGCATGTTTTTCTTGGACGGGATCAGGTAGATCGTGTCCTTTTGCACCGCAACATTGTCTTTGGCGATCTTGACGGGAATGGACGTGACCTTGGCGATCAGTTCGTCCATCAAACTTTTATAGTCGGGCGAGAGGTGTTGGACGATGACGAACGACAGGCCCGTCTCGGCAGGCAGAGACTTAAAGAAAGTCTGAATGGCCTCCAATCCTCCCGCGGATGCCCCCATGCAAACGATATGAGTTGGATCGGCGACCCCCTTGTCGCGATGATCGTCCATTAATATTCCCAGTCTTCACGTACCTTAGCCCCGGACCCATTGTGCTACAATAAGTCCTCATACAAAAGTATATTTCTGCTTGAATTCTCAATGTCAAGGCCCGGTTATGATAAAGAGGTCTGGTGCGCATGAGCCGGTTACCCGCCGTGGTCACGCGCGCCTTGGGAGAGCATTTCCGTGAAGTACTGAATTTGGTTGCGCAGTACGTCCATTTCTTCGCTGTTGGATTTCAGTTTGTGCAGAAGCTGGGAGTTCAACTGGACCATGTCCGCACGCTGGAGGGCCTTTTCGGACATTTCCTGGATCAACGCGCGGCGTTTGTGTTCCGCGGCACGAAGCTGTTCTTCCAACTGCTGTAGGTTGGTGCGCAAATCCGCATTCAACGCCGTCAGCTCCGACGTGCGTTCCGCCACAACGGCTTCCAAATCGACGTTGCGCGCTTCCAGCTCCCGGTTCATGCGTTTGACTTCGCTGATGGCGTAGCTCAGGAACAAGGCCAGAATCGAGGTGGCAACCAGGAATTCCTGGATGGCCAGCACGTTGGCAGCCTCGTTGATGCCGGTGGTAAAAGGCCCGACGCCGGCCGTCGTCGCCAGGGTCGCGGACAACGACAGGCAAAGCGCCGCGCTGGTGGTGATGATGGGCGTGGTGCGCATGGCGATCCACACCACAGACAGCATCAACAACACCGGGCTGGCCGCCCACGGCATGCTTTGGTGCAGTGGCGTAAACAACAACGCCCAGACGACAAGGAATGCCCCGCCCAATCCCACGGCCTCCACCGTCGACATGCGAAGCCGCAGCGATTGAATGGGCGATTTGCCCGCCACGCTCAGCACCACCGGCAAGGTGACGATCAAGCCCGTGGCGTCGCCGAACCACCACAACCGCCAAAACTGCCAGTAATGAATGGATGGATCACCCAGGGCATAAATTTTCGCACCGCCCAGCGCGGCCAAAGGCGTGGCCACGACCAAAATCACACCGACCATGATGCTCAAGTTTTTGAGCGTCAGCTCCATCGGGTGTGTGCCCGTGATGCGCCCAATGACGTAGGCCGCAAACAAAGTTTCACAGATGTTCACCACCGCGAATCCGACGATCTGCCACACTGGAAAGCTGCCGATGTCGGCGGCGAATTCCGCCACCGCGCCCGCAACAGCGAACATCCACCAGTATTTACGGGGCGCCAACAAGAACGCCGCCAACAACATGGCGTTGGGCGGCCACATGATCGCGATGCCTTGCGCCATGATGGTGAAGTTCACGGCGAAGAGCCCTGCCAGGTAGTACCCCACGCCGGTGAGCAGCGCCGCAACGAAAGGCCTGTTGGTGAATAAATCCACCCGATGTCCCCGCCCCATTTCACGTTTACGCATTGTGAAATACTAAATGTTTTGAGACAAGCGTGAAATTCGTGAAGAAGTTGTGATGGCGAGAAGGCTGGTCCGGCACCCGTTCAGTACATGTGTTGGCCGCCGGTGACCCAGATTTCGGTACCGGTGACGTAGGTGCTGTCCTCGCTGCACAGATAATAGACCGTGCTGGCGACGTCCCGGGGCGCGCCCATGCGGTCCAGCGGGATACGCGGGATCAGGGTTTCGTATTCCGGCTGGATCATGGAGGTTTCGATCTCGCCGGGCGCGACCGCGTTGACGCGCACGTCCAATGCGGCGAATTCTCCCGCCATTTCGCGGGTCAGCGCCGACAACGCGGCTTTGGAGATGGAATACGCCGATCCCGCAAAGGGGTGGATGTAATGCCCGGCGATGGAGGTGATGTTGACGATGGCGCCGCGGCCGTTGTGCAGTTGCGATGCGAAGCCGCGTGACAGGCGCAGGGCGGCGAAGAAATTGATTTCGAACACCTCGCGCCACGCTTCCAGATCGCCGTTCAAGCAGCCCAGTCGCTCCTTAAACGGGGTTTTGGGCGAAAGCCCGGCGTTGTTGACCAGAGCGTTGAGCGGTTTTCCCTCCAGATACTCCCCAGCCGCCTTGATGAAGGCCTGAACGCTGTCGGCGTCGGCCAAGTCCGTCGGGATGTGGGCGAGCCAGTTTTCATTCTGGGCCACCTCCGGCGGTGCATCACCACGCGCACAGGTGATGATGCGCCAGCCCCGCTCCAGGAACAGCAGCGCCGTGGCATGCCCGATACCTCTGGATGCGCCAGTGATGATGACGGTCTTGCTTTCTTCGCTCATGGTTGAGACGTTAGGCCATCGGGCTGAAGCTTTCCAGTGGGTTGTGAGCCCGTGGGGTGTGAGCCAATAGGATGTGAAAACGGGCGATGTGCGGACGGTTCGAAGTCGACAAGGCGATGCAGAAGGTCAAGAAGCGCTTCGGCCTGAAATTATCGCCGCCTTCCCCTCCTGACTTGAAGGGGGGCACCGAAATGCGCCCCGGCGCACGCATTTTGACCATCGACGCGGAGGCGGGACACGCGCGGGGCCGCCTGCTGGGCTGGGGGCTGCACGTGGACTGGACGTCCAAGCCCCTGATCAATGCCCGTGCGGAAACGTTGGACACGAAGGCCATCTTCCGCCCGCTTTTGAACCGGCGCTGCCTGGTGCCCGCCAACGCATATTTCGAATGGCAACACCCAGAAGGCGGCGCGAAGCAGAAAATGCGCATCCAGACCAAAGATCAAGAGCTGTTCGCCATGGCGGGCCTGATCGGCGCGGACGGAGACACGGTGACCATCGTCACCTGCACACCCACAGACGAGATTCGCGCCATACACGATCGCATGCCGGTGATTTTTGCTCGCGAAGACGAAACCAAGTGGATCGATCCCGACCTCGATTTCCAGGACGTGGAGTCCCTGCTGCGCCCTTACAAATCTGGGATGAATGCAGAAAACGCCGACGCGCGACCGGTGCTATTGTAATGCCTTTATAGCGCACTCAAACGGGTGCGATTTTCGGTATCGCTGCCTCTTGGAATGTGTCTTTATGGTGTTCACGCTTCGCCATGAGACAAAAAGGGGGTTCCTATGGCATTACGCATTCTCGCCGCACTGTCCGCCGTGTTTGTTTTCGCCGCATCCGGTGCGCTCGCCCAGGGGTATGGCTCCTCACCCTACAGCCAGTATGGGCAAGGCTACATTCCCAATCAACAGCCGCAATACGCGCCACGTACGAACCCGCGTTATGCACCCTCCCCCCAACATCAGGCCCCACCGCGCTACGCACCGGACCGCCCTGCCGCGGACGGCGCGGACCCGGCGGCAAAGGTGTCCAAGCAGTTGAACGGTCTGCGTGAATTTCTGGCGGGTATGCAGGGGCAATCCGTCAACCAGGAACGGGCGCTGAACTACATCGAAACCCAAATCGCCCCGGACGTGGATTTCAAGACCATGACCGACCTCTCGCTCGGCCGCTTGGCGAACCGCATGAGCCCGCAGCAACGCGCGCGTGCCGAAGCGCAATTGCGCCGCACCTTCACCACCAAGCTGATCGAGGTGATGGGCGACTTCCGCTCCACCCGCTTTAGCGTTGGCAAGACGCGGCGCGGCACCAGCAAGGGTGAATTGGTGGTGCCGGTACGCCTGGACCGCTGGCAAGGCGAGCCGCTGAAGGTCAATTTCCGCTTCTACAAGGCGCGCGGCGGCTGGAAGGTGTTCGACGCCGAAGCCGGCGGGCAAAGTGCGGTGATGTTCTTCCGCGGTTACTTCGC
The DNA here is from genome assembly GCA_028281525.1 of Magnetovibrio sp. GTDB lineage: Bacteria > Pseudomonadota > Alphaproteobacteria > Rhodospirillales > Magnetovibrionaceae > Magnetovibrio. The sequence goes on from JANQJR010000017.1 coordinate 40,113, forward strand.
CCGGCAATGGCGGGGAAGCTGAGGCTCAAGAAAACAAATCCTCTATCCTCTGTCATTGCGAGCGCCGCCAAGCGCGAAGCAATCCAGAAAATCGCCTTTAATCGTGAAACTGGATTGCTTTGTCACTGCGTTCCTCGCAAAGACGCTCGGGCATATAAGGTCACTTAGTGGCTGAACAGCACCGGCAAGGGTGAGCCGTTCATGAGGGCGCTGGTCACACCGCCCATCACGGTCTGCATCAGGCGGGAGTGGGAATACGCTCCACAAACCAACAGGTCGGCTTTGGCCTCGATGGCGTGGTCCAAGATCGCCTGCCCCGCCCCACCGGAGCCCGGCGGAAAGCATACGACCTTGGGCGTCACCCCCCACCAGCCCAGATACTCGGCCAACTCATCCGCCGCGGTGGGATCTGTGCGTTCCGCTTCACAGGTCAAGATGTTCACTTCGTAAGCCCGCGTAATCAGTGGCATCGCCGCGTGCACGGCGCGGGCGGCTTGGGCGGTGCCGTTCCACGCAATCGCAACGACGCGCCCAAGTTCACTTGCTTCAGGATCGGCAGGCAGCGCCAACACGGGCCGTCCGCAATCGAACAGGGTGGCATGCATCGTCAATGACCGCATGGGCGAAGCCTCTTCGCTGGGCCGGGCGCTGATCACCAAATCGGCCAAACGGCCACGCCAGGAAACCACATCGTCTTCGCGCCCGATCTGTTCGCGCCACGTGGCGGTGACGGCATCTTCGCCTCCACCTGGCTCCGTGACGAGGGGCACGCCCCGGCGCTCACAGATGTCGTTAAACAATGCGCGAAGTTCCTGGGCCCTGGTGGCCGTTTCCCGGTCGGCGCTCTCCACCAACTCCTCGACCATATCGCCGGACAGCCCCTCACCCAACATCGGCACCGCATCGCGTGGATCTGCGCGCACGTGAAGCACGTCCACATGGGCGTCGAACGTACGCGCCAATTCCAAGGCGTTTTCCAAGATGACTTGATTGTCGCTGGCCCCATCCAGGGGAACGAGAATGGACCGAATGGACACGCGCGCCTCCTTTGTCTCCCACCTCTTCATGATGAACGCGAAAGACGGAAAGATAAAGCGATCTTAGAGCCCCAGTGTCTTTAGATATCCAAAATCTTCAACGCCTGCTCATCCGTTTCCTGGCGCGTGCCCGAGGAATCGATTTGGTGCCAGTCGATGTGACCCAAATCGTAATCCAACTGCATGCGCACCACACGGGCGTCGGCATCCGACGCGTTCTTTTCGCGCTTGGTGACGCGGGCCTCCATAATGTCCGGCGACGCACTCAACCAGAAACCATCGAATGGTACAGCCATGTCCTCGGCCACGGCCTTGATGGCGTCGCGTTCGTGTGGTTTGGAAAAAACACAGTCCGCAACCACCGAGTGCCCGGTGGCGAGCACCGCGCGCGCCTCGTCAAAGACCGCTTGGTAGGTTTGTTCCGACATTTCCGGGGTGTAGAACTCAGGCCCCAGCTTATCCAAGGGATGCTTGCCCGCGATGCGCTTGCGCAAAACATCGCTGCGCACCACCCGCGCGCCCGGCGCCGCGCCGATATGCTGGGCCAAGTCGCGCGCCATGCGCGACTTGCCGCTGCCGGACAAACCGCCCACCGCGATCAAGCGCGGCTCCGGCGCATCGAGATAGTTCAGCGCCATGTCGAGATAGATGCGCGCCTGTTCGGCTTGGTCTTGCTTGAAGGTTTCGTCGTCCACGCTTTTCGCCGCCGCACACGCGACGAAGGAGCGGATGCCCGCACGCACGCTCAAGAACAGCGGCAAAGTCGCAAGTCCCCAGCTTGAGCCCGTAATATCCATATAGCGGTTCATGGTCACAGTGGCGAGCGTCTTAAGCCCCCTGTAATCCAAGTCCATCAACAAAAACGCCAGATCGTAGAGCACGTCGATGGTGGAGAACTGCTCGTTGAATTCGATGCAATCGAACAGCACCGGTTCGCCATCCTCCAGGAAGATGTTGCGCAGATGCATGTCGCCATGGCAACTGCGCACGCAGCCGCGCATGCGCCGGCTCTCCAGCAGTTCCGCCAAATCCGCGACCAGAGCGAGGCAGTGATCCGTCAGCTCGGACACCCGCTCCATATCCAAAAAACCCGGTGCATTTTCCAGAAAAGCCTTGTGGTTGCTTTCGATAATGAGCGCGATACCGGTGCGCCCGCCACCATCTTGGCGTGCCTCCGCTGCGGCATGGAAGGTTGCGATCTTGTCGGCGAGACGCTCCATCAAATTCCGGTCGAGCTTGCCCCGCGCCGCCAACTTGTCGAACAAGGTGTCCTCGTCGAAACGCTTCATTTCGATGACCCAGTCCACCACCTCGCCGGGCTCACCCAAGTGCAGCTTACCGTCATCACCGCGTGTGATGGGCTTGACGCCCAGATAGAGGTCCGGCGCAGTGCGGCGATTGAGCGCCACCTCCGCCTCGCAGTTCTTGAGACGCTTGTCCTTGTCGGAATAGTCGAGGAACGGGTACTGGGCCGCGCGTTTGAGCTTGAATACCCGCTCTTCGCCAATGAATAGTTCGGACGCATGGGTGGTCGCACGCGCGACATCCCGCGTGCCGTCGGCGAACACTGCCGGATCGGACAGGAATTCGACCTGTTCGGACTGATCCTCGCAAATCATGGGGGCAGAATACTCCACCGAAGCGAAAAGGAAACCGCCCTATTGAGCAGGTGCCAGCTTTTCGTAAGGCGCTTCGCGCACCGGCAAATGCACCAATGCGGAAAACGCGCCGACGCCGACGCCAACCCACCACACGACCTCGTACGATCCATAGAGGTCATACATGACGCCCCCCAGCCACACGCCGAGAAACGAGCCCAACTGGTGGGAAAAGAAGACGATCCCGTAGAGCGTCCCCATGTAGCGCAAACCGTAGATGTGCGCGATCAGACCGGATGTGAGCGGCACGGTCGCCAGCCACAGCGCGCCCATGACGATGGAAAATACAATCACCGAGGTGGGCGTCATGGGCACCAGGATGAACCACGCCGCCGCCACCGTGCGCCCGGTGTAAATCAGAGCCAACAGGTATTTCTTCGAATAGGACTTGCCCAGCCATCCCGCCGCCACGGTGCCGACGATGTTGGCGGCGCCGATGATGGCGATGGAAAACGCCCCCAACGCCGAGGTGGTGTTGATGCCGATGCTTTTGATGATGCTGCCGTCGGGAATGGCTGCGCACATTTCCGTGACGAACGCGGGAAAGTGCGCGGTGACGAACGCCAGTTGGAAGCCGCACGAAAAGAAGCCCAGGAAAATCATGGAATAGGTCGGATCGCGCAACGCCTTGCCCAGAACGCGGCCTAAGCTTTCCTCCAGCTCCTGACGGCTCAGGGGGGCTTGCCTGCCCATCATCGGCAACACCACCAGCACCGCCAGGATGGCGGCGGCGAAGATCAGAAACACCGATTGCCACGGCATCACCTGCAGCAATGCATCCGCCGCGGGCGGGCCGACGATCTGTCCCGCAGAGCCCGCCGCCGTGGCGATGCCGAGCGCGAGCGAGCGGTGCTCATCGGACGCCGCACGTCCGACCACCGCCAGGATCACGCCGAAACCCGTGCCCGCAATGCCAAAGCCCACCAGAACTTCGTAGAAGTGGTGCTCGATGGGCGTGACGGCGAAGCTACTGAGCACCAAGCCCAGCGCATAGACCACCGCGCCCAGCACAATGGCCTTCTTGTCACCGAATTTTTCCGCCAGCGCGCCGAAGATCGGTTGCCCGATCCCCCAGAAGAGATTCTGGATGGCGATGGCCATGGAGAACTCGGAGCGCAGCCAGCCGAACTCTTCGGCGATGGGGATTTGGAACACGCCGAAGCTCGCGCGGATGGCGAACCCCATCAGCAAGATGAGGCTGCCCGCGATCAACACCGGGGTAAAGAGGGACGTTCTAGCATCCATCATGCGTTCAGGATGGTGGGTCCATGTGCCCGCGTCAATCAACCAGGAGGATTAGAATACAAAGGGGGACAATGAAGGGAGGCACTGCAAAACCGCCCGCGCGGTAGGAGCACGCGGGCGGCCTCGTAGGCCTTCATCGGGGGATTGGAGGTCCGCTCAGGCCTGAACGTTAAGTCTCTTGGGTCTCCATTTCGCGACCATCGTCACGCAACACGATATAGATGGCCGGGATTACCAGCAAGGTCAACGCTGTGGAACTCGCCAGACCGAACACCATGGAAATGGCGAGGCCCTGGAAAATCGGGTCGGCCAAAATGAACGCCGCACCAATCATCGCCGCCACGGCGGTGAGGAAAATCGGCTTGAAGCGCACGGTGCCCGCTTCGATCAGCACATCGCGCAGCGGCAGGCCGGTGCTCTGGTAGCTTTTGATGAAGTCCACCAACAGGATTGAGTTGCGCACGATGATGCCCGCCAGCGCGATGAAGCCGATCATCGAGGTGGCGGAAAACGGCGCATTGAAGATCCAGTGACCGAACATGATGCCGATGAACGTCAGCGGCACCGGCGTCAAAATCACCAACGGCAGTTTGAAGCTGCCGAACTGGCCCACCACCAACAGGTAAATGCCCAAAAGCGCGAAGATGAACGCGAGGCCCATGTCACGGAAGGTGACGTAGGTCACTTCCCATTCACCGTCCCACAAAAGCGTGAGACCGCTTTCGTCCTTGGGCTGGCCGTGGTAGCCGATGGCAGGCTGGCCCAGGGCTCCCCACTCCATCTTGTCCAGTTCGTCTTGGACCGCAAACATGCCGTAGATGGGGGCTTCGAATGCACCTGCCAATTCCCCCGTCACCACCGTGGCGAAATGGCCGTCGCGGCGATACAGCGGGTAGGAAGCCTGTTCGTGCAGCACGCGCACCACATCGCCCAGTTCGACCACACGCCCGCTGTCACCCGCCGGACCCGGCGCGGGCACCGGCGTGGACAAGATGCGTTCCGACATGCTCAACCCTTCCTTGGGCATGCGGATGGCGATTTCGATGGGGTTTACGCCTTCGCCGCGTTGGGAATAGCCAACGCTTTTACCACCCACCAGGGCCTGGATGGTGTCGTACAGGTCGCTTTCCTGAACGCCGTGAAACTCCAGGTTCTCCTGATCGATTTCCAGACGCACGCGGGTTTCCGGCTGACCGAAGCTGTCGTCTATATCCTTGATAAAATCGACTTGCCCGAACGCATCCTTGACCTTACGCGCGGCCTCGCGGCGGGTTTCCGGATCGGGGCCGTAGATTTCCGCCATCAAGGTCGCCATCACGGGCGGGCCCGGCGGCACTTCGACGACCTTGACCGACGTGCCTTCCGGCGTTTCCAAATCGCTCAGCAACGCGCGTACGGCCAGGGCCACATCGTGGCTTTGACGGTCGCGTTGATGCTTCGGGCTCAGGTTGATCTGCAGTTCGCCCTGCCACGGCTCAGCGCGCAGATAGTAGTGACGCACAAGACCGTTGAAGTTGAACGGCATGGCGGTGCCCACATAGGCCTGCATGGAGGTCACTTCTTCGATACCCTGGATGCGCGCCGCAACGTCCAGAATCACGCGTTCCGTCGCTTCCAGGGAGGAACCTTCGGGCAGATCCACCACGATCTGCATTTCGGATTTATTGTCGAACGGCAACAGCTTGACCGTCACGTCCTTGGTCGCGAACAGGCCCAGGGAGGCCACGGTGGCGACGCCGGTGATGGCCAAAAGCTTGATCGAGTTCTTGCGCCCCTTAAGAAGTTTGGTGGCGATGCGCTTGTAAAGCTTATCGAGCGTTCCGGGGCCATGATCGGCATGTAGGCCTAAGTCTTCCGAGTAATCCGCCTTACTGTCTTCCATGGACTCGTCGGGCAGGTTCTTCTTCCAGCATGTGATCTTGCACAAAAGCCACGGCGTGATGATCATCGCCACGAAGAACGAGAAGATCATCGCCGCCGACGCATTGGCGGGAATAGGGCTCATGTAGGGCCCCATCAAGCCGCTCACGAACATCATCGGCAGCAGCGCGGCGACGATGGTCAAGGTCGCGATGATGGTCGGGTTGCCGACCTCGGCCACCGCTTCGATGGTGGCGCGCAGCGGTGAGCGTCCGTCTTTCATACTCCAGTGGCGCACGATGTTTTCCACCACCACGATGGCGTCGTCGACCAAAATACCGATGGAGAAGATCAACGCGAACAGGCTCACGCGGTTGATGGTGAAGTCCATCATCCACGCTGCGAACAAGGTCAGCAGGATGGTCGTCGGCACCACCACCATGACCACGATGCCTTCGCGCCACCCCAAGGACCAACCCACCAGCAACACGATGGAAACGGTGGCCAGCGCAAGATGGAACAGCAATTCATCGGACTTCTCCAACGCCGTTTCGCCATAGTTGCGCGTGATCGTCGCCTCCACATCGGCGGGCAACAACGAACCTTTGACCTTATCCAGGCGTTGGGTGATTTCTTCGGCGACTTGAACCGCGTTGGCGCCCTTGCGCTTGGCGATGGCGAGGGTTACGGCGGGCTTGGCGTCAAACGCCTCACCTTCTTGAGCTTTGTCCATGTGCCAGACGCGATGTTCTTCCGGCTTCGCGCCGACCACCACGTTGGCGACGTCCTTGACGTAGACCGGGCGGCCGTCGCGCGCGGTGATCATCAACAGTCCCACGTCGGGCATGCCCATCAGGGTTTGGCCCGCCATCACGGTGACGGCCTGGCCGTCTTCGCGCACGCGTCCGACCTTGAACGAGCGGTTGGCGCTCTCGACCTTGGCGATCAGTTGGCCCAGGGTCACGCCGTAGAGCGACAAACGTTCCGGGTCCGGCTCGACGCGGATTTGATCGGCCCGCCCGCCGACGATGAAGGTCAGGCCGACATCTTCGACCTTGACCAGTTCGTGCATCAATTCCTCGGCGACGTTATAGAGCGCGTTGTCGTTCCAGCGCCCGGCCAAATCGCCGGTGGGGGCGAGCGTGACAGTGACGATCGGCACATCGTTGATGCCGCGCCCGATGATCAACGGGTCGGGAATGCCGATGGGAATGTGGTTGATGTTGGCGCGGATTTCGTCGTGCACGCGCAAGATGGCGACATCTTCATCGGTGCCCACATCGAAACGCGCGGTGACCATCACCTGGTCGTCTTGCGTCAGGGAATAGACGTGCTCGACGTTGTTCACGCCGTTGACGATGTCTTCCAGCGGCTTGGTGACCAACTCGACCACATCCGGCGCTTTAAGGCCATTGGCGTCGACCAGAATGTCCACCAAGGGCACGGAGATTTGCGGCTCTTCCTCGCGCGGCAACGCCATCAGCGCGACGATGCCCACGGCAAGCGACGCCAGCAGCAGCAACGGCGTCAATGGAGAACGCAAAAACGCTTTGGTGAGATGCCCGGAGATGCCGAGCGCGGGAGTGGGCGTGTTCATCGCTTAAGACCCCCGCTCATGGATGCGACAGCACGTCGCCGGCTTCGAGGCCGCTCAGAACCTCCACCCCGCCGTCTTGCGGCAGGCCCGGCTGCACCACCACTTCGCGCCCATCGCTGAGTTTGGCGAAAGTCAAACCGTAACGCGCATAGAGATACGTTTCCGGCACCACGATGGCCGGGCGTTTGCCGGTACCGATCCACACGCGAATACGTTCGCCCACGAAAAAATCGCCGAGGCCCGCGACCTCCACGTCCGCCGACACGCGCCCCCCCCGAATCTCGGGATAGACTTGGCGGATCATGCCGCTGCGCAGGTTCGCGCCACTGGCCGGTGTCAACGCGCCCAGGCCGCGTTCGGCGACCTGCACCTCGTCGCCTTGGCTGATGAACATGGCGTGACGCTCGGGGAGCTGCAAACGCAGGATATAGGCTTCGGCGGCCAGCGTCGCGATCGGCTCACCCGGCAAAACGACGGAGCCTTTGCGCACCTGGACGGTCAAGATGCGTCCCGCCGCGGGTGACAGCACGTCGCCTTCCACGCGGGTCTGGTCGAGCACTTGGCGCTCGGCTTCAGCAGCGGCCAATGAACGGTCCGCAACTTCCAACGCGGAGCGGGCTTCGTCCAAGCGCGATTTCGGGATCGCGCCGGTGGAAAACAGCTTTTCGGACCGCGCCAGGGTGGTCTCCGCCAGATCGCGCTGAGACGTCAGGGATTCGATCCGCGCATCCACCGACTTGGTTTGCAAAGCCAGCTTTTCGTCCACCACGCGCGCGATCATTTGGCCGGCCTGAACGGGCGAACCTTCGTCCACCAGAAGCTCGGTCACCGTACCGCCGATGCGCGCACGGGCCGAAACCACATCGACGCTTTCCACCGTGGCGAACACGGATTTGCGGTCTTCGACTTCACCGGCGCTGACCGTAAAGGCAGCCTCCTGGGCGCCTGCGGGCAAAGCCATCGCGGTCAACACGGCCACGGTGGAGATGGAAAAGGCGGTTTTCAGAATTACTTGCATGCAAACCCCATCACTGAAAATGCGCTTAGCGGTTGATATATCACGGATTTACCGCAGGCGCGAACTTAACGCTTGCATTTATATATTAGTTTTTACTAAATTAGCAAGGCCTTAACACCCCGTACATGGATCAAACAAGCTATTCTCCAGACGCATAGATTGCTTCTTAGACCTTTTCCAGCATGCGGGCCAACGCGTGGACGTGTCGCAACCGGGTACCACCACGTGCACAGGAAACGAGATTACAGTACCGGACCGGTCCGTCCTCCGGTGAACCGAAACGAACCGAAGAACGAGGAGTTCACAATGAGCATCGATCGCATCATTTTCATCATGGCCGGCGTGTTTATCTGGATCGGCCTGGGCGCATTTTATGTCACCCAGGAAATCCTGTGGCTGATCATCCCCGCTTTTGTCGGCCTGAACATGTTCCAGTCCGCGTTCACTGGCTTCTGCCCGGCGGCGATGATCTTGAAGAAACTCGGCGTCAAGCCCGGCCAAGCCTTCAACTGAGCCCGGCCATAGGGTTCTGGCCCAAACGTTTTCATCGCGACCAAGCGATCCGCCCCGGCGTTCTTCGGAACCCGGGGCTTTTTTTACGGCCAAAAAATCATTCTCCCGAGTGTAACCAAAGTTCCAGACCGCCATTCTTTCCAGTGCTCAAATGTTCCCAGACGCGGCAATTGGGCCGCACTCGATCACGTTTCCAAGGAGATCGTTATGAGCATTGATCGCATCACCGTAGCCGTTGCCGGCTTGCTTATCATGGCCAGCGCCGGCGCTCACTTTGCCACCCAGGCGGAATTCTGGTTGTACGTCCCGCCGTTTGTCGGCTTTATGCTGTTCCAAGCGACCTTCACGCGGTTTTGCCCCCTTCCCTTTATTCTTAAGCTGATGGGCGTGCGGCCAGGCGCTGTCTTCACCTGAGCCAACCCTTTTATAACCAAAGAAAGGGCGGCCGAAGCCGCCCTTTCCGTGATCTCGCCATCAAACCTGGCGATCTAAGCTGGGTTCGAATTAGAAGCCAACTTCGATACCGGCGATCAGGCCGCTGCCATCACGCTTGGTGGTGTTGCCGGTGCCTTCAGCATCGGCTTCGATGTCGAAGTAGGTCGCGGTCAACGCAACGCCGGCGCCCAAATCATAGGTGGCGACAATCTGCCAAGCTTCGTCTTCGTTGTCACCAGCCGTGGCGGCGGTGCCCTTGTTGCTTGATGTCATGTAGGCCGCAGACAGGGAGTACGGGCCAGTTTCGTAACCGACACCCAGTTCCCAAGCTTCGCCATCGAGGTCGGAACTGGTGCTGGTGTCGTTGAAGTCGGTGTAGCCACCGCCAACGGTGAAGCCGGACATGCCGACGTTCAGGCCAACGTGAGTCGCTTCAAAGCTAGCGGTTGCGCCGCCCTGCAGGCCCAGGCGGGACACATCGGCGGAGATGTCAGCACCGCTGAATGCGCCGCTGTAAGCGATGCCGTAGGAGTAGCCTTCGTCCATGTCGCCGGTCACGCGGCGCGCGTTGTGCGCTTCGCCAGCACCTTCGCCCCAACCGTAAGAACCGCCGATGGTGAAGCCGTTGAATTCCGGAGACACGTACTTCACTTTGATGGAGTCGTCGCCTACATTGTCGATTTCACCGGCGGAAAACGAGAACGCAGAGGTGGAGGTGGTGCCGGAAGTGGCGCTACCGACCCACGGCGTCAGGTCACCCCAGTCGAATTCACCGGCCATCGGCGCGCGCACAAAGTTGTCGTCATAGAAATGCGGCGCGCTACCCAGGGTCAAAACGCCCATGGCGTCGGAGCTGGCGGTCAAGTAGTTGCGGTCGGTGTTGTCGGTGGAGGCGGAATCAACTTCCAGTTCCGTGCGCACGGCAACAGTGATGCCGTTGTCCAGCGTGGTGGAACCGGTGAAGTAGATTTCCGTGTTCGAAAACTGCGAGATCGACTTGTCACGCGCGGCGTCACTGCTGGTGGAAGCCACTTCGTCGCCGTCGGTCAGACCAACGTATTGACGGTGGAAACCGCCGAGTTTCAGAGCGATCTTGTCGGCCGCGAGGGTTTCGGTGGTCATGGTGCCCAGGGCGATCATGGCCGTGGTACCGAGCAGAATCTTTTTCATGATTTCTCCTTAATCCCCCCACAAAACCGAAAGCCCGCGTCCTGACGTCAGAACACCTTGTCCGTGCGCAACAAAACGTTCCGGTCACTGTGGGTGCAATGTTTTTTAATGCACAAGAGACGCTATTAAGAGTGATTTGCATTTGAGTCAACGCTTATATACCGTTGATGACGCTAACAATTTTAATGTGTTGCAAATATACATCAGCCGACCAGGCCTCTATTGCGAGGCCAACCCGCCGCCATCCAGCGCACATCTGGTAACGCAAAACGGCCCCGGACAAAACCGGGGCTGTTTTCAACGCGTAAATCTCAATCCTGAAGCAGGATGTCTTCGGCGCGGCGCACCTGCTGGCGGCGCTCACCGTTCACCCGGCGTTGCAACGTCGACAGAACTTTCAGGGATTTCGGGGAAGCTTTTCGGCGATCTTCGCCGGAACGCCGGTCCCGGCCCGAACGGCGTTCGGTGATTTGACCACTGGTGATTTGACCATTCTGAGCAACAATCTGGTACATTTCGGACTTCCAAGCCTGCGGCGCACATACAGTATTGTGCGATTTGGCCTGCAATGCAATTGTGCAAAAGTATTATGTATAAAACTCAGTCGTCGAAGCGGCGCTCTTCCTCGACCCCCATGGGGTCTTGATGAATCAGCACTTCGGCGCGCGGATAGGCTGCCTGGACCTTATACATAACGTCTTCGGCCACATCGTGGGCTTCCAACAGGCTCAATTCGCCGCGCATTTCCAGATGCATCTGGATGAACACATCCGGCCCCGACTGGCGGGTACGCAAATCGTGCATGGAGATGACCAACGGGTGCTTTAAGGCCAACTCACGGATTTTCGCACGATCCTCGTCGGGAAGTTCGCGGTCCATCAGCACCTGATAGGCCTCGATCCCGATTTCATAGGCGCCGCGCAAAATGTAAAAGGCGATGGCGATGGCGAACAGCGGATCGGCGATCACCCAACCCAGTTCGCTCGCCAGGAACAGCGACAGGATCACCGACAGGTTGACCAGCACATCCATGGTGTAATGCGCGCTGTCCGCAGAGATCGCCAGCGACTGCGTGCGTTTGGCGACGTACTTTTGAAACAGCACCAACCCTAAGGTCGCGACGATGGAAAACACCATCACCGCGTAACCGATATGGGTGTTTTCGATGGCCACCGGGTTGTAGAGGCGCTCGCCCGCCTGCAAAAGCAAAAACACCGCCGAGCCGGAAATAAACGCCGCTTGCGCCAGTCCCGCCAAACTTTCCGCCTTGCCATGACCAAAACGGTGCTCTTTGTCCGCCGGTTCCAAAGCGTGACGCACGGCCAGCAGGTTGACGGTGGACGCCGCGACATCAAGCAAACTGTCGATCAAGGTCGACAGCAAACTGACGCTGTCGGTCATCAGCCACGCGACGAACTTCACCGCGATCAAGGTCGAGGCCACCCCCACCGCGGCATAAGTCGCGATCCGCATCAAGCGCGCGGCGCCATCACGGTCCATCTGCTTAGGTTCATCGGGGGCGCCCGCATTTTTTGTCGCATCCCGGCTCATGGATAGAGGCGCTCCTTCTCCCACCCATCCCGGCCCTGGATGTAGACCACCCGCTCGTGCAGGCGAAACGGGCGGTCGCTCCAGAACTCGAACCGCTCCGCCTGGACGCGAAATCCGGACCAGAAATCCGGCCGGGGAATGTCGCCGATTGCGAACCTGGCGGCGTATTTCGCGACGCGCGCTTCCAGCTCGAACATGCCGTCCAGCGGCTGGGACTGCTTTGACGCCCACGCGCCGATGCGTGAATCTCGATGCCGGCTCGCGTAGTAAGCGTCGGCTTCTTCAGCCGTGACCGGCGTCACCGGGCCGGCGATGCGGATCTGGCGGCGCAGGCTCTTCCAGTGAAACAACAACGCAGCCTTGGGATTGGCGGTGAGTTCCCGCGCCTTTTGCGATCCTAAGTTGGTGTAAAATACGAAACCACGCTCGTCGAAACCCTTAAGCAGCACCATGCGCACCGAGGGCATACCGTCCGCCCCCACGGTGGCGATCGCCATCGCATTGGGATCATTGATTTCTTTCTCTTCCGCGTGAGCGAGCCAATCTTGAAACAGCTCGAACGGGTTGGCGTCGGTGGGAATGGTGCTCATGTGGACCCGTCAGGTGCTCTTTTTCCCGTGATTCACAGCGCGCGTTAAGGTGTTGTTTACCACGGGTGCGTTGTAATCAAAATTGCCGTGTTATGCACATCTTGGCTCCTTACATAGTACAAGACGCGCCGCACGGCCACCGGATAAGAGAGATTTGTGTCGATGGGGATGGCGAAAAAGTCCTTAAAATCAACAGCAACCATTCTCTGCAGCGCAAGCGCCCTGGCGCTGGGCGCATCCGCCTGTTCGTGGGACGATAAGCGCTCCGAAACCCTGGGCGGGGCGATGGGCGGTGTGCTGGGCGGCATCGCGGGCTCCAAAACCGGCAAGGGCACCGGTCAGAAACTCGGCATCGTGCTGGGCGCAACGCTGGGGGCCATGTGGGGCCAGGACATCGCCAAGGGCCTGAACGAAGCGGACAAAATCTATTCCGCACGCACCACCCAAGACACGCTGGAATACGGTAAACCGGGCGAGACTTCCACTTGGTCCAATCCCGACAGCGGACATTCCGGCACCGTCACCGCCGAAGAAGTCTATGCCAACGAAAACGGCGAGAATTGCCGTCAGTTTGAAACCACCGTGCAGGTGGACGGCGAGAGCCGCACCGCCGCCGGCACCGCCTGCAAGGCCAAGAATGGCGAATGGCGCGTGGTCGACCAACCGGAGGTCACAAGCTGACATGCCCTACCCCCAAAACGATCCGTATCGCGCCCTGGGCGTGAAAAGCACGGCCAGCGCGGACGACATCAAAAAGGCCTATCGCCGCTTGGCGCGCGAACACCACCCCGACCGCCGCCCCGGCGACAAACGCGCGGAAGAGCGTTTCAAGGACATCGCCAGCGCATACGATCTGCTGTCCGACCCCGCCAAACGCCGCCAGTTCGACGATGGCGAAATCGATGCCCACGGCAATGCGATGAGAAATGGGCGCGCCGGTTTCGGCGGCGGCTCCGCTTACGGTTACGACACCTACAAACGCCACGGCAATACCGGCCCGCGTACGGAAAAATCCCATCCTTTCGGCAGTTTTTTCAAGGATCGGGCCAAACCGCATTCTTCCAAAACCAAGGCCAAACCGGAACGCAAGCGCCAATCCATCAAGGCCAAGGGCGCGGACGTCAATTACACGCTGAAGGTTTCGTTCCTGGATGCCGCGTTGGGCGCGGACAAGGCCGTGCGCATGACCACCGGAAAGACGCTCAAGGTACGCATCCCGGCAGGCTGCGAGAACGCACAGGTGCTGCGCCTCAAGGGCCAGGGCATGACCGGCATCGGCGGCGGGAAAGCCGGGGACGCCATGGTGGAAATTCTGATCCAAGATCACGACGCGTTTCACACCGACGGTCTGGACATCCACAGCGAAGAGGCCGTCACCCTGGGCGAAGCGCTTTTGGGCGGACGGATCGAGGTCAAAACCATCCACGGACCGGTGCTGGTTTCGGTCCCCGAAGGCTCCAATTCCGGCACCAAGCTCAGGCTCAAAGCCAAGGGCATTCACAAGCCCGGCCACACTACCGGCAAGGCGGTGCGTGGCGATCATTATGTGTCGCTGAAAATCGTGTTGCCGGACGAAGAGGATTCCGACTTGAAAAAGTTCGTGAAAAAGTGGATCAGCAAAAAGCCTTACTCGGTGCGCCAAGAAACATTGAAAACGCAAAACTTGAAAAGCACCGCAGCGGAATAGCTGTCCTTCAGCCTGGATCCCTGAGTTATTGAGCGCTTGAGACCTCGTTAATGAACTCATCCATACGTTGGCGCAAATGATCCGACACGTCGGACAGTTGCCCGGCTGAATTCATACCCGACGAACTCATCCCTTCCATTTCGGAAATGTCTTGGCGAATTTCTTCAATGCTACTCGATACCGATTGCGTCCGTGTCGCGGCACTGCGCAAGCTCTCCAAGATTTCATCCGTGGCCTGAGTCTGAGATGAAACTGCTCCGGTAATTGAATCAATACGGTCATCAATCCGAGTGATGTTTTCACCGATACCATTGATCGCTTGCACCGCTTCCTGGGTCGTGCCTTGAATGGCGTTAATGTATTGGATGACCTCTTCGGTGGCCTTGGCTGTTTGATTCGCGAGGTTCTTGACCTCGGACGCCACCACCGCGAATCCTTTGCCGGCGTCGCCAGCGCGCGCCGCCTCAATCGTGGCGTTCAATGCCAATAGATTGGTTTGATCGGCGATGTTGCTGATGAGCTCTGTCACTTCTCCGATCCTATCGCCCGCGTCGCGCAGACGTTCGACCACCTGTCCGGTTTCCTTTGCCTGAGCCACCGCGTTATGGGCTTCCTGGGCGGACTCATTGATTTGACCTAAGATATCGTTGGTGGAGTGATTTAGGTTTTCTGTCGCCGAAGTCACGGCATCAACGTTTTCCGACGCCGACTTAGCGGCCTCCACTACGATTTCGGACTGTTCGTTCATATGCGACGCAACGGACGCCAATTCGCGTGAAGAGCTTTCAAGGGTCGTCACTTCACCCGACATTTTTCCAACAACACCGCGTACACTTTCCCCCATGGATTGGGAGCGTTCGGCAATGTTCGCAGCTCGTTGGTCTGAGGCCTCAATGCCTTTGTTGGCGATCTCGCAATACGTACGAAAATCACCAGGCATACCTGTGAGAAAGATGGGGCGGTAGTATTTGCCATCCGCCACATACTGCATGGCGCCGCAGGTTTCACGGGCGAAGGCTTCAAAATAGTCCAGCATGGCATTGATGTGGTGCAGCATTTGCGCCACGTTGCCTTTTCCGCGTATGGCGTTGATACGTGCGTCCAAATGGCCATCGGCGGCCTCTTGGCAAGCATGGATGGCTTTATTGATGCTTTTGTTGGCCCGGTGCAGCCAGTTCACACCGACCACGGAACTGCCAGCCGCAATGAAAGCTAAAACCACAATGAGCCAATCACTTTGGAACAGCGCGACAACCGCCCCGATCGCGGCAACGATCATCACAATCCAGAAAGAGATCAGCGCCTTAGAGACTGAGGATAAATTTGTCATAGGATGTCCCCTTGCTGGAAAGAATATCAAGAAGCATCTTGGTCGAAGCTTCCATGCCTTCTTTGGCACTTGCGTATTTCGCTTCTTCTTCACATAGCGACGCGTAAAGCCCCGTCATCAATTCCACGGCATCGCGTTTCGGAACACGGCGGCTAGAATGGTAGCCCGTAATGGTTCCGTCCGGACCAAACGTTGGCGTAACGTGGGCAAACACCCAATAATGATCGCCGTTACGGGCCATATTGACCACATAAGCAAAGACTTCGTGTCCGGTTTGAATGGTATCCCACACCAATTTGAACGCACACCGTGGCATCCAGGGGTGACGAATCAGGTTGTGAGGTTGGCCCACAAGTTCTTCATCCGTATAACCCGCCAATTTTTGAAACGTCGGGTTGGCGTACGTGATGATGCCTTTGGTGTCGGTTTTCGAAACGATGATGGATGTATCCGGCCACAAGATCTCGTGGCCCGTAGGTGTCGCCGTAGGTCGCCCCATACGTAAACTCTCTCTGCCCTGTCAGCTGATTTCGAGCCAGCTCAACTTTTGTTATTCGATGCTTCCCAAAGCACCTTGTTTTGTATGCCCATTGTTTTGCATTCCCACACGCGCATAATACACACAAATTATGCAATAATACTATCTTATCAACACAAGACATATAGGGAATTGCACCTTGTAAAGCCCCCACATAAACAAAAAAACGACCTGCCGGTACGCTAAAATATCAGCAACATCAGCGCTTTGACTCAGATCAACTTCAGCTATGACAAACACCCCAGAGGCCGGTCATTCAAACGTTCAAAAGATGATCGATGTCATGCGGCTTTGGGTCAGAAAATGGTGCATTTACGAAAAGAACATCGCCAGAATTGCTATACAGCACCGCCCCCTAGCGGACTTTACATCCCCTCGAACAATTGGCGCAACGTCTTGCCGTAGCCGCCGCCTTCCGCGCCGCTGAGGCTGTCTTTCAATCGCGCACGCCAGCTTGGTCCGCCCGCGGGCAGGTCGGCCGGATTGGGCGCAAGGCTCAGGCCATGGGCCAGATCGGCGATGGTCAACACGTCCGGATCGCGTTTGAGCAGCCAATCGCCCTGGTCGCTCACCCCCACGAAGCCCGCGTCGCGCAAGACCTCCAACGCCTGGGACAAGATTTGTTCGCGCCGTGTATCGCGGGTGGGATGGGCGACCTCTTCGTCCCGGCCCTTACGCCATAGCCTTTCGATGGAGACCAGTGCCGCGTCCAATTGACGCGCGGGCGTCATGTCCTCGAAGGTGGCGGCCATTTTCGCCCGTCCCCATTGCGGCAGACTGGCGGCGATTTCCGCGCCGATCAACACCACCGCCCAGCTCAGATACATCCAAATCAGGAAGATCGGCACCGTCGCCAATGCGCCGTAAATGGTCTGGTACGCCGGAAAGGCGGAGATGTAGAGCGCGAACAATTGACGCAGAAGCCCAAACAGCACGCCCGCAGATATGCCGCCGATCAACGCATGCATGACCTTGACCGGCCGGTACGGCACAATGGCATAGAACACTGAGAACGCAAAGATGGCGAGCACCGTGGGCAACAACCGCGTCATAACGCCGCCCAACCCCGGAATGTTGTCCGCCCCCGCCCATTCGGTCAACGCGTAGAGATAGGTGCCCAAGGACAAGCTGCCGCCCAACAGCAGCGGCCCCAACGTGATCACCGCCCAAAACATCATCAAGCGCGGCACGAACGGGCGCTTGGCCTTGACGTGAAAGATCGAATTGAGCGCCCCTTCGATGGTGGCCAGCAGCAAAATTGCGGTCACGGCCAAACCGATGATGCCGACCGCCGTCATGCTCCCTGCAGCACTGATGAATCGATCGAAATAGGCCTGCGCGCCTTCCACGGATTCAGGCAGGAAATTTTCGAAAATCAGCGACTTGATCTGGTCCTGGATGTTGTCGAACACCGGAAATGCACTCAAGATCGCAAACGCGATCGCGCCGAGCGGCACCAGCGCCAAAAGCGACGTATAGCTGAGCGCGGCGGCGATGCGCATGCATTGGTCGCGCCCGAATCGAGTGAGCACCAACTTCGCAAAAGCCTTGACTTCGACAGCCAGCGAAAACCCGTCTTCGGCAACCGTTTCCAACGGTTTCGTCATTTCGTTCATTTGCTCAACGCTATCAAATATTTATATCACTTCAGCCATCATACACCGAAGTGCGCGTCCAGGGGGAGAGTTCGCTACGATTCCCGCATTTCACGCCCTTTTCATACGCAGGGGGTTTCGTGTAGGATGCGCGCAACAAGACCAAGGGGATAAGGATACTCAAGACAATGACTGCCGCCACCCAATTGATGGCTGGAAAAAAGGGCATCGTGATGGGCGTCGCCAACAACCGATCCATCGCCTGGGGCATCGTGCAACACCTGCACGCTCACGGCGCCGAAATCGGCTTCACATACCAAGGCGACGCGTTGAAAAAACGTGTCGAACCGCTGGCTGCCGAAGTCGATTCCAATTTTCTGATCGAATGCGATGTCACGGACATGGCCAGCATCGATAAGGTTTTCGCCGACGTCAAAGACCGCTGGGGCAAAATCGACTTTGTGGTTCATGCCATTGCCTACTCCGATAAGGAAGAACTCAAAGGCAAATACATCGACACTTCGCGGGAGAACTTCCAGCAGACCATGGACATTTCCGTTTACTCGTTCACCGCCGTGTGCCAGCGCGCCGCGCCGTTGATGAACGAAGGCGGGTCGATGATTACGCTGAGCTACTATGGCGCGGAAAAAGTCATTCCCCACTACAATGTGATGGGTGTCGCCAAGGCCGCTCTGGAAGCCAGTGTGCGCTATTTGGCGGAAGATCTCGGCCGTCAGAATGTCCGCGTCAACGCCATGTCGGCGGGACCGATGAAAACGTTGGCCGCCAGCGGCATCGGCGATTTCCGCTATATCCTCAAATGGAACGAGCTGAACTCGCCACTCAGGCGCAACACCACGTTGGAAGATGTCGGCGGCGCGGGCCTTTATCTTCTATCGCCTCTGTCCAGTGGCGTAACCGGCGAAGTCCACTATGTGGACAGCGGCTACAACACCGTCGGCATGAAGGCCGTCGACGCGCCCGATATTTCCACGGTCTGATTGGACTTAAGCGCATGGCCGGCAACACGTTTGGCGAACTTTTCCGTCTCACCACCTTCGGCGAGTCCCATGGTCCCGCCATTGGCGGCGTCATTGACGGTTGCCCGCCCGGCATCAAACTATCTGAGGCCGACATTCAGCCGTTCCTCGACAAACGCCGGCCGGGTCAATCAAAGTTCACCACCCAGCGCCAGGAAGCCGATCAGGTCAAGATTCTGTCGGGCGTGTTTGAAGGCAAGACCACAGGCACGCCCATCGGCCTGTTGATTGAAAACACCGATCAGCGCTCCAAGGACTACGGCGACATCAAGGACAAGTTTCGCCCCGGCCACGCGGACTACAGCTATTTCGCCAAGTACGGTGTGCGCGATTATCGCGGCGGCGGACGGTCCAGCGCACGCGAAACCGCGGTGCGTGTCGCGGGCGGCGCGGTGGCGCTGAAAGTCCTGCACGCCATCCTTGGAAAGTCCGTCAAAGTGCGCGGCGCACTGGTGCAGATCGGACCCATCGATATCGATTACCGCAACTGGTCGTGGGCGCAGATCGGCAAAAACCCGTTCTTCTGCCCCGACGCCAAAACCGCGAAGATGTGGGAAACCTACTTGGCCGACATCCGTAAGCAGGGCTCATCCGCCGGCGCGGTGGTGGAAGTTCAGGCGTCCGGTTTGCCTGCGGGCCTGGGCGAGCCGGTTTTTGACCGGATCGATGCCGACATCGCCAAGGCGATGATGTCGATTCCCGCCGTCAAAGGTGTGGAAATCGGCGAAGGCTTCGCCGCCGCCAGCTTGACGGGGGAAGAGAACGCCGACGAAATCCGCCGAGGGCAAAACGGCCAGCCCGAATTCCAGGCCAACCACGCGGGCGGCACGCTCGGCGGCATCACATCCGGCCAGGACATCGTCGCGCGCTTCGCAGTCAAGCCCACCAGTTCGATCCTCACGCCGCGCAAAACCGTGACCACCAAGATCAAGAACACCGACATCGTCACCAAGGGCCGCCACGATCCGTGTGTCGGCATCCGCGCCGTGCCGGTGGGCGAAGCCATGATGGCTTTGGTTCTCGTGGACCATCTGCTCCGCCACCGCGCCCAGAACGGTTAACCCCAACCCCACAAGACACACAAGAGCACCGCCATGTCAGAAATCAGGCTGCGCGTCCGGGACTGGGTGGAAAGCACCAAGGTCCAATATTTCATCACCGCCGTGATCGTGATCAACGCCATCACGCTGGGCATGGAAACGTCCCCAGTCCTCATGGCGGAAATCGGCAAGGTCTTACTCGCCCTGGACACCTTGGCGCTGAGCATCTTCGTGGTCGAAATCGCATTGAAGCTTTACGGACGCGGCCTCGGCTTTTTCAAAGATGGTTGGAACGTCTTCGACTTCGTCATCGTCGCCATCGCTTTGGCGCCGGCGTCTGGCTCGCTCTCGGTCCTGCGCTCGCTGAGAATTCTGCGCGCGCTGCGCCTGATGTCGATGGTGCCGCAAATGCGCAAAGTCATTCAGGCGCTGATCTCCGCCATCCCCGGCATGCTGTCCATCGTCGGACTGATTGGGCTGATCTTTTATGTCGCCGCCGTGCTCAGCACCAATTTTTACGGCGCAACCTTCGCCGAGTGGTTCGGCACCCTAGGCGCATCCATGTACACCCTGTTCCAAGTGATGACCCTGGAAAGCTGGTCCATGGGCATCGTGCGCCCGGTGATGGAACGCCACCCCGAAGCCTGGATGTTCTTCGTGCCGTTCATCCTGGTCACCAGCTTCGCCATCATCAATCTGTTCATCGGCGTGATCGTGGACGCCATGCAAAGCCAACATCAGACCGAAACCACGGAAATCGAAGCCCACATGCACGAAGATACGGAGCTTCTACGCGCCGAAATCAGCGCCTTGCGCGGCGAAATCGCGGAGCTCAAGGACACGCTTAAAAGCCCCTAGAGTGCGATCGGATGAGGTGGAAGCACAAAAGTGAGTCCACCTAAGACGATCCGACCCTGGTCCAGCCCCTGGATTTTCCCGCCTATTTTACACAAAGTCCGTGCGAGAACCTTCTTTTGAGCCTTCGCAGGCGCAAAAATAATTTGTACGAACAGGCTGTGACACCACCTCAAAATCAATCTAATTTATTGTTATAAAAGGAATAAGCAGATTATTTAACACTATTTTTTTGCCTATCTATATATATTGACATTTTAAAGTGGAATTTATATCTTAATACACATGAACGGATGGCGAATTGGTCGCCCCCATAGAGATCATCTCCTTGAGGTCACGCCAATGCCCACCCTGAACAACGACAACACCGACCCGAATACGGATTTGAACGGAAACCCGATCATGGCCTCACAAGTTCTGCGCATTGAAGACGCAACCCGGCTGGTCGAACACGATCCTCGCGACGTCTACGAACAGCTTCATGCCGGTCAAGCGGTACTGGTGGATGTGCGCGAAGTCAGCGAGTACGAAAACGAACGCATTCCCGGCGCGTTCCTGATGCCGCTCAGCTTCTTCGATGCCGAGAAGTTTCCGTTTATTCCGGACACCCGCGTGATCTTGATGTGCGCCGTCGGCAAGCGCTCCGCCGCCGCCGCCAAGCAACTGATGAAAGCGGGCATCCGTGAAACCCACCACATGACGGGCGGCCTGACCGCCTGGAAAGAGACGGGCCTGGAAACGGACAAGGATTAAGTTTGGTCGCGTGATCCCGATACCTGAGTACAGGCCCACCTATTGAGCCGCCCTGGACGTTTCGCGCACCCCCCTCGCGCATGCCTTCGACGTCTAGGGTGGCTCAAGTTTTTTTGTCAGTTTTTCGCCCCACAGATCAAAAACTCAACGTTGCCTTCCGGGCCCTTGATGGGGCTTTCGGTGAGGCCGAGTACGGACCAGCCGTCGAGCCCGTTCAGCCACGTTTCGATCTTGTCGCAGACTTCTTTGTGCAGCTCCGGTTCGCGCACCACACCGCCTTTGCCGACACGGCCTTTGCCGACCTCGAATTGCGGTTTGATCAGCGCGATCACATGCCCGCCCGGTTGGACGAGGTTTAGGGCGGCGGGCAGCACCGTTTGCAGCCCGATGAACGACGCGTCGCACACCACCAGATCGATGGGATCGGGAATGTCTTCAGGCGTCAAATAACGCGCGTTGGTCTTTTCCATGACTTGAACGCGTTCATCTGATCTCAACTTCCAGGCAAGCTGCCCCTGGCCCACATCCACGGCGTAGACCTTGGTCGCGCCGTTTGCCAGCAGCACATCGGTGAAGCCGCCGGTACTGGCGCCGACATCGATACAGGTCTTGCCTTTCGTCCTGATCCCGAAATGGCTCAAGCCCTTTTCCAGTTTCAGCCCACCGCGCGACACCCATGGATGGTCCTGGCCTTTGAGTTCGATGGGGATGTCGGGTTTGACCTGCTGGCCCGCTTTGTCGAGGCGCTTGGTGTCGGAATAAACGTTGCCCGCCATAATCAGCGCCTGGGCGCGCGTGCGGCTTTCCACCAGCCCCCGCTCCACTAACAGTTGGTCGAGGCGGACTTTCCCCAGCTTCGCCATGGACAAATACGCCTAAGCCTTGCCGGTGAGCGCCGCGCTGTCGAGGCCCAAGGCATCCAAAGCGTTTGCGGCGATGTGCTTGGCGGTGAGGCCCGCTTGCTGCAGTTGGGCGGACTGGCTGTCGTGCTCGATGAATTCATCCGGTAAGTTCAACGTGCGCACCTTCAAGCCCCCATCGAGCAGGCCTTCGCGGCTCAGGAATTGCAGCACCGCCGCACCGAAGCCGCCCTGACTGCCCTCCTCGACTGAAATCAACACCTCATGGTCGGCAGCGAGCTTGGCGACCATGGCTTCGTCGAGCGGTTTCAAGAACCGCGCGTCCGCCACCGTGGTGCTGAGCCCCCGCGCCGCCAACAGTTCGGCCGCCTCTTGGATCGCACCCAGTCGCGTACCGATGGAGAGCAACGCCACAGCACTCCCTTCCTGCAAAATACGGCCACGGCCAATGTCCAGAACTTCGCCCGCTTCCGGCAATTCCACGCCGACGCCTTCGCCGCGCGGATAGCGCACCACCGAAGGCCCATCATCGATGGTGGCGGCGGTGGCGGTCATGTGCTTGAGTTCCGCTTCGTCCGCGGGGGCCATGACCACCAGGTTCGGCACGCAGTTCAGATACGCCAGATCGAACGCGCCGTGATGCGTCGCCCCGTCCGCGCCGACCAGGCCCGCGCGGTCCAGCGCAAATCGCACCGGCAAGTTCTGCAACGCCACGTCATGGATCAGTTGGTCGTAGGCGCGCTGCATGAAGGTGGAATAGATGGCGCAGAACGGCTTATAGCCTTCCGCCGCGAGACCCGCAGCGAAGGTCACCGCATGCTGTTCGGCGATGCCGACGTCGAAGGCGCGCTCGGGATAAGCGTCCACGAAGGCATCCAATCCGGTGCCCGTGGGCATGGCGGCGGTGATGGCGCAAATTTTTTCATCCTGCCCGCCGAGGCGCACCAGCTCTTCGGAAAAGACCTTGGTGTAGCTGGGTGCATTGGACTGCGCCTTGACCAGTTTGCCGGTCACCAGGTCGAAACGGCCCACGCCGTGGTACTTGTCGCGCGCCTCCTCGGCAGGCGTATAGCCGTGGCCCTTTTCGGTTTTGATGTGCAACAGCACCGGCCCCTGGCCTTCGTCGTCACGGATGTTTTTCAACACCGGCAGCAGATGCTCCAGATTGTGCCCGTCCAGGGGACCGACGTAATAAATGCCCATCTCCTCGAACATGGTGCCACCGGTGACCAGCGTGCGGGCGTATTCTTCGGCGCGCCGCGCGGTGTCTTCCAACATCTTCGGCAGCTTCTTGGTCAACTGCTTGGCGAAATCGCGCGCGGACCGGTAGGTCTTCGACGTGGCAAGGCGCGACAGGTATGCGCTCATGGCGCCCACCGGCGCGGCAATGGACATGTCGTTGTCGTTCAGAATGATGATCATGCGCGAATGTTGAGAACCTGCGTGGTTCATCGCTTCGAACACCATGCCCGCGCTCATCGCGCCGTCGCCGATCACCGCAATCACGTTGTTGGCGCCCCCTTCCAGATCGCGCGCCACCGCCATGCCGAGCCCGGCGGAGATGGAGGTCGAACTGTGCCCCGCGCCGAACGGATCGTATGCGCTTTCAGAGCGGTTGGTGAAGCCGGACAGACCACCACCTTGGCGCAACGTTTTCATGCGGTCGCGCCGCCCGGTCAAAATCTTATGCGGATAACATTGATGCCCGACATCCCAGAGAATCCGATCCTCTGGTGCATTGAACACGTGGTGCAACGCCACGGTCAGCTCCACCACGCCGAGGCTGGAACCCAAATGCCCACCGGTGAAAGAAACATTGCGGATGGTGTCCGCGCGCACTTCGTCGCTGAGCTGCTTGAGCTCATCCAAGCTCAGCGCTTTTAAGTCCGCAGGCGTTTCCACCCGGTCCAATAACGGCGTGCCTTGCCCTTCTGTGAGATTGGTCGTCGACAATGCAAAGTCCTCGGCCAGACGCAGTCGCCCGGTTCATTCCACGATGTGCAGCTTCTTAGGATACGCGATTTACCACGAAATGCGCCATATCCCGTAACGGATCGGCTTTTTCTTCGAAAACGTTAAGTTGATCAATGGCTTGATCGCGCAAACGCGCGGCCTGGTCGCGGGCTTGGTCGATCCCCATCAAGGACACGAAGGTCGCTTTACCCTGCCCGGCGTCCTTGTTGGTGCGCTTGCCGAGCTCTTCCTCATTGCCGGTGGCGTCCAGCAGATCATCGACGATTTGAAAGGCGAGCCCCAAATCGTGAGCGAAACCGTGCAACTTGTGCATGGCGCTGTCCGAAGCCTTGCCCAGGATACCTCCGGACATGCAAGCGTAATTGATCAGCCCGCCCGTCTTCATGCGTTGCAGGCGTGCGACCTCGCTCATATCCAGGTCGTGCTGGTGGGCGACGAGGTCCAGCATCTGCCCGCCGACCATGCCGAACGCCCCGGCGGATTTGGCCAATTCCTTGACCAGGGCGACCCGCACCATGGCGTCTTGGTGGGTGCCTTCTTCGCTCAACACCTCGAACGCGCGGGTCAGCAACGCATCGCCGGCCAAGATCGCAGTGGCCTCGTCGAACTGGACATGGCACGTCGGCTTGCCGCGGCGCAAATCGTCATCGTCCATGGCCGGCAGGTCGTCGTGCACCAACGAATAACAGTGCACCATTTCCACCGCTGCCGCGACCCGCAGCGCGCACTTGGGATCGACATTGAATAGCGCCGCCGTATGCAAGGTGAGGTACGGACGCACCCGTTTGCCACCCAGCAGCGCGGCGTAACGCACCGCGTCCATCAACTGGCCTTCGGGCCCTTCGTCGATGGGCAACAGCGTCTCCATGGCGCGGGTGGTGAACTCCGCATCCTGTTCCAGGCGTTTGCGGAACACACCGGCGTCATACGAATAAGCGGGGGAATGTGCCACGTCAGTCGAACTCCGCCGGCTCCACCCCGTTTGCGCCGGGGAGGATTTTTTCGATCCGCGCTTCCGCTTCCTTGAGTTTGGTCTCGCAGTGGCGTTTCAGCAGCGTTCCACGTTCAAACGCCTTGATGGCGCCTTCCAACTCACCGCGCCCATCTTCCAGGTCGCGCACGATGTCTTCAAGCTCCGCCAAAGCCTGTTCGAAGCTGAGTTTCTTTATATCCTTGGGAATAGGTGTGGTTTCTGACTTATCTGACATGTACCCGCCTCGTGATTTAGCCGGACTCTAGGACCGATGCGGGCCGCCCGCAAGCCCCTAAAGAGCCTGATTTACGCCGCCATCAGCGCCTTGACGTGAACAGCGGCGGACCACGCCAGGGCATTTAAGTCGTAGCCCCCCTCCAGGGTCGAAACCAGCCGCCCTTTGGCAGAATGCTCGGCAATCGCCAACAATTCATCCGTGACCCAGGCGAAATCGGCCTCTGTCAGGTTCAATCCCGCCAACGGATCGGCGCCATGGGCATCAAAGCCGGCCGAAACCAACAGCAAATCGGGGGCGAAATCCTTCAACGCCGGGCGCAAAAAGCCAAACGCATCACGGAAGTCCTCACCACTGCTGCCCGGCGGCAACGGCGCGTTGGCGATGTTGCCGAATTTGCCCCGTTCGCGCTCCGATCCCGTGCCCGGATAACATGGCGACTGGTGGGTCGAGGCGTAAAACAAATTCTCATGATCCCAAAAGGCCTGTTGGGTGCCATTGCCGTGGTGCACGTCAAAATCCATCACCGCAACACGCTCAATCCTATTGATTTCCAAGGCATGGAACGCAGCGATGGCGACGTTGTTGAACAGGCAAAAGCCCATGGCGCGGTCGCGTTCCGCATGGTGGCCGGGCGGGCGCAACGCGCAAAAGGCGTTTTTCGCCTCACCTGCGATCACCGCATCCACCGCCGCGCACACACCGCCAACAGCATACAGCGCCGCTTCGCCCGAGCCCGGCGAAACGACCGTGTCCGCATCCAATCTCTCATATCCGTCCGTGGGCACCGCGTCGAACACGGACCTCACATAGTCGTCATCATGCACCCGCTTGATGTCCCAGATGGAACCCCTGGGTGCTTCGCGGCGGACCAGACCGTCGAAATCCGGCACGGACAAAGCTTCCGTGACCGCGCGGATTCGTTCGATCCGCTCCGGATGGCCGGGACCGGTGTCGTGATCCAGGGAACTGGGATGCGCGTAGAAAAGGGTACTCACGGGGTGTCCTCCGCCACATATATAGTCTTATCAAACGAATATGGATACATATGGTTACAATAGAAAACTTGACCGCGATTTCCACAACGACCTACAAATTCAATCAGGTTTTAAGGGCGATTGGAGCATTCCCCATGGCTGTGGGAAAAACCGCGCGAATGGTCGTGTTGGGCGTTCTGGGCTTCGGCTTGGCGAGCGCCTGGATCGCGTCTGCCCAGGCCCAGGATGAAGAGGCAGGCGACCAAGCGGCGACCGTCGGCGTGGACAACGTGATCCGCGAACATGCCCGTCAAAACGTGCCGGTGGTGGGCCGCCTGGTGGCGCGACGCAGCGGCGTCGTGTCTGTCCTGTCCCAAGGCGTGGTGGCGGACATGCGGGTACGCGTCGGCGACCGGGTGCAAGCGGGCGACATGATGGCGAAGCTGTCCACCAATCGGCTCGGCTGGGCCCGCGAGTTGCGCGCCGCGGAACTCGAAACCGCCAAGGCGGAACTCAGCCTGCGCGAGCGTGAATTGCAACGTCTCGCCAACCTCAAACAGTCCGCGGCCTTCAGCGCCGCCAGGTATGAAGACGCCGTACAGGAACTGGCGAAGGCGGAAAGCGACGCTGCGCGCGCAAGCGCAAACCTGAACTTGTCCGAAATCGATCTCGCCAACGCCGAAATTATCGCTCCCTACCCCGGCGTGGTGGCCGAAGTGCACACCGAAATCGGCACCTACCTCAACACCGGCCAACCGGTCGTCACCTTGGTCGACGACAGCCAGATGGAGATCGAGGCCGAAGTGCCGGCCAATCACACGCAAGGCCTCGCGCCCGGAACGGCGGTGACCTTCACCATACGCGACGGCGGAACGCGAACTGCCCAGGTGCGCGCAGTGGTGCCCAGTGAAAATCCGCTGACCCGCACGCGCAAAGTGCGCTTCACCCCGAAAAACGGCGCGGCGCTCACCAACGCCGCCGCCAACCAGTCGGTGACGTTGTCAATCCCCGCCGGACCCGCACGGGACGTGGTGACGGTGCATAAAGATGCGGTGCTGAACAAAAGCGGCCAACGCATGGTGTTCGTGGTCGAGGACGGCAAGGCCGACATGCGCACGGTCGATTTGGGCGAAGCCGTGGGCACGCGCTTTGTCGTCATGTCGGGTTTAAGTATCGGCGACACCGTAGTGGTGCGTGGCAACGAACGCTTGATCCCAGGCCAAACAGTTGAAACCAAACCGAACGGTCAATACTGATGAACCTGATCAAAACCGCCATCGACCGGCCCATCGCCGTTGTTTCGGCGGTGTTGATGGTGGTCATGTTCGGCTTGCTGGCGCTGCAGTTGATCCCCATTCAGTTGACTCCGGATATCAACAAGCCGGTGCTCAGCATCCACACCAGTTGGGCGGGCGCCGCGCCTGCCGAGATCGAACGCGAAATTGTCAACCGCCAAGAAGAGGTCCTGCGCGGCTTGGAAGGTTTATCCGAAATGCGCAGCCGTTCGCGCCAGGGCCGCGCCTCGGTGACCTTGGAATTCAATATCGGCCAGGACATGGACAAGGCGCTTTTGCTGGTCGCCAACCGCTTAGATCGCATCGACGGATACCCGGCCGAAGTGGACAAACCGACCTTGTCCACACGCGGCAGCGAAGACAACCCCATCGCTTGGTTTACACTCCAACGCCTACCCGACAATACCCGCGATATATACACCTACGGCGATTACGTCGAGGACGTGATCCAAGACCGCCTGGAACGCGTGCCCGGCGTGGCGGGCATGAACATCTATGGCGGCACCATGCGCGAAATGCGCGTCACCGTGGAGCCGTCGCGTTTGGCGCATTTCGGCCTCACCGTTCCGGAAGTGGTGAGTGCACTGCGTGCTGCGAACTCATCCGCGACGGCTGGCAAGGTGGATGAAGGCAAGCGGCGTTACGTGGTGCGCACCGAAGGAGAACTCACCACAATCGAACTGGTCGAAGCGGTGGTGGTACGCTCTATCCAGGACCCGGCGACAGGCAGTGTATCGCGCGTCACCATCGCCGACTTAGGAACGGTCGATTTCGCCTACAGCGATCCGACCGCGTCGATCCGGCGCAATGGCATCCCGTCCATGGCGATGAACGTGGAGCGGGAAACCGGCGCCAACGTGATTGAGATCATGGACGGCATACGCGCGGCGGTCAAAGAGCTGAACGAAGGTCCGCTGAAACGCGACAACTTGATTTTGGAGCAGGTCTACGACGAAACCATCTACATCAATTCCGCCATCGATCTGGTGCAACAAAACATCTGGGTCGGCGGCACGCTGGCGGCCGTGGTGCTGCTGCTGTTCCTGCGCTCCGGCCCCGCCACGCTGATCATTTCCATCGCCATTCCGGTGTCCGTGGTCGGCGCGTTCGTCGCCATGGCGGCCATGGGGCGGTCCATCAACGTGATTTCGCTGGCCGGTATCGCGTTTGCCGTGGGCATGGTGGTGGACGCCGCCATCGTGGTGCTGGAAAACATCTTCCGCCTGCGTCAGCAGGGGCTCAGTGCGCGTGACGCGGCCTACAAGGGCGCATCCCAGGTGTGGGGCGCGGTGCTGGTTTCGGCGCTGACCACGGTGATGGTGTTCGCGCCGATCCTCATCATGCAGTTGGAAGCGGGGCAACTGTTCCGTGATATCGCAGTGGCGATTTCGGTGGCGGTGGTGCTCTCGCTTCTCGTTGCCGTGACCGTGATCCCAGCGCTGAGCAACCGGCTTTTGACCTCGGTTCCCGAACACGCCCAGATCGGTCTGCTCCACCACGTCGATCTCTTGGCCGCCAAGTTCACCGGCCTGATTTTGGCCTTCACCCACGCCATCGCGCACGACCGACGTAAAGCCCTGGCCGTGGTCTTGACGCTGTTGGTCGCGGGCGGCAGCGTAACCTGGTGGATGGCGCCGGAAAAAGAATACCTGCCCACCGGCAACCGCAACTTGGTGTTCGGCTTCATCCTGCCGCCGCCGGGCTACAACCTCGCGACCACCACCGAAACCGCACGCGAGGTCGAAGAAGCCACGCGTCATTTGTGGGTATCGGAAACCGGACCGGAGTCCCAACCCGGCGAACCGCCGAAAATCGACAATTTCTTTTTTGTCGCACTGCACGATTCCACCATTGTCGGTTCGCGCGCCGTCGAACCCAACCGCGTCACCGAACTGATCCCGGTGCTGCAAGAGCCGGTGTTCAAGGAACCGGGGACCTTCGGCTTCATCCGCCAGCCGTCCCTGTTCGGGCGTGGCGTCGGCGGTGGGCGCAATATCGAGTTGAATATCTCCGGCCCCGATCTGGAAGAAATCCTGGGCGTGGCCTTGGAAGCCACCGGCATGATCAACGAAATCCTGCCGCCTTCGGAAGGCCATCAACTGCGGCCCCGCCCGGGCTTGGAACTGGGCGCGCCGGAAGTGCGCATCGTGCCCGACCCATTGCGTTTGGCCGACAACGGCGTGACCGCGCGCGACTTCAGCCAAACGGTGGATGCGTTCAACGACGGTCTGCGCGTCGCGGAAATCACCGTGGACGGCAAACGCATCGACCTGACCTTGTCCGGCCCCGATGCCAAGGTGACCCAAACCCAGGGCATCAATCACCTGCCGGTGGTGACCCAATCCGGCACCATCGTACCGGTCAGTTCCCTAGGCGATGTGATCGTCACCTCCGGACCAACGGAAATCCGTCATATCGAACGTGAGCGCACCGTGACCCTGCAGATCAGCCCTTCGAAGCAACTGCCCTTGGAGACCGCGATCCGCATAGTCGACGAACAAGTCGCCACGCCCTTGCGCGAAGGCGACCTTCCCGACAGCGTACGCATCCGTCTGGCGGGTACGGCGGACAAACTGTCCGAGACTTGGGCGCACATGACCTTCGATCTGCTGCTCGCCATCGCCATCGTCTATTTGGTGATGGCGGTGCTGTTCGAAAGTTTTCTCTATCCCTTCATCATCATCCTGTCCGTGCCGCTGGCGACGGCAGGCGGCATGATCGGGCTGGCGGTAGTGAACCTGTTCACCATGCAATCCCTGGACATGCTGACCATGCTTGGGTTCATCATTTTGGTGGGCATTGTGGTCAACAACGCCATCTTATTGGTGCACCAGACGCTCTACCACCGACGTCACGACGATATGAGTCTGGAAGATTCCATCGTCGCGGCAACGAAGAACCGTGTCCGCCCGATCTTCATGTCGACGCTGACATCCGTGTTCGGCATGCTGCCCTTGGTGGTGTTTCCAGGCGCCGGTTCGGAACTGTACCGCGGCCTCGGCTCCGTGGTGGTGGGAGGCCTGGCCCTCTCGGCGATTCTCACCCTGTTTATCATTCCGCCGTTGCTGACCTTGTTCGGCAAGGTCATGGAACGGGGGTTTGCGCCGTCCCTAAAGCTCAAAAAAATCCGTAACAAGCCCGCCACTTAAGAACGGCTCTACCTAAAGCCCCTTCAATATGAACGTTTTTTGCTGGTCCCCGGCGGTCCCAAACGTTAGTATATGAGTTTATTAGGATAAAGACATAAACCCTTGCGGGAATCGTCGGTCAAAGAGTGGAGTCGTGTGTCAGACGCGGGCAATCCATGACTGCGGTAGGGGGCAAAACACGGGGGGACAACCAGCACCGATCGACCCGTCGGTGCGGCCGTTTGTGAACGGTTTAAATCCGGGGGAGAACATGAACGTTGTTACCGAACGACTGAAAACCATCCAAGCCAACGCGTTGCGCGCCAGCACCTTGTTGAAGGCTATGAGCAATCAGCACCGCCTGATGATCCTGTGCCAATTGGTGCCCGGCGAAAAATGCGTCAGCGACTTGGAAGAGATTATTGGATTGAGCCAGTCGGCCCTCTCCCAGCACTTGGCGCGTCTGCGCCGGGATTCCCTGGTGCAGACCCGGCGTGAAGCGCAAACCATCTATTATTCGCTCAATGGTGAAGAAGCCAGCGCGGTGATCGAAACGCTTTACAGCCTGTATTGCGAATCAGACGCGTCGCTTTCGGCAACCGAGGGCGAGCCCAAGGTTTCCACCATCTGAACCTTTTTATGCGCCACGCTAGTGGCGTCCAAATCACACGGGCGGAGAATTCCCTTCTCCACCCGTTTTTAGGTTCATTGTGCTTTAGGCCATAAAACCCATAAATAGCATGGCCATGGTATTATGGGTTTACGGCCTAGTGGATGCCCTTGGCTGGGGTGCGGCTGTGGCGTTTTGCAGCCAGCTTTTCGGTCTGGCGCTTTTGCTTTTCGTGGGACACGATCCAGCGCAGTTCTTCCTTCAACACGTCGATGTGGCGGCTCTCGGGCGCTTGGGCGACGGCCTGAATGATGCCCTGGCGCGTCGGCGTGGGGAAACTATTGAAGTGTTCCAGCATCAAGAATTTGATGCCGGGACGCACGTTTTCGGACAAAAGCAGGCTGGTCACCAACTTTTGGCGCACATCGCTTTGCAGATTGCCCGCTTCGGTCAATTCGATGAACTGCGTAACGAAGTCGCTGGGCACCATGTCACCGTCCAACAACGCGCGCAAAATCGCCTTCAGAGCGGCGGCGTACTGACGGCGCGTCTCGACGATGAACTGGGACGTACGGGTGCGCACGAAGGCGATGGCCTTGGGCGAAAAGTCGTTTTCGCAGATCAATTCGATGGAGCGTTTCACCAAGGGGTGGCGGGTTTTTTCCCCGACCAATCCGCACACGCCCGCGACCAGCTTCTGGTGTTCCGCCTGGGGCGACAGGCGGGTGGCGGCGGCAAGCGCCATGGGTGATTCCGGATCGCGCGTCGCCATCAGAGCCAACGGCAGCGGATCGTCGAATTGGGTCAAATCCAAATCGATGTTGATCAGGTGTTCCGGCAACAGAATACGGGCCGGATCCCCCGGCACGCAGATCGGCTCCCCGGACCGGTAGCTTTCCTTGACTTGCATCGCGGCGTCGATGCCATCTTGCGTGATGCCGTACTTGTCGCTCATGACGTCGTCACCTTCGAATTTTTCAACGTTTCCAGAACTTCAGCGCTATCCACCGGTTGGAAGCGTTTCTCTTGCAGTTTTTTCGCCGCCCCGGATGCCCACCATGTGCGAAACCGTTGCGCGGCGTGGCGCACATCGGTGGCGGGCAATTCGCGGTTAAGCACATCCTGATACGCCAGCTGCGCCCGCGCGGTTTCAAGGCGGCGCGTGCCCTCCCCGTCATCTTGTGCCCCGATTCCGCCTTCCCATGCCACCATGTTTTGCATCTCATCCAACAAATGCGCCAAAACCAAAGTCAAAAACGCCAACTGCTCGCCGGGAATACGGGCGCTGCCGGAGCGCCACTTACTGACAGTCGGCGGCGTCACTTCGGAAATCATCGCCACGTCACGCCCCGTCAGCCCCAAGTCTTCGAAAGCGCCGAACACCGGCAAGT
Organism: Magnetovibrio sp.; assembly: GCA_028281525.1. Classification (GTDB taxonomy): domain Bacteria; phylum Pseudomonadota; class Alphaproteobacteria; order Rhodospirillales; family Magnetovibrionaceae; genus Magnetovibrio. The sequence continues at coordinate 73,068 of JANQJR010000017.1, forward strand.
GCCCGGACCGTCCTTGGGACGCATCCAAACGCTCACTGTCCACCTCGCGTTCTGCTTGGGGTGCCTGTGGCGCCGCCGAATCGACTGCAGCCGCCATGGCTTATGCTCCCTTTATAGCCCCTATGGGTTAGCAAACCCTTGATTTCCCTCGAACGAACAGCGCTTTTTTCGGTGGGATTTGGCATCGCCTTTCGGGCCGGATTGCCTGTCCCTTTGGACGCTTGCTCGTCAACTTATTGAGCCATTCTGGCGCCGCAAGCACAAGATATGGTGTCTTGAGGCCGGTTCTTCCGGCACCCTCCGCATCTTGGTTTTGACTTACGAAATATTGTAGGTCGTACAAGATGAAGTGGTCTCTGCATTGACACTACACTCCATCTATTATAGTTAAGAACTGGTTTACGGGCCGTTGATTCGGGGACGCAGAGTTCTGGTTTTCCAGTAAATTATGCGCGGATCGCAACTCGAACGCGGTATTTAGTCGCAAAATTCATGACCAAAAGCACCCTGGGGGGGCTAGACCGTGAAGACCTCATTCGAACGACCAGTACTTGGCAGTGAAGCAGACCTGAGCGTGAAATCGCATGAAAAGCGGTTCACGATTACTTTGTCGCGCGGCGGCGATTCCGAAGAAGTCACCCGTGAAATGATCACCGCGCCGGGCGCGGCGGCGGCGGCCGTCAGGGCACGCCAATTCTTTCCCGGCGCGGACATCCTATCGGTCACACCGGTGCCGGAACCACTGCCGGTGCGTGCCGCCAAAGACACGCCGGCAGCACCCGGCGCGCGCTTCATCCGCGGCATGTTCCGCCCGGCGCTGTTCAACGACGAAAAGACCCTCGACAAGCTGTTCGACTGAACGGCTGTGGACGTCCCATGCGCATCGGCATCGATCTCGGCGGCACCAAGATCGAAGGCGTCTTGCTCGGCACGGACGGTGATATCGCCGCACGCACCCGTATCCCAACGCCCCAAGGCGATTACACAAACACCATTGAGGCCGTGGCGGGTTTGGTGCGCGATCTGGACAAAGCTGCGAGGTCCCTGAATGGCGACACGCCAACGGCCGGTCCACCTACGGTCGGCATCGCCATTCCCGGCGCCACCTCCCCGGCAACGGGACTGATCAAAAACGCCAATTCGGTGTGCTTGATCGGCCACCCCCTGGACCGCGACATCGCAGCCGCCATCGGGCGCGACGTGCGCCTTGCCAACGACGCCAACTGCTTCGCCGTGTCCGAAGCCCATGACGGCGCCGCCCAAGGCGCAAACGTGGTATTCGGTGTGATCATCGGCACCGGGGTCGGCGGCGGCATTGCGGTGGGCGGACAACCTCTCACTGGTCCCAACGCCATCGCCGGAGAATGGGGGCACAATCCGCTCCCCTGGCCCACCAACGATGAACGTCCGGGACCAAAATGTTATTGCGGCAAGACCGGCTGCATCGAAACGTTCCTGTCGGGCCCCGGCATGCGCTACGACCATTATGTCGAAGCGGGAGAACAACAAGACGCCGATGAAATCGCCGCCCGCGCCCAAAACGGCGATGCGCTGTGCGACGCCACGCTGACACGTTACGAACAACGCCTAGCCCGTGCGCTGGCCACCGTCATCAACGTCATCGACCCGGATGTGATTGTGCTTGGCGGCGGGCTGTCCAATATCGGCCGGCTGTATGAGAACGTACCCAAGCTTTGGGGCGATTGGGTGTTTTCAGACACCGTAACGACCAAGCTGCTCCCGAACCAACACGGCGACAGCTCCGGCGTGCGTGGCGCGGCGTGGCTGTGGGATTAACGTAGAAACATTAGTCCGCAGCCTGCTGGATGTCTTGCAACGGCAAACGCACTTCGACGATGCCGGGCTCCACGTGACCGGTGTTTTTAAACCCTAAGTTTTCCACGAATTTCAGCATGCGCCGGTTTTCGCTGAGCACCTGGCCGACCATGGTCTGGGTGCCGCGCGACGTGCAGTATGCGATCATTTTCATCAACAGCTCACGCCCCAACCCCGTGCCCTTGAGATCCGAGCGCACGACAATGGAAAATTCCGCGTTTTCGTTGTCCGGATCGGTGAACACACGCACCACGCCCAGGGTTTCTTGCTGGTGATGGTCGTCTTGCGTGGTAGCGATGAACGCCATTTCGCGGTCGTAGTCGATCTGCGTCAGGCGCGCCATCTGACTGTGCGGCAGTTCTTGCACCAAGCCGAAGAAGCGAAAGCGGATGTCTTCGGGCGTCAGCTTGGAAATGAAGATGTGGTGGTTGGGTTCGTCCTCCGGGCGGATCGGGCGGATATCGACCTTACGTCCGCCGTAGGTTCCGCCTTCCTTCATCTTGTAGGTGCTTTCCAGGTTCTTCGGATAGGGCCGGATCGCCAAACGTTGGCTGGTGACGCACGGCGCGGGTGTGACCTTGATGCGCGCATCCAACGCCAGCACGCCTTGGTCATCGGCAAACAGCGGGTTGATGTCCAACTCGGCGATTTCGGGAACGTCGATGATCAGTTGCGCGACCTGATTGAGCGCCAAGCAAATGGCATCGATATCGGCGGGGGCATGGTCACGGTATCCCGCCAGCAATTTGGCGACCTTGGTGCGCGAGATCAAATCGCGCGCCAGCGCCATGTTCAAGGGCGGCAGCGCCACCGCACGGTCACTGATGACTTCCACCGCGGTGCCGCCTTGTCCGAACAAAATCACAGGCCCGAAGATGGGATCCGACGTCACGCCGATGATCAGCTCCTGGGCTTCGGGACGGCGCGACATCTTTTGCACGGAAAAACCGGTGATGTCGGCATGCGGATAGGCATCGCGGACCCGTTCCAACATCGCATGGGCCGCGGACTCCACGGCTTCGCGGGTTTTCAGCCCCAGCATCACCCCGCCCACGTCGGATTTGTGCGTGATGTCGGGCGATAAAATCTTCAACACCACCGGGTACTCCATGGTGTCGGCCATTTGCGCGGCATCGACGGGCGACTTGGCAATATGGGTTTCCACCGTGGGAATGCCATAGGCCGACAGCACCGCCTTGGCTTCCGGCTCGCTCATGGTTTCACGCCCGTTGGCCAGCACGCCTTCGACGATCAGCTTCGCGGTCGGCGTCGCGGGCTGGAAATTGGTGGGCATGGACGGCGGCATCTCCATCAGGATTTCCTGGTTGCGCCGGTAGTTGACCGTGTGCATGAAGGCCTGCACCGCGTTCAAAGGCGTGTCGAAGCACGGAATGTTGGCTTGGGCCATACGTTCGCGCGCGGGCCCCGCCAGCTCTTCGCCGACGAAACAGGTGGTGATGGCGGCGCGCGGCTTTTCGTCCGCGATCTCGACGATGGTCTCGGCGATTTCCACCGGTTGAACCACCGCCACAGGGCAATGCATGACCAGCAAAGCGTCCACTTCCTTGGCGTCCAAAAGCACCTTCATGGCCTCAGTGTATCTCTGGCCGTCGGCATCCCCGATGATGTCGATGGGATTGGCCCGCGACCAAGCGTCCGGCAACACGCCGTCCAACGCTTCGACGGTTTCCGGCTTCAGTTCGGCCAAGACGCCGCCCTGTTCGATCAAATCGTCCACCGCCATCACACCGAGCCCGCCGCCGTTGGTGAGGATCGCCAAACGTTCCCCCTTGGGGCGACGCGAACGGCTCAAGGTTTCGACGGCGGCGAACAACTCTTCGAACTCATAGACGCGCAGCATCCCGGCCCGTGCGAAGGCGGCGTCGTAAACCGCATCATTGCTGATCAGCGCACCGGTGTGTGACATGGCCGCGCGCGCACCTTCTTCGACCCGTCCCGATTTGATCGCCAACACCGGTTTGTTGCGCGCGGCGGCGCGCGCCGCCGACATGAAGGTGCGGTTTTGATGAATGGATTCGATGTAGAGCAAAATGGCCGAAGTTTCCGGATCGGACCCTAAGTAATCAAGCACATCGCCGAAATCCAGTTCCACCATGTCACCCATGGAAATGAAGTGTGAAAAGCCGATGCCGCGTGGCTTGGCCCAGTCCAGCACCGCCGTGCACAGCGCGCCCGATTGCGACACAAAGGCAATCTTGCCCGGCAGCGCGGCGGTGTGCGCGAAGCTGGCGTTGAGACCGATGCCCGGCACCATCAAACCGAGGCAGTTGTGGCCTAAGATACGCATGCCGTGTGCATTGGCCGTGGCGAGCATGGCGTCCGCAACGCTCACGCCGTTTTCATGCTCGACCTTCGACAGTCCCGCCGTCACCACCACGGCGGCGCGCACGCGCCGCGCACACAGCTGTTCGATGATATGCGGCACGGTTTTGGGTGGCGTGCAGATCACCGCCAAATCGGGCACGATGGGCAGGCTTTCAATATCTTGATAGGCGAGAACGCCGCATACCGACGCATGGCCGGAATTGACCGGCATGATCGGGCCGGAAAAACCACCGTGCAAAAGGTTGTTCATCACCAGGTTGCCGATGGACTTCGCGCGTGGCGATGCGCCGATGACCGCGACGGACTCCGGCTTGAACAGATAATTGAGGTTTCTTGTGCTCATGGCGTCGCTCTATGTTTTGTGCCGTGGCGAGCGGCAGAGGGGGAGGCCTTGGTGTTTTTGATGCGCGCTTATTTTGCGTCGCAGTATACTGATTATAACAGATAACGTTTTTCGTTTATATTAAGATACATAGACGGCGTTACGATAATATTGCATTGCAGCATTGATGTGTTATCATGGGCCCCACGGCTCACGCGAGAACCGCCACGAAACAGGACCTCCCCACCCTTATGGCGACCATTCTTTACCAGCCGCCGGCCTGTGCCGATCATATCACGGGCGATGAGCATCCCGAACATCCGTTGCGTCATCGCGCCATTCAAACGATCCTCGAACACGAAAAGTTTTCCGGCCTGATCCGCGCGGTTGCGCCCAAGGCCACGCGAGAGCAATTGGAACGGGTGCACACACCCGGCCACATCGATCGTATATACGACGCCGTCCCCGAAGACGGCATCGCTTATTTGGACGCGGACACGGTGGTCTCACCGGGCAGCGTCGAGGCCGCTCTGTACGCCGCGGGTGCAGCCTGCGAAGCCGTCGACGACGTGATGAACGGATCGGCGCGCAACGTCTTTTGCGCTATCCGTCCGCCGGGACACCACGCCGAGCCCGACCAGGCCATGGGTTTTTGCCTGTTCAACAACGCCGCCTTGGCGGCCGCCCAAGCGCGCCACGTGCACGGCCTGACCCGCGTCGCCATCGTCGATTTCGATGTGCACCACGGCAACGGCATCCAGGCGTTTTGCGAAAACGACCCGCACCTGTTTTACGCCTCGTCCCATCAATATCCCTGCTGGCCCGACACCGGCCTGGAAATGGAAACCGGCATTGATGGCAACATCGTCAATGCGACCCTCGCCCCTGGCGCGGGATCGGATGAGTTCCGCGCAGCCTGGACGAACAAGATCTTGCCCAAGCTGGAGGCGTTCCGCCCCGAACTCTTGATCATCTCCGCCGGGTTCGACGCGCACTCCAGCGATCCGTGCGCACATCTGCGCCTGCTCGCCCCAGACTATGCCTGGATCTCGATGGAATTGGTGGGCCTCGCCAACCGCTGTTGCAACGGCCGGGTGGTGTCTTTGTTGGAGGGCGGGTACGACCTGCACGCCTTGGCCTCGTGCGTCGGTGTGCATGTGCATGTGCTGCTGACAGGTTAGGGTTTGGGCCCTAGGGTCCAGAGCTTCAACTCATGAGGCCGGTCACATGCGCCGGGCCGAAAGAAACGCGATTGCGTCCCGATTCCTTGGCCCTGTAGAGCGCCTCGTCCGCAGCGGCGAACAAGGATTTCAAATCGCTCCGGTCCGTGGCGGATGCGCAGCCAATGGAAACGGTGACCGGCTTACCCTGAACATCGGTCCAGCCTTCGACACTCATGCCTTCGATATTGCGGCGGATGTCTTCGGCAACCCGGATCACACCGTAGGACGAACTGCACAGCAGCATCACCGCAAATTCCTCGCCGCCAACGCGCGCGACCAAATCCATGCGGCGCACCGTGTCCGCGAGCACCGTGCCGACTTGCGCCAAAACACGGTCGCCCGTGGCATGACCGGCGGTATCGTTGATGCTCTTGAAATGATCGACATCGATCATCAGCACCCACAAGTCGTCACCGATTTCCTTGCGCATGCACCGCTGCAGTTCGCGGTCCGCGCTTTGCAGAAACTGGCGCCGGTTCGGCAGTTTCGTCAACGGGTCCTGCAAAGCCTCCGTAATCAAGGTGCGTTCCGCGATCCGGCGCTGGTGATCGACCCGTTCCTGCACCACCGCACTGTAAGCGACCAGGATGATGATGAACCAACTGATCATCACAACGAAAAGGCCGAACATATCAACGCCGCCGCTGTGCACCAGCGTGCGAACCAGCAAGAAGCCCAACAGGAACGGAACAACGTAGCCCAAAATGATCTGCAACCGCGCGATCCGCCCCCCGATATAGGGACTGAGCAAGGCGCGCAAGACACCGCGGTGCGCGGTCATCGCCAAACTGGAGACACTCAAGAAAACGCCCAAGCTGGCCGTCATCATCGACATCTGACCGTAAAAGTTATCGAGCCCGTAGGCATATCCGGTGATCGCCATCATGGGCAGCGACAGCGCGGCAAAAGCAAAGGCCTGAGAGATCGCGGGCCTGTTCAAAGACCTAAAAAGCAACGATAGAGACACAAGGAACAACGTCCATGCGGAATTCAGCCCCATGGCGTTGCTCTTGCCCGCCGCCAATTGCGCCTCAACGGCGCTTTGAAAGGGGGTCAGCAGTGCGCTTAAGCCCGTGACGTACACATGACCGTCGACAAGCCGGGCCGCCGTCAACACCATCGCGACCAAGGCGAACACCAGTTGCACCCGAGTCTTGGAGCGTATGCTGCAAAATGACAGCCCCAACCCCAGCATCACAATCGACAAAGCGGTCAGAGGGTTGGTGGCCGGGCCACCTATGATTGGCCGATAGAGAACTTCCAAATCAAAAATATAGCCGAGCATCACCACCGCGCCGAACGTGGCCGCAAAGACCCCCACCGGTCGCACCAACGCCAATGCGAAGCGGACATAATGCAGGGTTTGCGGAAGAATCACGCCCGCATCCGCAAGCGCGTCCGGTGTGGTTCGAACCATCCGGCGGATATCGAACCCCGGAATGGCAAACGCGTTACCTTTAATTGTCAATTGCCTGGTCGCCCTTTAGCTGCCGTCCCCGTCCCCCTCGCGCGGCGCGGGCCGATACTAAAGTATGCATCAAGATCATGACAACCCCCTATCCGCACTCAAAATCACCCCGCCTTTTGGGGCGGAATCCGATTCCGCCTCCCCGGCAACTTTTGCCCAACTGGGCAATTTTTGCCGCCCTCCAACGCCAGCAAGTCTTTGAAATTCATAGATTTCGATTCTGGCACACGGGTTGCCTTTGTTCTTATGCAACACCTCGCCAGAAATGCGGGGTCGGAAATCAACCAACGGCTCGGCCAGAACGGCCCGGGAGAAGGATTGGAACAATGGGCAACTTATTGAGCTTTCCGATGAACGCTTGGGACCTCGCCAAAGACAAAGACCACGCTTCCAGCGACACGTTGCTTTCAGCTTTGGCGTTCCTGCGTGATTGCCTGGAAAACGGCGTCACCTCCCTAGAAGGCGACATCGTACAACGTTGCGTCGACGCCACTGACACCGCCTTGACTGCGGCGATGAACGCGGAGCGCAAAATTCTCACCCAATCTTTGCGCATCGAAGAGATGGAACGCGTCGCGCGCACCGACGAACTGACCGGCGCCTACAATCGCCGCGGTTTCGAACAGGAGTTCAAGCGCGTGCTCGCCGCCGCCAACCGCTACGGCGAAACCGGCGTTTTGGTCTATGTCGACCTCGACGGCTTCAAGCCCATCAACGACACCTACGGCCATGCCGCCGGCGATCATGTGTTGTGCGAGGTCGTGCGCGTTTTGCAAGAAAACATCCGCCCCCATGACCTGGTGGCGCGCCTGGGCGGCGACGAATTCGCCGTGCTGCTGACCCGCACCGCTTGGGAAGACGGATTGGAACGCGCCGAAGTGCTCAAACATATTCTCAACACCTCGTGCGTGACCTGGAACGCCAAACACATCGCGGTGCGCGCCAGCTTGGGCTTCCAACGCTTCGGGCCCGACGATTGCGGCGAGAAGCTTTTGATGAAAGCCGACAGCGCCATGTACGAAGCAAAACGCGTGCGCTCCAGTCATAGCAGTCCCGACTGGCAGTAACGCCGAACAACACGAACGAAGACGACCATAACAACAACGATCGAAGACGCATTCGGAGCGGCCTCAAGGGCCCAGCCCTCGAAACGCCAAACTGGCCGTCAGACACATAGGTAATTTTATGGTTTCCAAGACCCTCAAGCCCCAACTTCCCACCCGCGCCACTTCGGTGGCCGGGCGGGGCCTTTTTTCCCGGTCTTGTGTTTCAAGGCCAGCCCGCGAAGAAAGGACGCTTGAACCATGAAGCCGGCAACATCCCCCGTTCCGACCGTATCCGCCGAGCGCGCCGAAAAAATCTGGGACGACGCTTGGAGGTTCGAACTCGATCATCACCACCCCCAACAGCAACCCCATGGCCCGGCTCCCGCGCCCCGGCTTGCCAAACCCCAACCCCAAACCGGCAAGCCTCAGGCTACCAAGCC
>JANQJR010000054.1 GCA_028281525.1 Magnetovibrio sp.
CGACCCCCACCGCCACCGTGGCCAAAATGGCCGCTAGCGCGAGCTGCACGCCCCCGCCCACATCCAAGGACCAACCGCTCAGTCCCGCCGCATGAGCGACGCCGCCCGCGACGCTTAAGCCCAGCGGCACGGCCACCAGAGCCACCAGCCCGCCCAGCATGGCGAATTCCACCGCCAACTGTCCCAACAATTGCGCACGGCGCGCACCCAGAACCTTGAACAACAAGGCTTCGTCCAAACGTTCCGACAGCCCCTGCATCACACTGCCTGCCAGCACCACCAGCGCGGCGAGGCCGGTCATCATCGCCGCGATGCGCAAGGCCTCCACGATGGCGTTGAGCGCAACGGCCAGGGCATCGATCACGTCCGTAACTTCGATCAGGGGCAAATCAGGATAGTGACCTTGCACATATGCGCGCACGTCCGCCAACCGCCCCTGTTTCGATTTGAGCGCCGCCGCGTACGTGTGCGGCACGGACTGAAGCGTCCCGGGCGTGGCGAGGATCGGGAAGTCCAAATCCAGCCCCGTCCAATCGATGCGACGCAAGTTGGCGATGCGCCCCGTAACGGTCGTGCCCGACACATTGAGGGTCAGTTCATCGCCCAGCGCCAATCCCAATTTCGCGGCGACGCCACTGTCCACGGACAACCACGCCTGCGCGGCTTGCTCTGGGGTCCACCAGGTTCCGTCGATCACCTCCCCCCCCGGCGGCTGGGCCGCACTGAAGGACACGCCCCGGTCGCCGCGGATCACCCAGTTGAGCGAGCCGGGAATTTTCAAGTCCCGCACCGGTACGCCCCGGATCGCCTGCACCCGGGCATGCAGAAACGGCATGACGCGCAGGCTTTGCACGCTGTCTTGGGCGGCCAAGTCTGGACTGAGCTGTTGGGCACGATCCGCAGGGATGGAAAACAACACCAAATCCGGCGCACTGGCGGGCAAGGTCGCACCGACATGGCGTTGGGCGGCGCGCTCGACCCCGTCCAAGGCCACCAGCATCGTCAAGGTCAGCCCCAAGGCCATCACCACCGCGCTGGTGGGTGCGCCCGGGCGATACAGGTTGCCCAGCGCCATGCGCAGCACCACACGCCGCCGCCCCGCCCGGCGGGCGGCCATCTGCGCCAACCGGGCGAACACCTTGCCCAGCCCCAAATACAGTAACGCCAGCCCCAGGCCACCGCCGAGGAACACCAGCGTCAACACCGGCATGGGCGAAACCCAAAACACCACCGCGGCGATGCCCAGCGCGACCACGCCCGCGCCCACCCCCCCGCGCCAACCGATGCGTCCGGGGTGATGATCGAAGCGTTCGCGCAGCAAGTCCCGGCTGGTGATGGAACCAAGCGCAGCCAAGGGCCATGCGGCGAACGTCAACGCCACCAGCACACCAAAAAGCCATGCCCCCACCAGCGGCTTGAATGCCGGCCAGGGCGACAAATCGAACGGCAATTGGTCCGCTAAAACCTGCGTGGCAAGAACCGGGGCGAAGGCGCCCACACCGGCACCCAGGCTTGCTCCCAGGGCCGCCCCGAAGAGCACCTCGAAGCCCAACGCCCAAGTGATCACCACCGGCGGCGTACCGATGCTTTTGAGGATGGCGATGATGTCCAGCTTGGCGGTGATGTGCGCGCGCACCGCGCCGATGATGCCCGCGCCGCCGATCAACAACACGCCGAGCCCGAGAAACAGCAGCACCACATGGGCCATCAGCAAGCTGCGCTCGACCCCCGGCACGCCGCTCTGCGCGTTGACCATGCGCCAACCGGACTCGGGAAACGCCCCTTCGATGCGCTTGAGTGCGGCCGCCCCCTCTGCGCCCGGCGGCAATTTGATGCGGGTGTAAAAATAGACCTCCGCCCCCGGTTGCACCAATCCGGTGTCCGGCAGGCTGTCCAGCGCAACCATCACCCGTGGGCCCAGACTGAAAGCGCGAAAGGCGCGGTCCGGCTCGTGGGTCAACCGGGCGCGCAACTCGTACGAGGCTTGGCCGATTTCAACGCGGTCGCCGATCTTGAGGCCCAAGGCATCGAACAAGGCGGCATCCGCCACCGCCCCGTACCCTTCGAGAAGTCGGTGCAATGCCCCCTCTGGCTCCACTGCAACCCCACCGTACAGCGGGTAGGCATCGTCCACGCCCTTCAGTTCCACCAGCAGGCTGTGGCCGCCCCCACGTCCCTCCGTACGGGCCATGGGCCGCAATTCGGCACTGAGGCTGGTCAGCCCTTCCCGGGCCATGGCTTCGCGTTCCCCTGGCGTGGGCGCGCGGTGGTAAAGGCGCAGCGACACATCCCCACCGACCGTTTCCAACGCCCCCCGGTGCGCGGCGTCGCGCAAGCTCTGGACACCCGTGCCGACCAGCGCCACGGCGGCGACGCCCACGAAAATGCCTACCACCAGCAAGCCCAACGTGCGCGCACGGCCCCGCCAACCACCGCGCAGATCGCGGCGGGCAATGGTGAAGGCCAAACGGAGGTTTTGGAAAAAAATCACGTGCATCCCGCGCGATTGAAAAAACCGCGCTCAGGATGACGCAGGAACGCTTGAAATGCTAGATGCCCCGAATCTTAAATTACGGAGATCACTGATAGCCCGTGCCGCTGATATACTCGCGCATCTGACCGGTATCGATCTGGCATTGGTCCAGGCTGTGCTTCATCAAATCGCCGATGGAAACAACCCCGATCAAATCTCCGCCATTTTTCACCAGCACATGGCGGGTGCGGCGTTCGGTCATAAGTTCACGCACCGACTCGTCCGTATCTTCCGGCGAGACTTCAACCACATTGGTGGTCATAATCTCCGCCACCGGCAGATCGGCCAAGTTATCGTGTTTGGCAAGCGCCTGAACGATGTCGCGCTCCGAAACGGTGCCGATGTGCTCGCCTTGAGCGTTGTCGACGACGGCGAAGCCGATTCCTTCGGTTTTGAATGTTTCCGCCGCTTTACGGACTGGATCCGTATCGCGGACCGTAATAATTTCCGGACTTTTTTCGTCCAAAATCGCCTTTATCAGCATGGTTCGCCCCTTTCTTACCTACGCACAGTGGAAAACCCACCTCATCACATATCAATATGTGGTGATAAAATAAGCCGGTTTCCACAGGAATTTGCGGTTGAGCACAGCACGAAAACTTCAAGAAAGTGAGAGACTTCCGTGGAAGCGCTGGTAAAATATGAAAAACAAACGCAGACGAATGCCATGACAAAGCTCGACACCCAGACCTTGCGCACCCGCTTACTGCAAGAACGCGAAGAACTTCTGCACGACGCCGAAGTCACGGCGGAAGAGCGCGACGTGGTGACCCTGGACCAAACCAGCGTCGGCCGCCTGTCGCGCATGGATGCGCTGCAAAACCAAGCCATGCAGGTGGAAACGGACCGGCGGCGCGAGATCGAACTGAAACGCATCGATGCCGCGTTGAAACGCATGAACGAAGACGAATACGGCTATTGCGTCTCCTGCGGCGCAGAAATCCAGCCCAAACGCCTGGAAATGGACCCCGCCACCCCGGTGTGCGTCGATTGCGCCCACAAAGCTGACTGACCCTAACCTTTCCATGAACACGCTGACGTTCCTCGCCCAGAACGCCCGCTTCCTCGGCTTCGGCTTGGCCTGCACGTTGGCGAGCAACTTCGGCCAAACCTTTTTCATCGCGCTTTTCGGCGACCAAATTCGTGCGGAATTCGCCCTTACGCACGGCGCATTCGGCAGCCTTTACGGCGGCGCGACTTTGATCAGTGCCGGGATCATCTTGTGGGCGGGACGGTTGATCGACCGGGTGGATTTGCGCCTTTACGCGGGCGGGGTGTTGGCCGGCTTGGCCGTTTCCAGCGCGCTCTTGGCCGTAGCGCCCGGTTGGGCGTTGGTCGGATTGGCGTTCATCGGTCTGCGCCTGTTCGGTCAAGGCCTGCTGCGCCACACCGCCATGGTCAGCATGGCGCGGTATTTCGACGCCGCACGCGGACGCGCCATGAGCGTGGTGGGTTTGGGCTATCCCATGGCCGAAGCCACTTTCCCCGCCGCCCTGGTGATAATCCTGGCGAGTTTCAGTTGGCGCGAAGCCTGGGGCGGCATTGCACTGTTCACGATTGCCGTGCATCTGCCGCTGACGCTTTGGTTGCTCAAAGGGCACGGCGTGCGCCACGCGGCCTTGGAAACAAAGCTGCAAGAGAGCGAGAACGAGACCGGCCAAGACCTGACCCAGCGCAGCCTGCTCACGGATTGGCGGTTTCAGATGATCGTGCCCGCCTCCCTGATGGGGCCGTTTGTCATGACCGGGCTTTTTTTCCACCAACTCGCCATCGCGGAAACCAAAGGCTGGACCCTGGCCTTGCTGGCGGCGAGCTTTCCGGCGTTTGCGGCCATGAGCGTGGCTGCCAGCCTGATCACCGGCTGGGTGGTGGACCGCTTCGGCCCCGGAAGTGTGCTGGGTCTGTTCGTTCAGCCTTTGACGCTCGCGCTGGTCGTCGTCGCCACCCTGGATCAGACCTGGGCCGCGCCGCTCTACTTGGCCTTGGGCGGGATCACCACCGGAGCGGGGTCGGTGCTGATCAGCGCGGCGTGGGCGGAAACCTTCGGCGTGCGGCACTTGGGACAAATCCGTTCCCTCACATCCTCCATTGCGGTTCTATCGACGGCACTGGCCCCCGTCTTGATGGGCTGGCTGCTGGATGCGGGCGTGGGAATTCCCGCCATCGCTTGGGGCGCCGCGGCGTTGACGTTCGCCACCGGGCTTTTGATCCTGAGCCCGGCGCGCGAACTGCGTGAAAAAAGAGCCGCATCCGGGAAATGAAAAACTTCCTTAACTTATGATTTGCTAGAATGCATGCATCGGTCGATTCGCAAGGAAAGACGACAGCGATGCGAAAGTTTCACGAGCATCTACACGGTCCGGGACACGAGACGAGCCCCCCGCCCTGTGCAGCAAGCGCTCTTTGGTTATGTCGCACTGACGCATCCGCCTCCCTCGATTCCGCCGCTTCTCACTTTCACCATCGCACGTTTTCTAAGCGCTCCCGTTTCGGGGGCGTTTGTCGTTTGTGCCCAACCCCAACCAACGGAGACCACCATGGGTAAGAAATCCCGCCGCCGACAGACCGCAGCTACTGCCGACGTTCACGCCCTGTATCCGGATGACGGACATGGAAACTGGGACCCCCTTCAGAATGACGAGGACCGTTATGGGAATTACGACAACAACCGCGACCAACGCTATGTGAAGAACGTCTCGCCCCGTTCCGAAGGGCAAAAACAACTGATGGACGCCATCAACCGCCATAATCTGGTGATGGCGTTGGGCCCGGCGGGCACCGGCAAGACTTATCTGGCCATCGCCAAGGCCGTGGAAGCCTTCGAAAAGGGTCAGGTGGGCCGCATCGTGCTCACCCGCCCCGCCGTGGAAGCGGGCGAGAGTTTGGGATATCTCCCAGGTGAAATGGAAGACAAGATCGCGCCGTACCTGCGCCCCTTGTTCGATAGCCTCACCGACCGCATGGGCGGGCGCAACTTGAAGACCATGATGAAAAACGGCGAGATCGAAATCGCGCCGGTGGGCTTCATGCGCGGACGCACACTCAACAACGCCTTCGTGGTCATCGACGAAGCGCAGAACTGCACCTACACGCAGATCAAAATGTTGCTGACCCGCATGGGTTGGCATTCCACCATGGTCGTCACCGGCGACCCGGACCAGTCCGATCTGCTGCCCGGCATGTCGGGGCTGGCGGATATTTCGCAAAAGCTCGAAGCGCTCGACAACATCGGCGTGGTGCGCTTGAAAGACGAAGACGTGGTGCGCCATCCCTTGGTGGCGGAAATGCTCGGCGTCGTTTAACTCAAGTCTCTCTCAAAGCCTGAAACGCAAGCCCCCGCCAATTGGCGGGGGCTTTTGCTTTGCCTGAACATGGCTTAGAACCAATCTCACTCATTTGTTAAATCGATTACTCATAATATTTTTATCAATTATACCAATAGAACGTTTCCCACTACCCTTTACCTAAGCCCAGCATGAACTCTGGTGAATGCGACACGTTTCAAAAGGTTTTCTCGAAAGGGAGTGAGGATTATGAATGAAGTGAAAAAATGCCCGGTGATGCACGGCGGCAATACCACCGTCAGCACGTCCAACGTGGAGTGGTGGCCCAAGACCTTGGACCTCGACATCCTGCACCAGCACGACACCAAGACGAACCCCATGGGCGAAGCGTTCGACTACCGCGAAGAGGTCAAGACGCTCGACGTCGACGCCTTGAAGAAAGATCTCCACGCCTTGATGACCGACAGTCAGGACTGGTGGCCCGCCGACTGGGGACACTACGGCGGTTTGATGATCCGCATGGCCTGGCACGTGGCCGGAACCTATCGCATTGCCGATGGACGCGGCGGCGCGGGCACCGGCAATCAGCGCTTCGCACCGCTCAATTCGTGGCCGGACAACGCCAACCTCGACAAGGCGCGCCGCCTGCTGTGGCCCATCAAGAAGAAATACGGCAACAAGGTCAGCTGGGCCGATCTGATGATTCTGGCTGGCACCATCGCCTATGAATCCATGGGACTGAAGACGTACGGCTTTGCATTCGGCCGCGAAGACATCTGGCATCCCGAAAAGGACATCTATTGGGGCGCCGAGAAGGAATGGCTGGGCAGTGACCGCCACGAAGATGACGACCGCGAAAGTCTGGCCAATCCCCTGTCCGCCGTTCAGATGGGTCTCATCTACGTCAACCCCGAAGGCGTGGGCGGCAATCCCGACCCGCTCAAGACGGCCCATGACGTGCGCGTGACGTTCGCACGCATGGCCATGGACGACGAGGAAACCGTTGCCCTCACCGCAGGCGGGCACACCGTCGGAAAGGCGCACGGCAACGGCGATGCCAGCTTGGTCGGCCCGGAGCCGGAAGGCGCGGATATTGCCGAGCAAGGCCTTGGCTGGCACAATCAGAATGGCACGGGCGTGGGGCGGCATAGCGTCACCAGCGGCTTGGAAGGGGCCTGGACGGCTCATCCGACCCAATGGGACAACGGCTACTTCGACGTGCTGTTCAAATACGACTGGGAAGTCAAGAAGAGCCCCGCGGGCGCGTCGCAGTGGCAACCCGTCGATCCCAAGGACGAAGATCTTCCTGCCGATGTGGAAGACGCGTCGATCAAGCGCAACCTGGTCATGACCGACGCCGACATGGCGATGATCAAGGACCCGGCTTACCGCGCAATTTCGGAGCGGTTCCATAAGGACCCGGACCACTTCTCCGAAACCTTCGCCCGCGCGTGGTTCAAGCTCACACACCGCGACATGGGCCCGAAGGCGCGCTACATCGGTCCGGACGTGCCCGAAGAAGACTTGATCTGGCAAGACCCGGTGCCTGCGGGCAACAGTGACATCGACGTCGCGGACATCAAGGTACGTATTCAGTCCAGCGGCCTGAGCGTCAACGAAATGGTCGCGACCGCATGGGACAGCGCGCGCACCTTCCGCGGTTCGGACATGCGCGGCGGCGCCAATGGGGCGCGCATCCGCTTGGCTCCGCAAAAGGACTGGGAAGGCAACGAGCCCGACCGCTTGGCCAAAGTTCTGGGCGTGCTGGAAAGTATCGCCGCAGACACCGGTGCAAGCGTCGCCGACGTCATCGTCCTGGCCGGCAACGTCGGGGTTGAGAACGCGGCCAAGGCCGCGGGCTTCGACATCGATGTGCCGTTCTCGCCGGGACGCGGCGACGTCACGGACAAGATGACCGACCCCGCATCGTTCCAAGTTCTGGAGCCCATCCACGACGGCTATCGCAACTGGGTCAAGGAAGAGTATGCGGTCAGTGCGGAAGAACTGTTGCTGGATCGCACTCAATTGTTGGGGCTCACCGCGCATGAAATGACCGTTCTGGTCGGCGGCATGCGCGTATTGGGGACCAACCACGGTGGAACCAAACACGGCGTGCTCACCGACCGCGAAGGCGTGTTGACGAACGATTTCTTCGTCAACCTGACCGACATGGCGTACACCTGGAAACCGGTGGGTAAAAACCTCTATGAAATCCAGGACCGCAAAACCGGCGCCGTCAAGTGGACGGCGACACGGGCCGACTTGGTCTTCGGGTCGAACTCCATTTTGCGTTCGTATGCGGAGGTCTATGCCCAGGACGACAACCAAGAGAAGTTCGTACACGACTTCGTCGCCGCCTGGACGAAGATCATGAACGCGGATCGTTTCGATCTTGTCTAAAACCAAGCCTCTCTTACCCCTAAACGCACCCCCCGCCATCCGGCGGGGGGTTTTGCCAAGGCAAGAATCATTGATCCGGCATTTTGATCGGTTCGGGACCGAACAATGGAATGCGTCCAACCAGGGCTTCCAGCATGATCAGTTCTTCATCTTCGTGGTTGATCATCTTTTCCGGCTCGACGAACAGGCCGCCATGATCTTCCGGCTTGGCGTAAAAATTCCGGGGCGATTCATGGTGAAAGGTGTCGAGTGCTTCTTCAAAGGCGGGGTCCAGTTTGGAGTGCAACACAGCCTGGCCGTAACAGAGGCAGACGTAATTTTTCTCCGGCCAAATTTCCGCATAAAGGCCAGTACCGCGAATGCCGGCGGTCGCCAGCGGCGTGATCACGGTGGTCTCGGCCCGCAAATCACCGAATACGGCCATCACCGCCCCTGCAGCAATGCGAAGACGCCCGCCAAACGAGGCGTCGCGCCCATCTTCAAAATGATCGAGGTCGAATGCGATTTCGGACGCGGCGCGCAACAAAAACACCTGTTCCCCGATGATGATGATGCACTCACTATCCGGCCCGGTTGTGCAGATATCGCCGGGGCGCACCACTTGGCCGACACGCGCCTGCGCACCGTTCAGGCGCACATCGCCGACGACTTTCTGAAACCCTTGTGTGACCGGCTCCTTCGCGGCGGCCGAACCGGCCTTGATAATTGCCGCCATGGCGGGGGACATGCACGCGCCCAACAACAGGGCGCGGATCAAGCGGCGGCGGGTTGGATGAAATCCGGATAAATCCATAAATCCCCATCACGATGCATAAGGCTCAACCGGCATGCGTCATGTGTAACCTTTTCGAAACACGGCGCGAATACGCATAACAGAGCCCATCATAAACCGGTCCTTGCCCCCTTGAAATAAGGACCCGCCTTCAAACCTGCAAAGGAATTGGTATGTTGCATCGATTTCATGTGATCCTGATCGCCCTCGTCGGCACGGTAATCTTCACGGCCACTCCATCCCTCGCCGCCAAGGACGAAATCTATA
Organism: Magnetovibrio sp.; assembly: GCA_028281525.1. Taxonomy (GTDB): domain Bacteria; phylum Pseudomonadota; class Alphaproteobacteria; order Rhodospirillales; family Magnetovibrionaceae; genus Magnetovibrio. The sequence continues at coordinate 9,257 of JANQJR010000054.1, forward strand.
CGGCGACCTTTTCCAGCTTGGCCGTCAGTGGATACGATCCGGTCGCCTATTTTACGGATGGCCGGCCTGTGAAAGGGAATGGCAGCTATAGCCTCAAATGGAAGGGGGCAACCTGGCGGTTCGCCTCCAGCACCAACCGGGATGCGTTCCAGGCGGACCCTGAAAAGTACGCACCCCAATACGGCGGCTATTGCGCCTGGGCGGTCGCCCAAGGCTATACGGCTTCAACGGACCCGGAAGCCTGGAATATCGTCGACGGCAAACTGTATCTGAATTATTCCAAAAACGTTCGAAGCCAGTGGGAACAGGATGTCCCCGGCAATATTGCCAAGGGTGACGCCAACTGGCCGCGGGTCTTGGAGAAATAGCGCCACCGCCCCACTCCGGCAGATGTTGTTTCCCGGTCCGCAATCCCCATATCACATGTATGGAACAACGGCTCAAGGAGCGAACATCATGACTGAACGCGCAGTGTTGGCCGGAGGTTGTTTCTGGGGCATGCAGGATTTGATACGCAAATACCGGGGCGTCGTCAAAACGCGTGTGGGCTATACCGGCGGGGACGTGCCGAACGCCACATATCCCAACCACGGCACCCACGCGGAAGGCATCGAAGTGTGGTTCGACCCAGAGGTGCTGAGCTATCGGGAACTGTTGGAATTCTTTTTCCGCATCCACGATCCCACCACGCTTAATCGCCAGGGCAACGACATCGGCACATCGTACCGTTCCGAAATTTTCTATGTGTCAGAGGCGCAACGTGAAACCGCCCTGCAGGTGATCGCGGAAATCGATGCCTCCGGCATCTGGCCCGGACCGGTGGTGACCAAGGTTTCCCCCGTGGGCGATTTTTGGCAGGCAGAACCGGAGCACCAGGATTATCTGGAACGCTTTCCGGCCGGTTATACCTGCCATTACGTGCGTGCGGACTGGAAACTGCCCCAAAAGCACAGAGAGAAAGAGTTGGCGTAACGCTTTCTTCGGTTGAAAGGCATGGCCCGGTTGCCCAAAATGGTGCGCCGGGCATGTTTTTAAGGATTGGATCCAACGCCATGCGCACCATCGCCATTTCCACCGCACTCGCCAGCGCCCTGGCGCTCACCACCGTTTCCGCCCTAGCCATCGAACTCAATCCATTTTCTTACGTCAAAGGCGCTGTCGAAGCCGTAGTCGAGGACCGCTCCGCCGGCGACATCGCCAAGGACGCGGAAATCAAAGCCAAAATTTTCGCCGCGATTACGGACGAACTCGGCGCCAGCATGGTGGCTTTCAACAACGACGTTTATGAGCAAGACGTGATGCTGACCGGCGTGGTCGAAGATCCTAAGGAAAAGGAACGCGCCGGCGAAGTCGCACGCCGCGTTGAAGGCGTGAAAAAGGTCTACAACGAAGTCCTGGTGATCCCCGCAGTCAAACAGCAAAAAGGCACGGTCGAAAACTTCGTCGACGACACCGTGATCGAAACCAAGATCAACGCCGTTCTGCTGGACGCCAAAGGTGTCAACACCACCAACTTCCGCTGGCGTTCCGTCGGCGGGCATGTGTTTCTGTTCGGGCGTGCACTGTCTCAAGAAGAATTGAACAAAGCCATCCGTGTGGTCAAAGGTGTCGAGAAGGTGACCCAGATCACCAACCGCGTGAAGGTCAAACCAAAGTCGTGAAGGTCAAGCCAAAAGGCTTAGGCGTTTAAAACCGTCGTCACGAAATGTTGATACAAGGCAACCAGCCCCCAATACATTCCGCATCCAACGGCAATCAAGAACAGCGCCGAAACAACCCATTTATAAAATATTTTTGTGCTGAGCTTGAAACATGCACGCAACTTCGACGCCCATGTGGGCGTCCATAGGGGAGGTGTTCCCTTGCCTTTTAAAGTCGCCCAGGCACTGTGCGTTTGTTTCCGCGTTCGCTTGGCCAACCAAACCTTCAACAGCACCAAAAGAACAAACGCAGCGATAAACCCGTATTGAGCCGCAGCGTTGAGTTTCAATGCGTTCAGCCAAGGGCCCAGAAAATCGGGAAGAAAACGTGCCATCCCATCAAAGATCGGGGCTAACAGGCAAGCGCTTCCTTCACATGTTCCGCCGGACAGCGCTTCACCATACGGCAGCCAGGGAAACACGGCTAAGTAGAGCGTGGTCAAGACGAGCGCAACATAAACCCAACGGCGCCAATAAATCGTGTCGCGGGCATATTCCAAGGCATCGTTACGAGCCGTCTTTTCTGCGTCGGTCTCAAAGCCATCTTTGCCGCCATACACGTGATACGTTGCCGGCAATGCGGTCGGCGCATAGGGCACGACCTTTTGTTTGATGCGCCGAAACACACTCTGGTGAATTTTCGGCATCTTGATGAACACCCCTTTTTCATGATCATTGCAAAGCGCCTCGATGTCCCGGGGTTTGTAGCGGTAATAAGCCGCAAGCCCCGCACGGGAATCGTGGTGCACGCCATGCCAGTTGCTTGACGCGGCCAGTTCATCGCGCACGCTGTCAATGAAGTGCAACCCTTTGCCGCCATTCTGGCTTTGATCAACCTTGGAAATCATCCATTCCAAGGACACCAGGGACAGATCGCCCATGGGATACCCACCGCCGACATCGGCATGCACGCCGGAGAACCAAACCTGTTCGATGCGGTCGTCTTTCTCGTGCTCTTCATTCCACAACACGGGATGGAACGTATGGCGTTCATCATCCACGGAAACGGCATGACATGCCTTTTTGATCTTCGGGTTGAGGTTCTGATCGGGAAAACGCAGCGGATAAATGAAAAAGTCCCACGCCAGCGTCAGTTCGTCGATGGGCAGGCCATAGGCATCGACCGTATCCCAGACGCCTACAAATTCGACATCCGGACGTAACACCTCCACATCTTCGAATTGGGAAAACGGCTTCAACAACTGAAACAGCAAACCTCTGCCGCCCCGAAAGAGCTTTGGTTCACTTTTGGGCGCGCCTTTGGCCCCACCGCATTCGAACCGATAGCGCCTGAACATCAGACCGGCTTGTTTCTCAAGATCGTTGAAGTCGTCGTATGCTTTATAAACACCGTACTCGGCGATGATCCCGGCCAACAGGCGAACGGTAAAGCCGCCACGGCTGAACCCGAACAGATAGATGTGATCGCCATCTTCATAGTTCTGGCACAGGTATTTATAGAGCTCGATCACGTCCCGTTTCAGACCGAATCCCAATGCGCCGCCCAAGACTTTGAACGGTTTGAATTCGCTGGTGCCGACACCGTCACCATACGTACAAACTTGTTTGCTGGGTTTGTGCTGGTTCAATGCCCGATACATACGCCAGACATTGGTCTTATCGCGCGAACGCGAACTGTTGCCTGTGCCATCGCAAAACAAAACTATATTTTTCATGGACCACCCCTTTGCGCAGCTGAGAAAGCAATCAGTCGAAGCGCCATATCAGCGGACGGGAAGCCGCTTACGCCATCCTTGTCGTTGCTCGGAAGACATCCTCATGAACTGCCGGAAAGTTTCCGCAACCGTTCACAGGTTTCGTTCAACATGCCTTCCCCAAAAAAACAACCGGTTTCATTGACATGACCGCGTGTAAATATGGCTTGGATTGAATTGCGAGCTTCTATCAGGTCGGCCCCACCCATGCCCCATGAACCCGCAAAAGTAATTTATAAAACCCATAGCACAACCATGGAACAACCACAATTTTTGCGCGTTTTTAAACCGCGTGAAGCATCTTACACTTCACACCAATATCCTGCGCCCTCCCTCTTACGTTTTGCCATCGTCTTATCAATGCATTGAAACTCAGGCGTCCGAGCCCCAACTTAGCCATGCTTGGAGCTGCATTGGCGAACACCAAGCCCAAGATAGAAAGGCTGAAGCCTGTGAAATTTGTAATCGCCGCACTTGCGTGCGTCTTGGTGCTTTCAAGCATCAAGAACGCACCAGCGATGGAGGTGGAACTCACCCGCTCCACCGCCATGATCCCCGACGGCGACGTGGCGCAGGGCGACAAAGACATCCGCTCCGCCTGGCTCAGCAGTCCGACGGAGCGTTATGCCCACGGCGTGCTGGGCGATGGCATCGAAGCGGCAGCGCTGACCGCCGTGCTGCCGGACGGCACGCGCCTCACCCTTTCCTTGCCCGAACATGCGGTGTTCGAAGACCGCTATCCGCGTTTGGCCGATTTGGACGGCGACGGGCGCGACGAACTGGTGGTGGTGAAGGCGACCCAAACCCAAGGCGCATCCTTGCTTGTCGCGGGCCTGCGGGACGGCAAGCTTACCATTCTCGCCGAAGGCGCGCCCATTGGACGACCGTACCGCTGGCTCAACCCGGTGGGCGCCGGAGACTTCGACGGCGACGGGGAAACGGAATTGGCATATGTAGAGACACCGCACATCGGCGGGATCTTGCGCATTCTCAAATGGCGCGGGGACAAATTGATCGAAGTCTATTCCGCCCCCGGCTTTTCCAACCACGCCATCGGCACACGGGAGCTGGAATTGTCCACTGTGATGGACGCTGACGGTGACGGCATCACAGACTTGATCGTGCCCAACACGCTCAGAAACGTCTTGCGCGTAGTAACGTTCAAGGGCGGCGTATTCAAGGAACTGTTCCCCATCGATCTGGGGGCTCCGTTGGTGCGGCTCAAAACCGATTACAAAAGTTTTGGTGCGCTGGTGGCGATCCTGGCCGATGGACATGCCGCAGGCGTGCGCTTTAAAAAACGCTAGGGCCTGACCCTAGACTTCCGTCGCCATTTTCTTCAGACGCGCGAGATCGAGAATTTCCAGACGGTCGGTGCCACGCTTGGCCACGTCGCCTTGTAACAACTGTCTGAGCGCGCGGGCCACCGTTTCCTTGGACGTCGACGCCATGGCGCTCAACTGGTCATGGGATGGCATGTCGCTAACCACCCAGTTGCCCGCCTTGGTGGGCGCCTCGTCGACCATGTCCAGAAGCTTCAGGTACACCCGCTGCACGCCGGAAAATGAGCTGACTTCCGCGACCTTATTATTTGAAGAGCGCACCACGGTGGCCAAACTTTCCAAAACCTTCACCGCGATCTGGCGTTGTTCCAGCATCAGATTCAAGAACAATGGCCGCGCCGCCACGGCGGCGACGCCGTCGCTCAACGCGAGCACGCTGGCGGAGCGCCCGCCCTTGTCGATGGCCGCGATTTCACCGAACCAGCCGCCCTCCGTAATCTTGGAGTAAACGATGTTGACGCCGCTGCTGTCCTGAATGATGCGCACCTCGCCGCGGATGACGAAGAACACCTCGCTGTTCTCGGAACCGCTTTCAACCAGGGTGTCGCCCATCTGAAAAGAGCGAAATTCGCAGCGCGCGGCGAACTCGTGAAACACCTTGTCATCCAACCCGATCAACAGGTCGTTGACGCGAAACAACTCGACATCGCTGGGTTTGGTCAGCGGGGGCGTGGCCAACCCGTTTTCCCCACCGTTTTCCCTGGGGGCACCGGAATTCTTTGGCAACATACAGCCTCCTTCTTCACGCGCACCCCAATAAATCATACCATAATCGGATGAGCGGTTAAAAAGCCTGAATTGCATCGCTTAACCATTCTCTATCAAGCGCTGGATGGCGCTTTCGTTCCTCGCGCCCAGGCCTGCATCGACGGTTCGCGCAAAAAGGTCGGCGACGTACTCAAACGCCGGCACCGCACAATCCAACTCGTGCGCCATCGCCACACCATAGCCCGCGTCCTTGCTCCGCCACTTGGCGGCGAAGCGCACCTCTTCGTGTTCATTTTTGGCCATGCGCGGCGCAATATAGGCGGTCATGGGGCTTGCCACGGACCCGCTGCCCAAGGCCTCCGCCACTAAGTCCAACGGCAGTCCCGCCGCCTTCGCCACCATCATGCCTTCGGCCACGGCGGCGGCCTGAACCGCACCGATGGTGTTGACGATCAGCTTGTAGGCCGTGCCCGCACCGACGGGGCCGAAGTGGTAGATGCGTTTAGCATAGCTTTCCAACACCGGGCGTGCGCCGTCCAGCACATCCGCCTCACCGCCCACCAGCATGGTGAGTTGCCCGCTTTGGGCCCCCGGTGGCCCGCCGGTGACGGGGCAGTCGAGAAAACGCAGGCCCGCCTCCGTGCAGGCGTCACCCAGCTTGACCATCCAGCCGTGCGACACCGTGGTGCTCTCGATGGCGATGGCGCCCGGCTTCGCGCCCTGCAGCACACCATCATCGCCCAACCATACGGCCTCCGACGCGTCGTCATCGCCGACGATGGTGACGATCACATCCGCGTCCCGGACGGCCTCGGCAGGACTGTCGGCCGCCTTTGCGCCCGCGTCCACCAACGGCGCGGCTTTGCCGGGGGAACGATTCCAAACGCTCAGATCATATCCCGCTTTCAATACGTTCAAAGCCATGCCCCGCCCCATCAGGCCGAGCCCCAAAAATGCAACTTTTCTCATGAGATCGCTCCCGAAAATATTTCGGAAGATTCAATGCCTTGAGATCACGATGCGATCAACCGTCCGCACGGACGCGAAACAAAAAATTCATCAAGAACAACCGTTTGCATTAGGTTATCGCCCCCCGTTCCCAGATTGAAACACCACTTTCTTCTGTGTACATTCGGGGTTGCACATAGATGGGGCGGACATGAAATCGTTTTCAATTTTCAATCCGGCGCGTTTCCTGCGCTGTTATCGTTTTCTTTTGGCGTTGATGGCGGTCATCTGCGTCGCGGTTCCTGCTCAGGCGCAGACTGAGGCCTGTTCGGACGATATCCAGGTTCACCGCAATATCGTTTTTTTGGGCTTCCCCTGCCCGCAAAGCTCATCGGTCAGCATCATTCCGACGCACGACGGTATCGCGAAGCTCATCGAAGCGGTGGAACTGCTCTACACCCAGTCGCCTCAAAGCGCACAAATCATCGAGGTGTTGAAAGAAAACGGCCCCGTTCTCATCGTCTACGACCCGGCCTATCCCCCCGAAGGCACAAGTTTGACCTCCACGCAGATCGCTTTCTTCTTGCCGACGTTCGTGGAAAACATCGACAAGAACGCCACCGGCAAGCAGTTCCCCATGTTCGTCGGACGCGATGGGATCAAATGGCCCTTGAACGAACTGGCCGCCGTGATCGTTCATGAATTGATGGGGCACGGCAAGCAGCATTTGGAAGACCGCCTCGACACCATGCGCCCGTTGGATATGGAGTGCGAGGCGTGGTTGTTGGAAGACGTCGTCTACCAAGACTTGAAGATGGACAAGCTGTCCCGTGAAATGGTGGAATACCGCCAACAGTTGGAACACATCCACTGCAGCGACTTCATCCGCTACATGCGCAAATGGAAACCGGAAGAAGCCAAACTTTGGGACCAACCGAACCTGCAGGTCGCCAAGCTTCTGAAAATCTTCGACGGCTACATCGAAAAGCAGCGCCAACAGGGCATCATCCAGGGCGCGCAAGAAGCACAGGCGCGTCAACTGGCCGACGCCATCAAGCAAGCGGCGCGCAAAAACGACCCTGATGACCTGTATGCGATCGGCGTTATGCATCTGCTGGCGGTGGGCAAGGACTCCGACCCCACCGAAGCCGCCAAGTGGTTCGCCAAAGCCGCCAAGCAAGGGCATTCCGAAGCGCAACTGCAACTCGCCACACTTTTGGCGGAAGGCGCAGGGGTCGAACAAAACCTGCCTCTCGCCCGTAAGCTTTACGCCAAGGCCGCCAAAGCGGGTGAGGCGGAGGCTTTGTACGCGCTCGGCGTGATGTTCGAAACCGGAAACGGCGTTGAGAAAGACCTGGGCAGAGCCGCGGCCTTTTTCAAGCAAGCCCGCCCCGGATACGATTTACGCAGCTTCGCCATTTTCGGCTACCTCTACCGCGCGGGGATCGGCTTCGCAAAGGATCCCCAAAAGGCTTACGATCTTTACCTCCAATCGGCACGCATGGGCGATGCGTGGAGCCAGTTCATCATCGGTGAAATGCACGACCGGGGCGAAGGCGTCCAGGAAAACCCCACGAAGGCACTTCGTTGGTGGTGGAAAGCGGCGCAAGCCGGCCTGCCGCATGCACAAAACAATGTCGGCGACCATGCGCTCAACGGGCGCGGCACGAAGAAGGACCCCAAACGGGCATTCGACATGTTCACCCAAGCCGCCAAGCAGGACCTCCCGACGGCCCAAGTCAATCTGGCGCGGCTTTATCGCAAGGGTATCGGCACCGAAAAGAATGACAAGGCGGCCGCCCACTGGCTGCGCAAGGCGGCCGGTCACGGCATCGCGGACTCCCAATACGAGCTTGCGCGCATGCTTGAACAAGGGATCGGCGTGGAAAAAGATCTGTCCGCCGCGCTCGACTGGTACAAAAAAGCCGCCGCCCAGGGCCACAAGAAGGCCGTCAGAAAGCTCAAAATTCTTGAGGGATAGCCACCTTCAAAATCCCGTCGCCCCCCGCGCAGGGGTGGCCATGGAAGCTTCAGCAGGCAGCTCGTTCGCTAAGTCTAGGCAGAATGATAGCCAAACATCCCGGTCAAGGTTCTTGTCTCAACTCGTCGAAGAGCAACGTGTTCATATCCCGGAAGGTATATGTGAAAAGGCCTCATGAAAGTCGTCAGTCTACTATCTTACCATCCCAACTTTTACTTAAATCTAGGCTGTAGGTTTCTTGCTCCTCCGAGCCATCTTTAAATGTGACCTTGATGCCAATATCAAACTCACCCCAGCCCCGAGAATTCAAAGAGAAGTCTTTTTGCGGATCCACGACAGTCCGGACTGGCTCAGGAAAGGTTTTGTGTAGGAAATAAGTGACATAATCGATTTGATCAATCACCTCTTTGGGCTCGTCGACAAAGACTTCCCAATCGTAATAATTATAGTCACCTTTTGATCTGGCAAATTTGGCGCGATTGTTAAATTTAACACTCATAACTTGCCTCTACTGCTGAATTGCTTGCTTCGTATGAACCAATGGCAGAAACGGGCGAACAACCCATTGGTCTCCATTACTCGATACAAGTTCAAGACTTAAGCTTTGATCTGATGTCACAACGACAGGGATTTTAACGGCCCAACCACCTTGTCCCAGTATCGGGTGAACATTGCCCTCATCAATTTCCTTACCTGACCAATCATGCACCTTGTACCGACACTTACTGGGCTCAAAATCCAAATCAAGAAAGTCTGCGTCGTTAAAAGCCATATTGACATCAACTTTGCTGCCCCACTCTCCACGAAAAACAACAAATACCGATGAAGCAACACCACCAAGTACAGCTGGCATCCCCCACGTGACCAACTCAGGTGCATTGACGCCGAAAAGCTTTAGCGCCGCAACCAAGACAGCCACAGCGGTCAAGGTGGTGATGCCCAAAAATGCATACAAAACGATGTGCTTGATTTCCATAACCCACCCATGTCTCGTTCAAGAATGAAATCAACCAAGGGTATTGGCTCGCAATGGTTGCACGGCGTCAATATGGACGCAACCCTGAAGAAGAGAGGGCATAATGCGGTTGGTCCTGAAACCAAACGAACAGATTCAAACCAACGCTTGCTCTTTGGTCTTCAACAGTTTCACGTCCGGGAAATCTTCTTCCGCCTTGTTCAAGTGCCAGGCATTGCGCGCCATGTAGACCGGGTCGCCGTCGTGGTCCTGGCCCATGGAGGCGCGGTTGGCATCCGAGAACTTCTTGATCAAGGCGTCGTCGGCGGACAGCCAGCGCGCGGTGTAAAGCTCCGTCGGCTCAAAGTGCACCGGCACCTCGAACTCGGTGCGGATGCGGTCCGCCAGCACTTCGAACTGCAGCGGCCCCACGACGCCCACCACCCAGTCCGCACCAATCATTGGCTTGAACACGCTGGCCCCGCCTTCCTCGGCGATCTGCTGCAGCGCCTTGCCCAGATGCTTGGCCTTGAGCGGATCTTCGGGACGGGCCTTTTGCAGATGTTCCGGCGCGAACGTCGGCACACCGGTGAAGCGGATGTCTTCGCTTTCGGACAAGGTGTCGCCGATGCGCAGATTCCCGTGGTTGGGAATACCGATGATGTCGCCGGCCACAGCCTCTTCCGCCACTTCGCGGTCCTGGGCCAAAAACAGTACCGGGTTGTGCAGGTTCATGACCTTGCCGGAGCGCATGTGCTTGAGCTTCATGCCGCGCTTGAAGTGGCCGGAATTGATGCGCATGAAGGCAATGCGGTCGCGGTGCTTGGGATCCATGTTCGCCTGGATCTTGAACACCACGCCGGTGACTTTATTTTCTTCCGGGTCGACCGTGCGCGTGGAACTCGGCTGCGGACGTGGGCTCGGCGCATATTTCTGCAAACCTTCCAGAAGTTCACGCACCCCGAAGTTGTTGACCGCCGAACCGAAGAACACCGGTGTCATGGTGCCGTCCAGATAGGCTTGGTGATCGAATTCCGGACACAAGCCGCGCGCCATCTCCACATCCTCGCGCAACTTCGAAGCCGCGTGATCGGGCAACAGTTCGTCGAGCTTGGGATCGTCCAGGCCGGAGACTTTCACGCCCTCGCCCACCACATCGCCCTTGGAGCGTTCCATCAAAATCAGTTGGTCGTTGAGCAGGTCGTAACACCCCAGGAATTCCCGCCCCATGCCGATGGGCCAGGTGGCGGGCGTGACGTCCAGCGCCAGCGATTGTTCGATTTCGTCCAGGATGTCGAAGGTGTCGCGGCTTTCGCGGTCCATCTTGTTGACGAACGTAGCGATGGGCATGTCGCGCATGCGGCACACTTCGAACAGTTTCTTGGTCTGGCTTTCCACACCCTTCGCGCCGTCGATGACCATCACGGCGGAGTCCACGGCGGTGAGCGTGCGATACGTATCTTCGGAGAAATCTTCGTGGCCCGGAGTGTCGAGCAGATTGAAGGTCTGTTCGCCGTAATCGAAGGTCATGACGGAGGACGCCACCGAGATGCCGCGTTCCTGCTCCACCTTCATCCAATCGGACCGGGCGCGCCGCGCTTCGCCGCGCGCTTTGACCGCGCCCGCCATCTGGATCGCACCGCCGAACAGCAGAAGCTTTTCGGTCAGGGTGGTCTTACCCGCATCGGGGTGGGCGATGATGGCGAAGGTGCGCCGGTTTTCGATGTAATTGACGAGATGGGTCATGGTTTCTCAAAAGGTGCAAAATCCGTGGGGCGAACATAGGCATTTCGGCGCAAAAGGCCAGTGAAATCACACCAGAAATCACACCAACAGCCCCCTTGCCCAGCCCGCCATGCCGCGCGATACTTATACCCATAAGGGCGCCAGACACTCAAAGACGAACAAGGGGACCCGTCATGGGCGACGAGCAGCGCAAATCCACCCGCAGGCACAACGCGGACCGCCGTCACCAAGAAGGCCGGCGCATCGCCGCCGAAGACCGCCGCCAAGATTACCACACCGTCGATGAAGAACGCCGCTCATGGGAAGAGCGGCGCAGCGGCGCAGAGCGGCGTGAAGAGGAACGCCGGTCGGGCCGTGACCGGCGCGACGAGGCTTAGCCTTGCTTGGGCCTTGCCCTTCTTCGGAGCTTACCCTTCTTCGGGAATGTGCTTCCACCAGGCCGACTGGTTGATGGAGAAGACCGGCAGGTAATGCTTGACCTTGGTGGTCGGCACGACCTGCTTGATCTGGTTGTCGAGCACGTAAGGCTTACCCTTGTAATACACCACCAAGATCGCGTGACCGATCTTCAGGTTCAAATCCTTGACCGCCACCACGCGCAAGTCTTCGTCCTTGTAGCCCAAAAGCCTGAGCGACATGTACTTGGCGATGGCGTAATCTTCGCAATCGCCGAACTTGGCCATGAATTCACCCGGCGTCGCCCAGAAATCCTTCTTGCCCCAGTTGACCGGGTCGGTGATGTAGGGCGCGCGGTTCATGTAGTCGTTGATTTCGCGGATTTGGGTGACCAAGTCCTTGTCCTTGATACCCTTCAAGAACTTGATCCACTTGTCGAAATTGCACTTGTTCAGTTCATCGTCGCCGCATTTGCCCTTTTTCGCGGCGGCTTTTTCCTTGGAATAGCGCTCCAGAGCCGTATTCCACTTCTTGAACGCCTTCATTTTCGTGGATTTGGTCTCGGTCGTGTCGAAAAAGCTGGGCTCGCCCTTCGCCTGCGCCTGAGTGGGCCAGGACGCAACCATAAAGGCGCACAAAGCCGCGCCACATAGGGCTATGGCGCGGGCATGATGAAGGCATCTGAAAGGCCTTTTTCGGGGCATATGGGCGATTCCTGGCGCTATGAACATCCCACCCACCACTATACCCTGCCGGAGCGCTGTTGTGCAAAGCCATATTCCCCTTTGAAAGCCCAAAGGAATGCCGGTAGAGTCCCAGAATCATTGATTGATCGTTGATTGGCCGGTGCCTTCGCACCGCAACATCAAGGGGAGAGGCCCGTGTCCAACGACGCCGCCGAAAAAGAGCAGGACAGCACCGAAAAAGCCGAGGAACAGCTCGAGGACGCCAAGCGCCCCATCAACAAGTTCGTGTTCATCGGCGTCATCGTCATGCTCGCCGCCGTGGGCGGGTCGATTTACGCCGCCTTCCAGTTCGTCGAGGACGAACGCACCCGCGCGCTGACCGAATGGCAAATCCGCTTAGGAATCGTCGCAGACTCCCGTTCCGCCGCCATCAACGATTGGCAGGAAGACAACTTCCGCACCATGCGTGAACTGGCGGAAAACGCGTCGCTGCAACTCTATATGAGCGAAATCGCCGCGGCCAAAGCTCCCGCCGCTCCGGACGACGAAGAAGACCCCTTCGCCATCGCCGGATCGGACGGCGCGGCGGAAACCACCTATCTGCGCAACATCCTCACCGCCACAGCGGAACGCACCGGCTTCAAACCGCCGGTGGAGGCCGCCGAAGTGGCCGCCAACATCGAACGCGCCGGCGTCGCGGGCTTAGGGCTATTGGACGCCGAAGGCCTGCCCGTGGCCTCCAGCCCGGGCATGCCGCCGATGGTCGGGCGCTTGAAGGAAGCCGCCATGATGGCGCTCGAAGGCCAGCCCACGGTGGTCGACATTTACATCGGCCCGTCGGGCCTGCCGACCATCGGCTTCGCCATGCCCGTTTACGGCATTCAAGACGACGGCCCCGGCGCCAAGGGCATCGGCGCGGTGATCGGCGTCAAGATCGTCGATGAAGAGTTCTTCGCCCTGCTCGTCCAGCCGGGCCAACTGACCGAAACGTCGGAAACCTATTTGGTGCGCAAGGAAGGCATCACGGCGCAGTACCTCTCGCCCTTGAAGGACGGCACGCCGCCGCTCAAACGCGCGCTGGCCATGGATACGCCGGACTTAGGCGCGGCCTTCGCCATCAACTCACCGGGCGGTTTCGCCATCAAGCGCGACTACCTGGGCGCGGAGGTTCTGATGACGTCCCGCCCCATCGCGGGTGTGCCGTGGGTGCTGGTGCGCAAGATCAACCGCGCCGAAGCCCTGGCGGAAACGGAAACCCGCCTCAACACCCTGCTCACTGTGTTCATCCTCATCATCGTCGGCGTCACGGTCGCGGTGTTCGCGGTGTGGCGGCACGGCTCGTCGCTGCGCGCCACCCAGGCGGCGCAGAACTTCAAGCTGTCTTCAGAACGCTTCGAGAACCTATCGAAGTTCATGAACCTGATTTCCAACTCCCACCCGGCGGGCATCGTCGCGGTCAGTCAGGACACCTCCTACACCTACGCCAACGAACCGGCGGCGCAAGAGGCCGGTATTGCCGTCGAAGACATGATGGGCAAGACCATGGCCGCGGTGATGGGGCCGATCAAGGCGCAGGTCTATACCGAAATCAACGACAAGATTCTCAAGCGCTTCATCGAAACCGACGACCGCGATGCATGCCGCCAGATGCACATCAACATTTTCGGCGACGACGATGACGAGGACGCGGAAGAGCTGAAGGTCATCAAGTCCGATCACATCCCGCTCCGTGGTGACCGTGACCACCCACCGGGCATTTTGATGATTTTGGAAGACATCACGGAACTGACCCGCGAGCGGCGGCGTAGCGAAAAGATGCTGCGCCAACTGATAGACACCTTGGTCAGCGTGGTGGACCGGCGCGACCCGTTCTCCGCCAACCATTCTCAACACGTGGCGGAAGTCGCCAAGGCGATCGCGGAAGAAATGGGCAAGGACGAATTGACCGCCAAGACCGTGGACATCGCAGGCAGCCTGATGAACCTGGGCAAAATCTTCATTCCGCCCGATCTCTTGACCAAAACCGGCGACTTGACCCCGGAAGAGCGTCAGACCCTGATGTCGAGCTACTTGGTCAGTGTGGACCTGTTGAAAGACGTGACCTTCGAAGGCCCCGTGGTGGACACCATCCGCGACATGGGCGAAACGTGGGACGGCAAGGGACCGCTGGGCAAGGAAGGCGAGACTATTCTGGACACGGCACGCATCCTGGCGGTCGCCAACGCCTTCGTCGGCATGGCCAGCGCGCGTGCGTACCGCGATGCCATGCCGTTTGAAAAAGTATCCGACATTCTGTTGGGCGATACCGGCACCAAGTTCGACCGCAAGCCCGTTTCGGCCTTGATCAACTTCCTGGAAAACCGCGACGGCAAGGAAAAGTGGGCGCATTACCGCGAGCGCCCTGAGGTCGAAGAAGGCGAGGACACGGCTTAAAAGCCGCCGCTTCGATTACACCACCGAAATGCCTTCAATGACGAACCCGTCTTCGGGCGGGTACTTGTCGCGCGCCTTGTGCAACGCGCCGTCTTCATCATCGGCCCTGATCTCGATGTAGTGGCTGTCGCCCCAATCATCTTTGAAGGTGCGGTGGTGCAGGCCTTCACGCAACTTGTCGCGGACCTGCTCGTTGTAGATGACCACTTCAAAAGTAAACATGCATAGTCCTTTCCATCTCGCGATTATACATGTCTCATGAACAGGTGTCTGTGACATTCATCACACCAATGCCCACCTCTGTTTTTTTCATAAAAACAGCCGTCTACGGCCGGAAGGCCGCCGCTTTACCCTTCCTCCTCAACCCTGTCTTCGGGCGCATTCTTGGCAATCTGCGGATAGGCTTTGCGCAATGCCGGGAAATCGGGATAACGCGCCAAGTCCTGAAACAACTGGATGACGCCATCGCGGGATGGCCCTTGGCGCGCACCCATGGCGACACGCAACGTGCTGTGTTTGAGGCCGCGGACAAAGCCCATTTCAAACCGGTGACCGCGAAAACCGAAACTGCTGCCCGACAGCAGACAAAGCCTGCGTGTTTGCGCTTCGAACTCCAATACGGCGCGCAAAAACGCCCGCGCGCTGTCATGGTCGCTCGCATAGCGCAAGTTCACGTAAGGCGCGTTGGCCCACGGCTTGTCACGGTTCACGTCCAAACACGGATGAATGATCTGGGTGATCAAGCCGCTCCCTTGCGCAAGGGTTTTCTGAAGACCGCGCGCAAACGCCCGGTTGTTTTCAAAGACAACGGCGGAATGGCGCTCAAAAGCATCTCGGTCCAGGAAAAACGGCGCACTGAGTGCGGCGTATTCATCTTCAGAGAGCGCCGCACCAACGGTCGTGCGGGCCACACGCAGGTTATGCTCGAAACGCTCAAGACGGTCCACCTGATCAGGTGTGTCCGGCGCCAACAGGCGCACCAACCCCACGTTGGAAAGCTCCAGGCCTTCTTGATCCAGCTTAACGCCGGAACGCACCTCTATCACCAAAGCGGGTGGGTACGGTCCCAGCGAGCGGCACAAATCCTCCACGCGGAAGGACGGCCCCGTCAGGGACGTATCGACCAAGATCACGCAGGGGCGTTTTTGCCGGCGCAACTTCCACGCCCGCACGAACGCCTCAAGATCGAAAACGTCCAGATCTATGTCCGCCGCAACCGGCTCAATCAAGATAAAGTCGGTGACACCCAATTCCACAGCCTTACACAGGCCGCTCTGGCTTGCGTGTTTACGGCCGTGAAAATAGGCGTCGCAAGATAGCCGCAGCAATTTGGTGATTTCAAAATACCCGCCAAACCAATGGAGCGACAAAGGCCCCTTGGGGCGCGGCCAGATTTGAGTTCCGGTTGCACGATAGACCTGCAAAATCGTGGCGATTGCGGCCATACCGCTGGCAAAGACGGCGGTGCGTCCGCACCACCCCTCAGGGGCCGGTGTTTGTGCCGCCAAGCGTTGCTCGATGTGCACGGGCTTGATCCACCGGTCATACGGATACCCGACCCTTAGACTGCCGGGAAGACGTTTGTGCTGAGCATGTGGCGGCGACATCATATAGCTGCTTGACAGCGCATAAACCTGTCTGAGCCAAAGCCGCCGCAATTTCAGGGCGAGCCCCTCTAGTTTGAGCTCCCCCAACAAACTTTCCAAGTCGGGAGCCTGCGTGAGCGCTTCGACCTCGGCACGCCAACCGTCGATTGCCCAAGACGTTGCCAAGGCTTTCGCCCCGGCGTTCGCATCACTGCCCGCGCTGAAGACGCGTGCCATGCCATCCGCCAAGGCAAGCAGACGCCGACATTCATCCAGGCAAGGTGTACCACGCATTAGGATCCGGACCCATTATTGTGATGCGCTTGGCGGCGGCGATTTTTCGTTTGGACGAGGCGACAAGACCGCCGTCATGCCATTCATGACAAGGGGTTGTGAACGACGTCCAAATGAAAAAGCGCCCCGTCCTGGGGATTTGTGAAAACCGTCCCCTGAACGGCGTCAAAACCGCTTGAAAGTGGTGTCGCACTTCCGGCGCGCCTTTTCCTTGTCAGGAAACGGTTTTCACAAACCAAACGCAACAGAATAATGAGTCCGGACCCTCGTTTAAGTATCGAAATCTGCGCCCCGGCACAATAGTCATCAAAAACAAAGGCGGCCCCCGGAAGGGGCCGCCGTTTGCTTGAGACATAAGCCGAATCCGGCTTATTCGATGGGCGGATCGCCACCGCCATCGCCGTTATCGGTCACGGTGTAGCCGTCGGAGGTGTCACTGTCGTCCGGATCGTAGTCCTCCAGATCGTTCTTCGCCCCGATCGGCGCGGCACCGCCGTAGTCGTCCGCGGTGTCGCCGTCGGTGAGCGCGCTGATGTCGTACTCCTCGCCTTCGAAGGTCAGCGTATCGCTGTCTTCGAACATTGCGGCCAACGGATCCAACGCATCTTCCGATGTATCGCCGGTCACATCGTCGTCGTCATCCGCATCATCCGGCAGCACCACGTCGATGGTGGACTCGCTGGTGGCCGTATCGCCGTTGGATTCGGTTGAGGTGACCGAAACCGTAAGCGAGAAGTTCGCATCGACCGTATCGCTGACCTGCAAGGTCAAATCCGTCAGATCGTTCGAACTTAACGTCCAGGTACCATCTTCGTTGTCCGTACCGGCGCTGAAGGATGCACCGTCGGGAACGCCGGAGATGGTCACGTCGGAAAGCGTTTCCGAACCACCGTCTGTGTCGTTCAAACCAGTGTCGATGGTGATGTCATAAGTCAGCATCAAGCCTTCATCCGGGTTGCTGTCCTCCATGTCGTCCAGTTCGTACTGCCCGTCCATGAATTGGAAGGTCTCGACATCTTCAACCAAGTTGACGCCATCCGCGCCACCGTTCAAGTGCTCGACCACATACTGGCCGTTGCCCATGTCGGTGAACAGATATTCGTCACGCGCGGCGGTGAACACCAAGGTGTCGGTGCCGGAGCCACCGTCGATCTTGTCGTTGCCGCCACCGGCGATGATGACGTCGTCATCCTTGCCGCCGTCAATGTCGTCGTTGCCGGCGCCGCTGACGATAAAGTCGTCGCCGTCGCCGCCTTCGATTTCATTGTTGCCGGAGCCGCCGAAGAGATAGTCGTCGCCGCTATCGCCTTCGAGGTTGTCGTCCCCGGCGCCGCCGAAGATCAGATCGTCACCCTTACCACCTTCGATATCGTCGGCACCGCCCTTACCGGCCAGGACGTCATCGCCCTTTTCGCCATCGACATCGTTGTTGGTTCCGTCACCGATCCACTCGTCATCCTTGTCGGACTGATCGTCTTCTTTTTCGTCCGAACCGGCGTTCGCACCGGCACCCGCACCGAAGGTGATGCTGTCGTAATCCGTGCTGGAGCCTGCGACCGGATCGCCGATATCGGTATCCAGGGTCGGCGCCTGGGCTTCCGGCGCCTGAACTTCCGGCACCTCCGCCGTCACCGTGTGCGAGACGGACGAGGTGTCGCCATTGCTATCGGTCGCCGTCGCCGTCACCGTGACGTCGAAGTCCGCCGTTACGGCACTGGTGGCCGAGATGGTCAAGCCGTCCAGTTGGCCGCTGGTGAGCGTCCAACTGCCGTTGCCGTTGTCCGTGCCAGCCGATAGACTCGCACCGCTCGGCAGACCGCCGACCGTGATCGACAGGGTTTCCGAACCATCGGTGTCGGTCAACGCCGACGTGATATCCAGATCGAAGGATGTGGTATCCGAACTCCAATCATCGCCTGTGGTGATGACGAAGTTGTCAAGATCGATACCTTCGGATTCGGACGTTGCATCCACTTCGAATTCGACCTCCAATTGGCCGTTTTCATCCAACGTACCCGTGACCGAATGGCTACCGAAACCGCTGGAGATATCGAGCACCTCCGTGCCGTTCAGCGACATCATGAAGTAATCCTGCGAACTGCCGCTGGAATCCCAAGTGCCATAGGTGCTGGTGTCGAAGGTGATGGTGACCGTCTCACCGGCATGGTCCGCACCGAAGTCGAAAGTCTTGGTGCCGGTGTCGTTGTGGTCGATCTCCATCTTACCGTCGTAGCTTCCAACATAGCCGCTCCAACCGGACACGCCGCTGTTGAAGTCCTCGGACACCAACGTTTCGCCCGGCGCGGTGCCGCTATCGGCGTCGCCGATGCTGACGGTCAGCGTCGGAGCATCAGCCACGGCGGTGACCGCAACGGTCGAGGTCGCACTGGCTTCCAGCCCGGTCGAGGACGTCGCCGTGACGGTCAAATTCAGCGTACCGCTGTAGTCGCCTTCCGGCGTGATGCTCAAGCCGTCCAATTGGGCGTTGGTGAGCGTCCAGGTGCCGTCGCCATTTTTAGTGCCCGCCGACAGGCTTGCGCCGGACGGAACACCGTCGATGGTGATGCTTTCGGCGTCGGTCGCGGTGATGTCGAGCACGATGGTGCCGTCTTCATTGCCCGAAACGTTGACCGAGGTGACTGTCGGCATCGTTGGCATATCCGCCGTCACCGTATACTGCGCGGTCGCGGTGTCGCCATTGCTATCGGTCGCCGTCGCCGTCACCGTGACGTCGAAGTCCGCCGTCACCGTATCGGAGGCCGAGATGGTCAAGCCGTCCAGTTGTCCGCTGGTCAGCGTCCAACTGCCGTTGCCGTTATCCGTACCGGCGGACAAGCTCGCGCCGCTCGGCAGGCCGCTGACCGTGATCGACAGAGTTTCCGAACCGTCGGTGTCGGTCAACGCAGACGTGATGTCCAAATCGAACGTGTTGCCCGTCGCGGTGCCGTCACCCATGAAGTCCGCGACACCCTGGTCGTACAGGCTCTCGACATCGTCGGCGGAAAGCTGCGTATCGTAGATGGCAATGTCGTCCATGTGGCCGTTGAAGTAATCCTTCAGATTGTTGGCCACATTGTCGCCGCTGGACCATTGGTTGGTGCCGAACGTCCATGGGTTGTCATTGCCTTCCAGGCCGCGCGTCCAACTGCTGTCGGAAGCGACGGGGTCACCGTTCAGATAAATCCGCGCGCCATCGTCGCCCCAGGTGACCGTCACCTGGTTCCACTCATGCGAGGACACGTCGCCGCCATACAGCTCGGTCTGATCGTTGGTGCCCTGCATGCGCAGGTACATTTCACCGTTCTGCACAAACAGGCCGAAGTGGCCGCCGTCGTCGTAGTAGCTGGAGTCCGAGGACGCCAGGGCCTGACGGCCGCTGGTCGTATCGGCGTTGAACCACAGGGTCAGCGTACCGCTTTCCGGTTTCAGATCATCGCTATGATCGACTTTGATGTAATCGCTGGAGCCATCGAATTCGGCTGCGGTGTTGAACGGGCCGGAATCGTCCATATCCAGGCCGCAATGGGTCGTCGCCGTATGGCTACCCACGGAATCCGCCAACGTGCCGCTGTCGGAGGTTTCGTCGAACTTCCAATAGCCCACCGGGGACGCCGTCGT
Source organism: Magnetovibrio sp. (assembly GCA_028281525.1). Lineage (GTDB taxonomy): Bacteria > Pseudomonadota > Alphaproteobacteria > Rhodospirillales > Magnetovibrionaceae > Magnetovibrio. The sequence continues at coordinate 29,366 of JANQJR010000054.1, forward strand.
GGCGGTTTCTGCATCGCCGATGCTGACCGTCAAAGTCGGCGTATCAGCCACAGCCACCACACCGACACTGCTCGTCGCGCTGGCCGTGCCAACATCGTTGGAAGCGGTGACGCTCAAATCGATGGTGCCGCTCCAATCATCCGCCGGCGTCAGGGTCAGGTTGTCCAACTGGCCGCTGGTCAGCGTCCAGCTGTCGCTGCTGGCGTCGTAGGTGCCGGCCGACAGGCTCGCACCCGACGGGATGCCGGAAATGGTGATGGTATCCGCATCGCTCGCCGTAATGTCGAGCGCGATGGTGTTGTCTTCGTTGCCGGAGACATTCACCGAAGACACCGTCGGCGCACTCGGCACATCCACCGTCACGGACTGCGTGGTGGTCGCCGTATCGCCATTGGTTTCGGTCGCCATCGCGGCCACGCCCAGGTTGAAGTCGGACGTCACCGAACTCGGCACCGTCACGCTCAGATCCGACAGATCCGTGGCCGGATCCAAAGTCACCGTCCAGGTGCCATCCTGTTGTTGAACCGCATTGTCCATGCCCGCGGACAAGGTCGCACCATCCGGCACACCGGAAACCACGATGGACAGGGTTTCCGAACCATCTGTATCGACCAGGGACGACGTGATGTCCAGATCGTACGTGGTGCCTTCCGTACCCCAATCATCGCCTGAGGTGATGACGAAGTTGTCCAGGTTGACGCCTTCGTCGCTGGCCGTCGCATCGACGGCCAACTGAACCGTCAAATCACCGTTGCTGTCCAACGTCCCCGTCAGCGTATAGCTACCGCTTACCGTGGTGGTATTGAGCAACTGTCCACCATTGGCCGTGACGGAGAAGTAATCCTCATACTCACCGGACGTCTCCCAGTCCCCGTACGTATTGGCATCGAAGGCAATCGTGACCGTTTTACCGGCGTTTTCCGCGCCGAAGCTGAAAGTCTTGGTGCCGGTGTCGTTGTAGTCGATCTGCATTTTATCGCTGACGCCGTTGACGCAGCCGCTCCAGCCGTCAATGCCGTCGTTGAAGTTTTCGGAGACCAGGGTTTCACCTGCACCACCGCTGGACGTTTCACCGTCACCCAGGCTGACGCTGAGCGTCGGCGCATCGGCCACGCCGATGACTGCGAGCGAGGATGTGGTGCTCGCCGTCGCACCATCGGAATTGGCCGCCGTGACCGTGATGTCGGTCGTGCCGCTATAGTGCTCGCCCGGCGTCAAGGTTAGGCCGTCAAGATCGTCAACATTGACCGTCCAGGTGCCGCCGCTGTTGGTGCCGGCGGACAAAGTCGCGCCCTGCGGCAGGTTGGTGATGGTCACGGTATCCGCATTTTCAACCGTGATGCCGAGCGCGATGGTGCTGTCTTCATTGCCCGAAGCGCTGACCGAAGTCACCGACGGATCGGGAACATCCGGCACCTCGACCACGTCGCTGACCTGGGTCGTCGCCGTATTGCCGTTCGGCTCCGTCGCCGTGGCGGTCGCCGTCAGGTTGAAGTCCGCCGTCACGGTGTCCGGCACCGTCAGGGTCAAGTCCGTCAGATCCGTGGCCGGATTCAGCGTCCAGGTGCCGTTGCCGTTGTCCGTACCGGCGGACAGGGTCGCACCGGACGGCACGCCCGAAACCACCAGCGACAGGGTTTCGGACCCGTCGGTATCCACCAGGCTGGTGGTGATGTCGACCGGGTACTCCGTCGCACCGGAAGACGCATCGTCGTCGGACGCATTACCACCGTAAGTGATGGCTTCCATGTTGTTGACCGTAATCCGTCCGCCCGTGCTGTTCTCGGTGATTTGGGCGCTGATCAGACCGTTGTTGTTCACGTAGTTGGTGACCGTGTAGTCGGAACTGTTGCCCGAAAGCACCAGAGTATCGCTACCGCTGTCGCCATTGACGCTCACATTGCCGTAAACGGAGCCGTTGATGACCAACGTGTCGGAGCCGTCACCCATGTTGAAGTTGGTGCCGTCAGAGACATCGCCAACGGTAACGGTGTTGTCGTCGCCATCGAAGGACGTATCGTCATCATCGTCATCGTCATCGTCATCATCATCGTCGTCGTCGTCATCCGTATCATCGTCCGAAGGCGTCACCGCAACGCCGTCGCCAACGGACAGTGTCAGGTTCGGGGCGTCCGCCACCGCTGCGACCGTCACGCCAACCGAAGTCGTGCTTTCGCCGCCGTCGACCGACGTCGCCGTCACGCCGATATCGAACGTACCGGAGTAATGCTCCGGCGCCGTCAGTTTCAGGCCCGAGAGCTGATCCGAGGTCAACGAGATGTCCGCACCCGTCGACGTCGCAACCACGTTGCCGTCCGCATCCGTCAAAACCGAACCCGAAGGCACATTGCTCAACACAACCGTGTCGACGGCAACGCCGCTTGACGGTTGAACGTCAATGCTCAGCGCCATCGCCGTGTCTTCCGTGCCAGACGCACTGCCGACCGTAATCACCGGCGCATCGTCGACCGGCGCGACCGTCACGCTCAAGGTCGTGTTTGCCGAAGCCGTATCGGAAGGTAGATTCGTGGCCTCGTCGATCACGTTCGTTGTCACGCCCAAGTTGAACGAACCGCTGTAGTTGTCCGCAGGGGTGATCGTCAGACCGCTCAACTGATCCGGCGTCAACGTCACCGTCCAGGTGCCGTCCTGTTGTTGGACCGCATTGTCCATGCCCGCCGACAGCGTCGCGCCATCCGGAACGCCGGAGATCACCACAGACGTGATGCTTTCCGAGCCGTCGCCGGTGGTCTCGCCGATACCCGCCGAGATGTTCAACGCAATCGCACTGTCTTCGTCGCCCGAAGCCGCCGAAGCCGTGACGACCGGCGTATCCGCATCCGGATTCACCGTCACGTCAACCGTCGCCGTGCTTTCGCCGCCGTCGACCGACGTCGCCGTCACGCCGATGTCGAACGTCCCGGAATAGTCTTCCGGCGCCGTCAGTTTCAGGCCGGAGAGCTGATCCGAAGTCAACGAGATGTCCGCACCCGTAGACGTCGCAACCACGTTGCCGTCCGCGTCCGTCAAAACCGAACCCGAAGGCACATTGCTCAACACCACCGTGTCGATCGCAACGCCGTTGGTCGGCTGAACGCCAATGCTCAGCGCCATCGCCGTGTCTTCCGTGCCCGAAGCACTGCCGACCGTGATCACCGGCGCGTCGTCGACCGGCGCAACCGTCACGCTCAAGGTCGTGTTCGCCGAAGCCGTGTCCGAAGGCAGGCCGGTGGCTTCGTCGATCACGTTCGTCGTCACGTCCAAGTCGAACGAACCGTTGTAGTTGTCCGCCGGCGTGATCGTCAGATTCGTGAGATCCGAAGCCGACAGCGTCCACGTGCCGTCTTCATTGTCCGTACCCGCGGATAGCGTCGCGCCTCTTGGCACGCCGGAGATTACCACGGACGTGATGCTTTCCGAGCCGTCGCCGGTGGTCTCGCCGATACCCGTTGAGATGTTCAACGCAATCGCACTGTCCTCGTCGCCCGAAGCCGCCGAAGCCGTCACGACCGGCGTGTCCGCATCCGGGTTTACCGTTACAGTCGTGGTTGCGTTGGTGGTCACGCCATCACTGGTGGTCGCCGCGACACCCAATTCGACCACGCCGGAATAATCCGCTGGCGGCGTCATGGTCAGACCATCCAGCTGCGCTTCGCTCAACGTCCAGGTACCGTCATTGTTGTTGGTACCGGCCGACAGGCTCGCACCGCCCGGCACGCCGGAGATCACCACGGATGTGATGGTCGCGCCGGCGACGGCCAAGCTGATGTCCACCGGAATGGCGTTGTCTTCGTCGCCAGAAGTCGGCGTTGTGGTGATGTCCGCGGCGTCATCCATGGCATCGACACGGACCGATTGGCTCACCGACGCGGTGTCGCCATTGGGTTCGGTCGCCGTCGCCGTCACGCTCAAATCGAAGTCCGCTTCGACGCTGTCCGGAACCGTGACGGTCAAATCCGTCAGATCGGTGGCCGGGTCCAGTGTCCACGAACCGTCATCGTTCCGCGTACCGGCGGACAGGGTCGCACCTGCCGGAATGCCTTCGACAACCAAGGACAAGGTTTCCGAACCGTCCTGATCGACCAGGTTTGTGTCGATCGTGAGCGGATATTCCAGCGCCGCTTCGTCACCCGTCTGGGTCACCGTGGTGCTGATCGAATGGATCAGATAGTCATCACCCGATCCCGGAGCAGAGAAGACGATCTGATCGAAAGAACCGCCATCATCCGCGGTGAACGTCACAGCGGGGTCAACCTCATCCGTGATGCCGTCCACGGTACCGGAGCCGACCAATTCACCGTCGCGGTAAATTTCATACTCGGCTGTTTCACTGCTGTGCAGCCATGCAAACTGCACGTCAGCGGAGGACACATCCCCGTCGAAATCGACGATGATCTGTTCGGAAACACCGTCACCAGCATAACCAAGTTCGCTGGCGGCGCCGGAACCTTCGCGCCCCGTCACGCCGAAGCCAACTGGGTCGTCGTGCGTGGTCAGGTGGTCCGCGGAGGCCTCGGACAAGTTGCCGTCGCTGTCGACCGTGCGCGCCGTCACGGTGAAGCCGCTATCGGTATCGGTCATAGTGTTGACGTTGATCGCAACATCCGTTTCCTCGGTACCCGTCTCCGTCGTGGTGGCTTCGCCCAAGGTGACGCTCAACGTCGGTTCATCAGCCACCGCAACCACTTCCACGGTGCCCGTCGCCGAGGCCGTCTCGCCGGCGGAGTTCGTTGCCGTTACGTTGACGTTGGACAGGCCGCTGTAGTGTTCAACCGGCGTCATGGTCAGGCCGGTGAGATCGCTGGCGTTGATCGTCCAGGAACCACCGCCGTTGTCGGTGCCCGCCGACAGGATCGCATCGGAAGGCAGACCGGTGATGGTCACGGACACCGCGTTGGTCACTTGGATATCCAAAGTGATGGCCGTGTCTTCGTCGCCCGAAGCGCTGATCGACTGCACCGTCGGCGCCGGCGGCAGATCCGGCACGTCGACAAGGTCGCTCGCCTGGACCGAAGCTGTATCGCCGTTCGGTTCCGTGGCCGTGGCGGTCGCCGTCAGGCTGAAGTTCGCCGTCACGGTGTTCGGCACCGTCAGGGTCAAGCCCGTCAGGTCCGTGGCCGGATCCAACGTCCAGGTGCCGTCATCATTCTGCGTACCGGCGGACAGAGTTGCGCCGGACGGCACGCCGGAAACCACCAGCGACAGGGTTTCGGACCCGTCGGTGTCCACCAGAGAGGTGGTGATGTCCACCGGATAGGTGGTGCTTTCGGCTGTGCCCGACTGGGTCATCAGGTTGAGGTTGACGTCGTTGTAGTCGTCGTCACCACCACCATAGAGGTCTTCCCAGTTCATGTTGCCGATCTCGGAGCTGTCGCCCTCATGATCGTACCCGTCAGCGTTCAACGCCGGGTTGGTGAAGAACAACCCGCCACCGCCGGCGGCATCCAAGGTCGTGCCGGAGGAATCCTGGACCGTCCAGTCGCCGTTGCTGTCTTGACTGAACGTAACGCTTTCGCCATTGCTCAGGCCCGGATTCTGGGTGCCGCCATCGGACAGCAGGAAGAAGCCGATGGTGTCCGGGTCGACGTCGTTCATGGTGAAGACATCGCCGATATCTTGTTTGGTGTCGGCCCAGATCACGCCGCCCTCGATGGGCTCGCCGTTTTCATCCATACGGTACCAACCGATGGTGTTTTCGTACGCCGCGCTTTCGTTACCCATGTTTTCGAGGCTGAAGCTGCCAGCGCTGGTGTTCGTGGTGCCCTCGCCGATATCCAGCGTCAGATTCGGGGCATCGGCCACCGCGGTCACGTTGACCGGAATGGTTCCGGTCGCCGAGCCGACATCGACCAGGTTGCCCGCCGTGTCGGTAATTTGCGCCGTCACGCCCAGATCGAAGGTGCCGGAATAATGCTCTGGCGGCGTGATGGTCACGTTGTCGACATTGGCGACATCGATAACGTAATTGCCGGCGTCATTGAATGAACCGCCGGTCATGACCGCGCCGTCCGGAATGGTCGATCCGTCGATGGTGTACTGGGTGATCGCTTCGGAACCGTCGGTATCGCCCACCGCTGCGGTGATTTCGATGCTGATCGCCGTGTCTTCGTCACCCGTTGCCGCACCGGATACCGTGCCGGTATCCACCACAGGCGTGACATTCACACCGATGGTACCGGTCACCGTACCTGTGTCGGTCATATTGCCTGCCGTATCGGTGATCTGCGCCGTCACGCCCAGGTTGAACGTGCCGGAGAAATCAGCTGGCGGCGTAATCGTCAGGCCATCCAGCTGTTGCGGCGTCACGGTCCACGTGCCGTCGTTGTTGTTGGTGCCGGCGGACAGAACCGCACCCGCCGGGACCGAGCTGATCACATACTGCGTGATCGCTTCGGAACCGTCCGTGTCGCCCACGCTGGCCGTGATGTCGATGGCAATGGCGCTGTCTTCCGCACCGCTTGCCGTACCGGACACCGAACCGGTGTCCACGACCGGGGTCACGGTCACACCGATGGTGCCGCTGGCGGAGCCGGTATCGACCAAATCGCCCGCCGTATCGGTGATCTGCGCCGTCACGCCCAGGTCGAAGGTACCGGAATAATGTTCAGGTGGCGTAATGGTCACGTTGTCGACATTGGCGACATCGATAACGTAATCGCCGGCGTCATTGAATGAACCGCCCGTCAACGTCGAGCCAGCCGGAATGCTGTCGCCATCAATAGTGTACTGGGTAATCGCTTCGGAACCATCCGTATCGCCCACCGCACCGGTGATATCGATGTCGATGGCCGTGTCTTCCGCACCCGTCGCGGTGCCGGAGACAGACCCTTGGTCAACCACAGGCGCAACGGAAACGTTGACCGTACCGTTGGATGTCGAACCATCTTCGGACGTTGCCGTCACGGACAGATCGAATCCGCCCGAATAGTCGGCAGGCGGATTGATCGACAAGCCATCCAGGTCGTCCGGATCAACCGTCCACGCGCCCGTTTCGGCGTTATAGGCTCCTGCCGAAAGGGTCGCGCCGGACGGCACGCCGGTGATGGTCACGCCGGTGACCGGAACGCCACCGGTGCCCACTGCTCCAATGTTGAGCGGAATGGTGTTGTCTTCGTCGCCAGAAGACGGTGCAAGCGTCAACTCAGGCGCGTCATCCACGCTTTCCACGTTCACCGTCAGGGTGGTGGTGGTCGACGCACTGTCGGACACATCCCCAAACGTATCGGTCGACGTGCTGGTGATCGTCAGATCGAAGCTGCCGTTGAAGTTCGCCGGCGGCGTGACCGAAAGGCCGCTCAGTTGCGCTTCCGTCAAAGTCCACGTGCCGTCTGCGTTCTGCGTGCCTGCACTCAAGCTCGCACCCGCCGGAACGCCGCCGATGGTCAGAGACAGGACTTCGGAGCCGTCCACGTCCGTTTCCGACGTCGCGATGTTCAGCGCAATCGCAGTGTCTTCATCGCCACCTTGCGTCGATGCGGACAGAGTCGGCGCATCGGCGACCGGTTCGACATTGACACTGGCTGTGCCGGTGCTGGTCGAACCGTCTTCGGCCGTCGCCGTAATGGACAGATCAAAGTTACCGGCGTAATCCGCAGGTGGTGTGATCGACAGGCCGGACAGATCCGCCGGGTCAACCGTCCACGCACCGGTGGTGGCGTTATAGGTGCCCACCGACAGGCTCGCGCCGGATGGCACGCCGGTGATGGTGATGCTCTCCACCGGAACGCCGCCGGTGCCCGTCGCACTGATGCTGAGGCCGATGGCGTCGGCGTCTTCCTGGCCGTTGGAGCTGCCAACCGTCAAGGTCGGCGTATCCGGAACGGCGGCCACCGTCACCGTGATGGAGCCGGTGGTCGACGCGCTGTCGGAAATGTTTCCAAGCGTATCGGTCGAGGTCGAAACCACGCCCAAATCGAACGAACCATTGTAGTTCGCGGGCGGTGTGATGCTCAGACCGCTCAGTTGATCCGGGTTCAAGGTCCAGGTGCCGTCCTCATTGTCCGTACCGGCGCTCAAGCTCGCGCCCGTGGGCACGCCGGTGATGGTGATGGACAGAACTTCGGAACCATCCACATCGGTTTCCGCCGTCGCGATGTTCAGTGCGATCGCTGTGTCCTCGTCGCCCGAAGCCGCCACCGTTTCCAGCGTCGGCGCATCCGCAACCGGCTTCACCGTCACGTCCAGGCTCGCCGTCGTGGTCCCGCCTTCGTTCGTTTCAACCGCAAAGTCCAGCGTCGGCGTGCCGCTGTAATCGCCCACCGGCGTCAGCGTCAGATTCGCCAACTGCGCATCCGTCGGGTTGGTCAGAGTCCAAGTATCCGTCGTCGCGTCATAACTGCCAGCCGACAAGGTCGCGCCGTCCGGCACGCCCGTCACCACAACCGTTGCAACCGTTTCGTCGCCAACCGGCGTGATGCTCACGCCAACCGGAACGGTGCCGTCTTCATATCCTTCGCCGCCGCCGACAATCGTGATCCCCGGCTCATCACCAACCGGCGACACCGTGACGTTCAGCGTCGCAAAGTCCGAAGACGTATCGGACGGCAGGTCCGTCGCTTCATCGATCACATGGGCCGTAGCCGTCAGTGTGAACGTACCGTTATAGTCATCGTCCGGCGTGATGGTCAGGCCGGTGAGATCATCAACAGACAGTGTCCAGGTGCCGTCAGGGTCTCCGTTTTCATCGAAGTTCTGCGTCCCGTGGTTCAGCTCAGCGTCCTCAGGAACACCGGAAATCACCACAGAGGTAATCCTTTCCGAACCATCCGTATCCTGAACACTGGCTCCGATGTTCAGCGTAATCGCTGTATCCTCATCACCGGACGCTGCACCAGCCGTAACGATCGGCGCGTCCGCATCCGGATCAACCTTCACAGTGATAGTGCCCGTCGCGGTGCCGGTATCGACCAGATCACCGGCCGTGTCGGTGATATGCGCCGTGACATCCAGGTTGAATATGCCGGAATAATCCGCCGGCGGCGCAATGGTCAGGCTGTCCACATCCGCGGCGGCAATGACGTAATCACCATCAGAATTAAACGAACCGCCCGTCAGGACAGCGCCATCCGGAATATCCGTGCCATCAATGGTGTAATGCGTAATGGCTTCGGAACCGTCCGCATCGCCTACCGCAGCGGTGATGTCTATGGCAAATGACGTATCTTCGTCACCACGCGCCTCACCGGACACACTTCCTTCGTCGACAACAGGACGGAATTCCACCGCGATCTGGCCCGAAGCCGTGTCGCTGACCGTGCGGTTGCCGTTATCGTCCGTGATCACCGTCGACACGTCCAAAGCGAACGTGCCCGAATAGTCCTCCGGCATGTCGATCTTGAACTGGTCGTTCGCAACCGCGTCGACGCTCAC
>JANQJR010000062.1 GCA_028281525.1 Magnetovibrio sp.
ATTTGGGGCTGCGCGTGTTCGTCGGCACATCCCAGGCCATCGTGTCGTCCTCCGACACGGGCAAAGAGGCGCTGGACGAACTGGTGGAACGTGCCGTCGCCATGGCCCGGACCGTGCCCGAAGACCCCTACGCGGGCCTTGCCGACCCGAACCAATTGGCGACGGAGTTCATGGACTTCGACATGTTCGACCCGGCTGAACTATCCGCCGATGAGCTCAAGGAAACCGCGAAAGTCGCGGAAGAGGCCGGTCTTGACGTAGATGGCGTGAGCAATTCCGAAGGCGCACAGGCGGGCTTTTCCCAAAGCCGCATCGCGTTTGCGGCCTCCAACGGCTTCGCGCATAGTTATCAGCGCTCGCGCCATTCCTTGAGCGCGTCCATGCTGGCCGGCGAAGGTACGGGTATGGAGCGGGACTACGATTACTCCGGCGCGGTGTGGGCGGAAGATCTGCGCGGCGCGGAAGAAATCGGGCGCACCGCCGGAGAAAAAGCGGTCAAACGCTTGAACCCGCAAAAGCCGGAAACCCAACAAGTTCCAATCGTTTACGACCACCGCGCGGCACGCTCCTTGGTGGGGCATCTCTCCAGCGCCATCAACGGCTCCAGCGTCGCGCGCGGCACCTCGTTCTTGAAAGACAAAATGGGTGAGACCATTTTCAGCCCCGGCATCAACATCATCGACGACCCGCACCGCATGCGCGGCCTGCGTTCCAGTGCTTTCGACGATGAAGGCCTGGCAACCCAAAAACGTAACGTCATTGACGACGGCGCATTGACCACGTGGTTCCTCGATTTGCGCTCCGCCCGCCAATTGGGGTTGAAGCCCACCGGACACGCGGGCCGGAGCGTTTCCAGCCCGCCGTCGCCGTCGGCCTCGAACCTCTATCTCGCGGCGGGAACGTTGAGCGTCGAGGATCTGATCCAGGACATCCAGGCCGGTTTTCTGGTTACCGAACTGATCGGCATGGGCGTGAACGGCGTGACCGGCGATTATTCGCGGGGGGCCAGCGGGTTTTGGATCGAAAACGGGGAAATCACCTACCCCGTTTCCGAAGTCACCGTGGCGGGCAATCTGAACGATATGTTCAAGAATTTGACCCCAGCCGACGACTTGGAATTCCTTTACGGCACCGACGCCCCCAGCGTACGGGTCGAAGGCATGACTTTGGCGGGGTCTTAAGCCTGCATTTCTTGGGCTTTTGCAGGCTTTGGTCCATCCCCGAGGCATGCTATGGTCCGGCCCGAAGGCTTCCAGGGAGATCCCCACACTTTAGAACAGGTTAGGTGGCGCCCAACCGTGACCCACATTCCAACCCAAGTTTTGATGGCACGCCTGTGGCGCGAGCACATCCACGGCTATGTGGGTTGGCTGGTCTTGGCCGTGGTGTTCATGGGAATCATGGCAGGCGCCACGGCGCTCAGTGCTTGGCTGATGGAGCCGGTGGTCAACGATATTTTCATCGCGCGCGACCGCGACATGTTGTGGGTGATTGGCGGCGCGGTGTTGGCGACGTTCGTCGTCAAAGGTCTCGCCAACTACATGCAGGCAACCCTGATGGCTTTTGTCGGGTTGCGCATCGTGCGTGATTTGCAAAATCGTCTATACAAACATCTCACCGACCTGGACATCAGTTATTTTCACGCCAACGCAACGGGCACGCTGATCTCACGCTTTACCATCGATATCACCTCCATGCGCATCGCCGTGGCGAATGCCATCACGGTTTTTGGCAAAGATCTGCTATCGTTGATCGGTTTGGTATCGGTTCTCTTCATTCAGGATTGGGAACTGGCCCTGATCGCCTTATTTGTTTTCCCCATTGCCATTCTGCCCATCGCCCGGATTGGACGGCGCATGCGCAAAGTGACCATCAACACCCAGGAAGAAATGGGCTTGATGACCACGACCTTGGATCAGACCTTCCAAGGTGTACGCGTCGTCAAAGCCTATTCGATGGAAAACTACGAACGTGGGCGCATCGCAGACTTGGCTGAAAAAATCTTCAAGTTGCAGTTCAAGGGCACCCGGACCCGATCCATGTCCAGCCCGATCATGGAAACTCTGGGCGGTATCGCCATCGCCATCATCATCGTCTACGGTGGCTACCGCGTGATCGAGGACGCCACCGACGCGGGCAGCTTTTTTTCCTTCATCACCGCACTGCTGTTGGCGTATGAGCCGATGAAGCGTCTGGCGAATCTAAACGCCGCGGTTCAAGAAGGCTTGGCCGGAGCGCAACGCACATTCCAGGCCTTGGACACCCCCAGCCGGATCGTGGAAAAAGGCGACGCGGCGCATCTTGATATCAATGGCGGCGAATTGGTGTTCGAGAACGTTTCCTTCAGTTATCCCAAGACGGATGAAGAAGGCCTACATGAAACCGCATTGAACGATTTGAACATCACCGTGCCCGCAGGCAAAACCGTCGCCTTGGTCGGTGCCTCCGGCGCAGGCAAATCCACCACCATGAACTTGGTGCCACGCTTTTATGACGTGACCGAAGGCCGCGTCTTGATCGACGACCAGGACGTGCGCGATGTCACGTTCAAATCGCTCAGGGGCGCCATGGCATTGGTTAGTCAGGAAGTGACCCTGTTCGACGACACGGTCCGCGCCAACATCGCCTATGGCCGCCCCGAGGCCAGTTTCGAAGAAATTCAGGACTCCGCCCGCCACGCCGGCGCACATGATTTCATCGAAGCCCTTCCGGACGGCTATGACACCATGGTCGGCGAACATGGCGTGCGCCTGTCGGGCGGACAACGCCAACGCTTGGCGATTGCACGCGCCATGATCAAAAACGCGCCGATCCTGCTGCTGGACGAAGCGACCTCGGCTTTGGACACGGAATCGGAACGTCACGTGCAAAAAGCCCTCCAAGACCTGATGGAAGGCCGCACGACATTGGTGATTGCGCACCGCCTATCCACCGTGGTGGACGCGGATTTGATCTATGTGCTGGACCGGGGCCGGGTGGTCGAACAAGGCACGCATGCGGAGTTGTTGGATAGGGGTGGGCAATACGCCAATCTTTATCAACTTCAGTTCGCGGCGGAAGACGCCATCGACATCACCGATAGCTGAGCGCTTGGGGATAAGCGGTGAAACTGTACAAGCGTATCTTCGAACAACCTTGGGTCCAAAGCACGGTATCGGCCTTGGCGGCAGGCTATTTACGCTTGGTTTGGGTAACCAACCGCTTCGACACCCGAAGGCTGGAACCCGTTCGCGACCTGATGGCTGCGGGTCAACCGTTGATCTTTTGCTTTTGGCATGGCCGTTTGATTCCCAACATCATTTGCTGGCACGAACCGCGCGTGTTGCACATCCTGTCCACCCCGCACCGAGACGGCCAGATCGCCGCCCGGACCTACAACCGATTCGGTATTCAAACCATCTGGGGTTCGACCAAAAAAGGCGGCACCGAAGCGGTGCGCGCGATCATCAAGGTGCTCAAAGCCGGTGGCGTCATCGGCATCACGCCGGACGGACCCAAGGGGCCATGCCAACGCATGCAGAAAAGCGCGCTTGATATGGCGCGCATGACCGGTGCGCGACTGGTGCCGGTGGCGACATCGACCACCCGCGCAAGGTGGCTTCGCACCTGGGACCGGATGCTGTTTCCCTTACCGTTCGGACGGCTTGTGCTCGCCTTTGGCGAACCTATGGAAATCCCCCGCAAAGCCGAGGACACGGTCTATGAAGACCTGCGCCGGACGTTCGAGGATCGCATGAATGTCCTCGTCCGAGAGGTGGATGAAGCCTGTAACCAAACGCCGACGACGCCTGAATCGGAACCCACGGAAAGGGGGGCCGTCTCGTGAAGCTCTCCCTCTACCGCATGGCGACAACCTTGGGCGGGCCGCTGATCCGCCTCTACCTCGGCAAACGCCTCCGGCGCGGCAAGGAAGACCCGGAGCGTTTTCACGAACGCCTGGGCCGGGCGTCCCGCCCCCGCCCGGACGGTAAGCTGGTCTGGATGCATGCCGCCAGCGTCGGCGAATCCCTTTCCATCTTGGCGTTGGTGGACAAGGTGCTGGCGAACTTGAGTGGCTGGTCGGTGCTGGTGACCACCGGCACGATGACATCCGCGCGCCTGATGGAAGAACGCCTGCCCCAAGATGCAATCCACCAATATGTGCCTGTCGACCGGGTGTCTTACGTACGCCGTTTTCTGGACCACTGGCGGCCCGATCTGGCGCTGTGGGTGGAAAGCGAGTTTTGGCCCAATCTGGTGATCGAAACCCATGAGCGCAAGGTGCCCATGGTGGTGCTGAACGGACGCATGTCCGAAGCGTCCTTTCAAGGCTGGCTGAAAAACTTGAAACTGATACAGCGTATGCTGTCGGCGTTTCAGTTGGTCCTGGCGCAAAGTGAACGTGACAGCGAACGGTTCCGCACGCTGGGCGCCGCCAATATCGGTGTGCCCGGCAACCTGAAATTTGCCGCCGGTCCCTTGCCGGTCAACGACCGCGCGCTGGAAACGATGCTCGACGTTGCAGGCGAGCGCCCACGCTGGCTGGCGGCATCCACACATCCCGGCGAAGAGGGTATATGCGGCCACGTTCATCGGATACTCAAAAATCAGACACCGGACGTGCTGACCATCGTCGTGCCGCGTCATCCCGAACGCGGCTCCGCCATCGCCGCCGAACTGAGACTTCACGGCTTGAAAACTGCATTGCGCAGCGCAAATCAACACATCACCCCGGATACCGACGTCTATATCGCAGACACTTTGGGTGAGTTGGGCCTGTTTTACCGGCTTTGTGACATCGTCTTCATGGGCAAGACGCTGCGCGGTACTGGTGGGCAAAACCCCATCGAACCCGCACAGCTTTCGTGCGCCTTGATTTTCGGCCCGGATATGAGCAATTTTGAGGACAGCGCGTTCAAGCTTTTGGAGACGGGCGGGGCCCGGAAAATCGCGGACAAGGATGAACTGGCACAGGCCGTCAGGACCTTGATCGACGATGACCGGGCCCGTATCCACGCGGCCAATGCCGCGTTGGATACGGCCAGCTCCGAAGCGGACGTCCTGAACCGCGTTATGGAAGCCCTGACGCCTTATTTCACGTTCGCTGAAAGCGGAGACACTGATGCGCGCACCTGACTTCTGGGACCGCAAAACGGACGGCCTGCTGCCCACCATTCTGCGCCCCTTGGGCTGTATGGTGGCGGGCATCAACGCTATGCGCCGACGCACCATCCAACCCTGGCAAGCGCCGGTGCCGGTGATCTGCGTCGGCAATTTGGTCGCGGGCGGCGCGGGCAAGACCCCGGTGGTGATCGACATCGTCGCGCGGCTGCGGGGCCGGGGCATCGACGTCCATGTGGTCAGCCGCGGATACGGCGGATCGGAGTTGGGGCCGCTGCTGGTCAATCCCGACATCCACGATCACACCCAGGTGGGTGACGAGCCCCTGCTGATCGCACGCACGGCTCTGACATGGGTCGCAAAGGAGCGCCGCCAGGGGATCGAAGCCGCAGCCGCAGCCGGAGCGCAAATCGTGGTGATGGACGACGGATACCAAAATCCCAGCGTGGCGAAGGATTTCTCCATCCTGGTCGTGGATGGAGGTTACGGCTTCGGCAATGGCCGGGTGATGCCCGCCGGCCCCTTGCGCGAACGCATTCCCGAAGGTCTGGCGCGTGCGGATATGGTGGTGCTGTTGGGTGCGGATGAAGCCGATGTGTGGGGCCGCATCCAGCGGTTGGGTTTCAAGAACCTGGACGTGCTGCGCGCCAAGCTCACGCCCTTAGGCAACGTGGCTGCACTGAAAGGGCAAAGCGTGTACGCCTTTGCCGGAATCGGGCGGCCGGAAAAATTCTATGACACGTTGGAAAAACTCGGATGCAAGCTCGCGGGATGCAAGTCCTTCGACGACCACCACCCCTATACGGACGCGGAAATCCTCACCATCCTGTCCGAAGCCTTGGACGTACCCGTCTACACCACTGCCAAGGATCATGTGCGCCTGAGCCCGCATCATCAAAAACGCGTACGGGTGCTGGGTGTGGAGGTCACCTGGAAGGATGAAAACGCAATCTGTTCGGTGCTCATGCCCTTGATCGAAAACCTGAAATCCGATGAAAGTCTGAAATCCGATGACTGAGCGGGTTCAACCTGTCAGCCACCGCAAAGTGAAGCTCCTGGATTACATCGCTGCCGGGTTCGCGCACGCGGGTATCTTCGTGTTGCGCTTCTTGCCGTTCTTCGTGGCGTCCGGCCTGGGCGGGCTGTTGGCAAGTTCCATCGGACCGATGCTCAAACCCTCCAAATACGCACGTCAAAACCTCGCCAAAGCCTTTCCGGACAAGAGCGAGGCGGAGATCGAAATGATTCTTCGCGAAGTGTGGGAGACCTTAGGCCGCACCGCCTTCGAATGGCCGCTGATGCACAGGCTGCTCGACGGCGGTCGGGATCGTGACCGTTTGGAGATCGCCGGGCGCGAGCACTTGGACGCCGCGCTCGCCACCGGTAAACCGGTGCTGTTTTTCGGCGCGCATCTGGGCAACTGGGAAGTGCCGCCGGTGGCGACCGCCGTGTTGGGTTTCACCGCCCACTCATTCTACCGCGCGCCCAACAATCCCCTGTTGTTGAATTTGTTCGCTGCACGCAAGACGCCGGGCGAAATGATCCCCAAGGGCGCAGCGGGCGCCAAGCGGGCGTTCACGTTGCTCAGGAAAGGCGAGCATTTGGGCATTTTGGTGGACCAGAAACTCAACGACGGCATCCCTGCGCCGTTCTTCGGACGCGAGGCCATGACCGGAACCGCCTTGGCGGAATTCGCGCTGCGCTTCGACGCACCCATGGTGCCGATCCGTTGCGTACGTCTGGAAGGCGCGCGCTTCCGGCTCGAATTCCACGAGCCATTGAGCATCGAATCCTCCGGGGACCGCAAGACCGATGTGCGTGTCATTATGACCGCCGTGAACGAACTTCTGGAAAGCTGGATCCGCGAATTTCCGGGCCAGTGGCTGTGGCTGCACCGGCGTTGGCCGGATTAAGGCATCGGTCCCGTGGCGAGCATGGGATCCAGATGAACGGATCTCCAGGTCATGCCCCAATGCAGATGCGCGCCGGTGGAACGGCCCGTGTTGCCTACGGTGCCGATGGGATCGCCCTGGTTGAGCACCTGACCTTCAATCACGGAAATCGAATCCATGTGAGCATAGACCGTGGTGAGGCCCAAACCGTGGTCGATCATCACCGTTTTACCGGTATAAAACATGTCCGCATGCACCAACGCCACCACCCCGTCGGCAGGTGCGACAATGGGTGTGCCGGTGGGTGCAGCCACGTCCACACCATTGTGTGGATTTCTGGGCTTGCCGTTTAAAATCCGTTGCGAGCCGAACACGCCGGAAATGGGACCTTTTACCGGCCATTTGAATCCGGTGAGAAACCGGGGCTCAGAGCTCATGGAACCACGCACACCCCAAATTTTCGCATTATCGGATTGGATACGTTTGACATCCTCGGGCTTGGGCGTGACCTTGCGCTCCGGCAACCCGTCGATGCGCTGAATCTTGTAGGTCTGCTTTTCGATGGTGAGTGTGCGTTTGATGGACTGCGTACCGTTGGTCACTTTCAACACCGCCTGCGGCTTGGCGTCCCGCGCAAAGCCGATAACGAATGCACCGTTGGTGCCGACCGTCACCGGTTCTCCATCAAGCGCCACCTTTGCCCCGGGCTCCGTCTGGCCAATCACCAAGCCGCCCTGCTTGAACGCACCGTTCAATTCCAGGGCATGGGCCGGTAGGGCGAAAACCAACATCAAAAGGGCGAGAATTCTCACAGCAGGCTTCCTTGTCGCTCATCGGACTTTTTCGGGGATTTTGCTTTCTTCTTCGACTTCATTGGCTCATCCCCAGTCACCAGGGCACTGACGTCGCCGTCCCGGAAACGCACAGAAACGCTGTCGCCGGGGCTTAACGCTCCCGCGCGGCTCACTGTGCGGCCTTGGACGTCGCTCACTAGGGCAAAACCGCGATCCAACACCCGCTCGTAGGACAAGCCATCCAGCAACCGTGCGGTCTGTTCCAGATGGCGCTGACGCGCCTCGGTCAAACGTCCGGCGGCACGGCCTAGGCTTTCCGCACGCCCAGCCAAGCGATCCCGCGCGTAACCGATCATGGGGCGCGGGGAAACAAGCTGGCCGGACACTTCCGCCAAACGGCGATGACGCCGGTGCACACCGGTCTGCAGGCCCGAGCCTAAGCGTTCGCCCCAATCGTCCAGACGCTGACGTCCCGTTTGCATCAAGGCGTTCAGATCGGGCAGGCCCCGGCCCAAACCTTGCAGTTGGGTTTTGCCCTCCGCCACCAAGCGCGTCATGGCGCGCAGCAACCGCGCCCCATCGTCCTCGATTTGGGCCAGCAGTTCGGCCCGGACCGGCACCGCCATTTCGGCCGCCGCCGTCGGCGTCGGCGCGCGCAGATCGGATGCAAAATCGATCAAGGTGGTATCGGTTTCGTGGCCCACGGCGCTGATCAGGGGTATAGCGCTCTCGAACGCCGCCCGCACCACGTTTTCTTCATTAAACGCCCAGAGATCCTCGAGCGAACCGCCGCCGCGCGCGACGATCAGCACGTCCGGACGTGGGATGTCCCCACCCGGCTTGAGCCGGTTGAAGCCTAAGATGGCGTCGACGATCTGCTCCGGCGCGCCGTCACCCTGCACCAGCACCGGCCACACCAGGACGCGACGGGGAAAGCGGTCGTTGAGGCGGTGCAAAATGTCGCGGATCACCGCCCCGGTGGGCGAGGTGACCACGCCGATCACATCGGGCAGCATCGGAATCGGTTGTTTTTCGTCTGCGTCGAACAGGCCTTCTTCGGCGAGTTTGCGGCGGCGCTCCTCCAATAGTTTGAGCAGCGCGCCCTCGCCCGCGACCTCCATGGCCTCGACGATAATCTGATAGTTGGACCGCCCCGGATAGGTGGTCAAACGGCCCGTGGCGATGACCTCCAGCCCGTCTTCGGGCTCCAGTCCCAACCGTCCGGCGCTGGAGCGCCAACACACCCCGTCGAGCACCGCGTCATCGTCTTTCAAGCGGAAATACATATGCCCGGATGCAGCCCGCTTGAATCCGGAGATTTCGCCCCGCACGCGCACGAAGGCAAACGAATCCTCAACCACCCGTTTTAGGTGTCCGGAAATCTCGGAAACCGAAAAAATCGGCGCATTTAAGCCATTTTCTGTCGTTTCAGGCATATCTTTTCGGGTTCGCTCTTCACTCTCGGCGGCCAGTATGTATGATACGGATGCACGCGGCAAACAAAGCCGCGAAAAAACGAATTGGTCTTGGATATAGCTTTAAAAATGTGGGAGGCTTTTGTGCCGATGAAGGTTCTGGTTGTTGGTTCGGGTGGACGCGAACACGCGCTCTGCTGGGCGATCGCAAAATCGCCGAAATGCAAAAAGCTGTATGCCGCCCCGGGCAACGCCGGCATCGCCGAAGTCGCGGAATGCGTCAAGATCAAAGCCGAAGATGTCGACGGTATCTTGAAGTTCGCCAAATCGGAAAAAATCGATTTCGTCGTCGTCGGGCCCGAAGCCCCGCTGGTCGGCGGCTTGGTCGACAAGTTGGAAAAGGCCGGCATCAAGGCCTTTGGCCCGTCGAAAAAAGCCGCACGTCTGGAAGGCTCAAAAGCCTTCATGAAAGACCTGATGGCGAAATACAACATTCCCACCGCCGACTACGGCGTGTTCGATGAACCGGACGCGGCCAAGGATTACATCATCAAGATGGACGGACGCGTGGTGGTCAAGGCCGACGGCCTGGCCGCGGGCAAGGGTGTGATCGTGTGCCACAACAAAAACGAAGCGTTCGCCGCCATCGATCACATCATGATCGAACGCGCCTTCGGTGCGGCCGGCGATGAAGTGTTGATCGAAGAATTCATGCCCGGAGAGGAAGTGAGCTTCTTCGCCCTGGTGGACGGCACCACCGCGGTGGCCATGGGCTCCGCCCAGGATCACAAGGCCGTGCACGAAGGCGACACCGGCCCCAACACCGGCGGCATGGGGGCGTATTCGCCGACCCCGGTGGTCGATGCGGCCATGCACAAAAAGATCATGAAAACCATCATCCAGCCGACCATCGAAGCCATGGCCGCCGAAGGCTACCCCTACAAGGGCGTGCTGTTCGCCGGTCTGATGGTCGCCAATGGCCAGCCTAGAGTGCTGGAATTCAACGTGCGCTTCGGCGACCCGGAATGCCAGGTGTTGATGGCGCGCATGAACTCCGACGTGCTTGAAGCCCTGCTCGCCTGCGCCAAAGGCAAACTCAAGGATGCCAAGATCACCTGGAAGAGAAGCACCGCCATGGTCGTGGTGATGGCCGCCGACGGCTATCCCGGCCACTACGCCAAGGGCTCGCAGATCAACAATCTGGCTGAAGCGGGCGCGATCGAAGGTGTGGAAATTTTCCACGCAGGCACCAAGTTCAAGGGCAAGAAGGTCGTCGCCAACGGCGGACGCGTGCTGGGCGTCACCTCGATCGGCAAAACGGTCAAGGATGCCCAGGATAAGGCCTACGAAGCCGTGGACGCCATCGAATGGCCGGACGGCTTCTGCCGCCGCGACATCGGCTGGCGCGCGATCGAACGCAAATAAAGCAAAGGCCTCGACATGTACATCGCCATGAACCGGTTCCGCATCGCCAAAGGCTCAGAAGCGGATTTCGAACAAATCTGGGCGGAACGTGAAACCTTCCTGGATGAGGTTCCAGGCTTCGTCGAATTTCACCTGCTGCGCGGGCCGGAAGCGGAAGACCACACGCTTTATGCGTCCCATTCGGTGTGGGAAACGGAAGACGCCTTCATCGGCTGGACCAAGTCCGAAGCGTTTCGCAAGGCCCACGCCAAAGCGGGCGGTGCGAAAAAGGACATCTACCTGGGCCCGCCCCAGTTCGAGGGCTTCACGTCGGTTCTCTAACCCCCCGCAAACATCTGGAAAATCACCCCTTCGCGCCCATATCCCCAATACGCATTCCAGGGGCACGCATATCAAGCGCCCGGATTTCGGACGAAGGGATTTCTTTATGGACATTCAAGACATGGATGCCGCGACCCGCGACAAGCTGGAAGCCGCCGCGTGGCGCAGCTTCATCGCGCACCTGCAAAAACGCACCGATGTGCAAAATATCGACCTGATGAACCTGTCGGGGTTTTGCCGCAACTGCCTTTATAAATGGCTGCTCGCCGCCGCCGAAGACCAGGGCCTGGACCTGACCAAGGACGAAGCCATTCAGTCCGTGTACGCCATGAGCTACGCAGAGTGGAAGGAAAACCACCAGACCAAGGCGTCTGAGGAACAATTACGCTTGTTCGAGGAAACCAAACCGCTGCACTCCGAAATCAGCGGGCATCGGTAAGCTTAAACACAACCGTCATTGCGAGGAGGCGCAAAGCGCCGACGCGGCAATCCAGTATCGGGGATACCCTGGATTGCTTCGCCAACGCTCGCAATGACAAATGTTGAATCTCAATTTCGCAGAAAGTATGACAGGGCGCTCATCGCCGCTCCCGGAAAAACACCTTCAACAGTTCCGCCGCCGCGCTTTCGTGCAGACCGCCATAGACCTCCGGGCTGTGGTGGCAGGTGGGCTGGGCGAAGATCGCGGGGCCGTGCTCCACACCCCCCATCTTCGGGTCGTACGCCCCGAAATAAACGCGGCGGATGCGCGCGAACGAAATCGCCGTGGCGCACATGGCGCAGGGCTCCAGCGTCACATACAGATCGCAGCCGGTGAGCCGGGCCGAGCCCGCCTTCGAGGACGCTTCGCGGATCGCCAGAAGCTCCGCATGCGCGGTGGGATCGTCCAGTTCTTCGGTGCGGTTGCCCGCGCGGGCCAGGACGTCGCCGCTGTCCCCGTCCACGATCACGCAACCGACCGGGACCTCGCCCCGTTCCGCCGCGCTTTGCGCCTCCAACAGGGCCATTTCCATATAGGTTTCGCTGTTCTGGATCATGGGGCAGAGGGTGCAATGCGCTTCCCACCCCGTCAAGTCTTCTCGCCCCCTTGCCCCTGAGCGCCGGGCCACTTACAGTCATGTCATGGTAAACGATTTGATGACCCCGGTGATCGGCATTCCACTGGATTCAGAGACCGGCGGTGCGGATGAATATTCCAAATTCCCCTGGTATGCGCTCCGGCACAACTACATCACCGCCGTGGTCAAAGCCGGCGGCCTGCCGTTGCTGCTGCCCCATGAGATGGGCTTGCTCGACATTTACATCGACGACATCGATGGATTGTTGATCGCCGGCGGCAATTTCGACGTGGACCCGTCCATGTACGGCGCCATCACCACCCACGATTCGGTCACCACCAAAGCGGACCGCACCCAATTCGAGATGGCCGTGCTGCAAGGGGCGATGCGCCACGACATCCCCGTGTTGGGGATTTGTGGCGGGCAACAGTTGCTGCATGTGGCGCTGGGCGGGACACTGGTCCAGCATGTCCCGGAAGATTTTCCCGACGGTCTGCCCCACGAACAGCCCAACCCGCGCGACGAGACCAGTCACGATATCGAAATTTACGAGGACACGCTGCTCTACGACATCGTCGGACGGACCCATATCCAGGTCAACAGCGCGCATCATCAGGCCGCGCAGAACGAACCGGCTGGCGTGAAGGTTAACGCCCGCGCGCCGGACGGCGTGATCGAGGGTATAGAAGCCATCAACATGACCTTCTGTCTGGGCGTGCAATGGCACCCCGAATTTGAAATCACCCAATCCGACGTACGCATCTTCGCTGCCTTCGTCGAAGCGGCGCGGGAATACGCCTTCCGGCGCGAAAACGATTATGTCTGAAACGTCCACTGCAAAAGGCGAACGCATCGCGAAGGTGATGGCACGCGCGGGACTGTGTTCACGTCGCGATGCAGAACGCTGGATTCGCGACGGCCGCGTCAAGGTGAACGGCCAAGTCATCGACACCCCCGCCACTTTGATCTCGGACCCCACCGCCGTGGAAGTGGACGGCAAGGCTTTGAGCGCCCCGCAAGAGGCCAGGCTCTACCGCTATCATAAACCGCCCGGATTGGTGACCAGCCACAAGGATGACCAGGGTCGTCCCACCGTGTTCGACAACCTGCCCGCCGGAATCGGGCGGGTGGTGTCGGTGGGGCGCTTGGACTTGAATTCCGAAGGGTTGTTGCTACTCACCAACGACGGCGGATTGGCGCGCGAATTGGAGTTGCCATCCAACGGGTGGACACGCACCTACCGGGTGCGCGTGTTCGGCCATGTCACCGAGGACATGTTGGCGGACCTGAAGGGCGGTGCCGAAGTGGACGGCGTCAAGTACGCAAACATCGACGCCCGGATCGAAAAGAAAACCGGGCGCAATGCCTGGTTGATCGTTTCCCTGACTGAGGGCAAGAACCGGGAAATCCGCCGCGTGATGGAGCACTTAGGATTGCAGGTCAATCGCCTGGTCCGCACCCACTACGGCCCTTTCCGCCTGGACGGTTTGGAACGCGGCGATACCGCCCAAGTCCCGCGCCGCCAAATGATCGATCAGTTGGGCGGCAAGCTGGACAGCGCGGCCGCGCCTCCCAAAACCAGCAAGAAGGGTTGGGCCAAAGCCAAAACCAAGCCGCGCAAGAAAGCGCCCCATAAAACGAAATCATGACAGGTGGACCATGAGGATCGTCGGCGGAAAGCACAAAGGCCGCCTGCTGGCGGCGCCACCGGGTCGCGATACACGGCCCACGTCGGACCGGGCGCGCGAAGCCGTGTTCAATGTGTTGGAACACGGCGTTCCTGGGCCTGGATTGAGAGATGCCCATGTCATCGACGTGTTCTCCGGAACCGGCGCACTGGGCCTGGAGGCGCTTTCCAGGGGGGCACGCCACGCCACCTTCGTCGAGAACAACCGAGCTGCGCTCAAGATCCTGACGGCCAACATCGAAACCCTGGGCGAGCAAGCCCACACCACTGTCCTGCCCGTCAAGGCCGCAAGCCTACCGCCCCCCGGAAACGGCCCCGCCGACTATGCATTTCTGGACGCCCCTTATGACAGGGGATTGAGCGTTCCGGCTCTCGAAGCGCTCAGAGATACAGGCTGGCTCGCGCCCGGCGCGGTGGTCTTGGTGGAAATCGCCGCGCGTGAAGCCCTCCCCTTGCCAGACGGTTTCCAACTGGAAAAAGAAAAAAGCTATGGCGCAGCGCGGGTGGTGTTCCTGACGCATACCCTTTAGAGCAAAAACGCGGCAAACATTAAAACCTTACGCCCATTTCTCACATTGTTTTTATGTGTTATTTTTTTCACATGCAAATTCGTCGTATTTAAATACATGACCTCCGTGTGGATTAAGCTGCCCAAATGGGTTAGAAACGTTCATTCTGAGCCTTAATATGCGATTGTTCTGGGAGGGACGCTATGGCGATCAGGCCGTTGTACATGATCCTCAAGTCCGCAGACCGCGACTCCTTGCAGATCGCGTCTACGATGGCATCCTTGGCCGCCGTGTCTGAACGTCCCGTTCACGTGTTCGTGTCCATGGGCGCGCTCCGAGTGTTCAACAAGAACGGCGCCGGGAACGAACGCTATGGCGACAGCCCCTTGAATGCGGCATTCTGCGAAAAAAACGTGCCGGACCCCATCGAAACGTTCCGCCAAGGCAAGACTTTGGGGGACATGACCATATGGGCCTGCGCGATGGTTCTGGATGTACTGGGCTGGGACGAGAGCCATTTGGTCGAGGGTCTGTTCGACGGCCAAACGGGCCTCGCCAAGTTTCTCTCGAATGCTGAAGGGGGCGATCTCATTGCCGTATAATCAAGCGTGGAACCACAATAGAGAACAAGGCCAGGGAGGCCACCTGAATATGAGCGAACGAAAAGTCATCGATGCTCGCGGCTCCTTTTGTCCGGGACCGTTGATGGAACTGATTGCGGCGTTGAAGTTGATGGATGTCGGTGCTGAAGTGGAGATACTCTCCAGCGACGAAGGTACTGCCCAAGACGTGCCGGAATGGACCACAAAGGTCGGCCATGAACTGGTCGAAATGGGTGAGCGGGACGGCCATTGGTATTTGGTTGTACGCAAAACCAAGTAGCATTG
Source organism: Magnetovibrio sp. (assembly GCA_028281525.1). Classification (GTDB taxonomy): domain Bacteria; phylum Pseudomonadota; class Alphaproteobacteria; order Rhodospirillales; family Magnetovibrionaceae; genus Magnetovibrio. The sequence goes on from JANQJR010000062.1 coordinate 15,089, forward strand.
TGGGAGAGCCCGCCGCGTTCTTGGGACAATGCGGCGGTGGCCACGCTCAGGGAGGGAAATCATGTCGAAGAAAATTCTGATTGTTGGAGGCGGACTCGCTGGGACCATCGTCGCCAACGGATTGTGTCGCAGCATCGGTCCGGAACTGCGCAAGGGGAACGTGTCCATCACCATGCTGGGTACGTCGGACATGCACTTGTACCAGCCCGGCCTGCTGTATTTGCCGTTTGGCCGGATCCGCGAACGCGAGTTGTTTCGTCCGCAACGCAAGGTCCTGGACAAACGCGTGATCTTTCACATCGATCCAGCCACCTATATCGACGTCGACAATCAGAAAGTCACGTGTCAGTCCGGCGCTGTGCACGAATACGATTATCTGGTGATCGCCACCGGTTCGCGTCTGGTGCCGGAAACCGTTCCCGGTCTGGAGGAGGGCGCGCACTGGCTCTATGACCTGGAAGGCGCACGCAAAATGCGCGATGCGCTGGACGCGTTCGCCGGCGGCAAGATCATCCTCAATGTTAATGCTCCGCACAAATGCCCGGTCGCCCCGTTGGAAATCGCCTTCATGTTGAAGGACTACCTGGATGACAAAGGCCTGTGGGACAAGTCGGAGATCACCTACACCTATCCCATCGGCCGCCTGCACGCCCTGGAGCCGGTCGCCGAATGGGCCAAACCGGCCATGGACCAGCACGGCATCAAATACGAAACCTTCTTCAACACCCGGGAAGTCGATCCCTCGGCCAAGACCATTTCGTCGGAAGAAGGCGTCACTTTGGATTACGACCTTC
>JANQJR010000072.1 GCA_028281525.1 Magnetovibrio sp.
GCCAGCGGTGATGGTCGGCGGCGGTGTGGGTTTCGCCCAACAGCACGATATCTTTGATTTCAATATAGGACAGGAGTTGCCGGATGGTGATCTCTTGACGGCTTTGAGGATCAAGCCATGTACCGGCGGGCACACAGGCCGTGCCGCGGGGTTCATCGTCATGCGGATTGTGCGAACCCGACGAATTGGCCTGGGTGACGCAGCCGGTCAGCATGGCGGCGCACGCGAGAGGGGTGAGAAGACGCATAAACATGGATCAAATCTAACCAATAATTTGCGGCAAAAATACGCTAATTAAATACATGAGCATTGTCACCCGGTGCTTCAATCGATAGGTTTCCGGTCAATTCAGACCAAGAGGAGTTGGGCGTGGCCCCAAACAGCGCGAAATACGGCGCGGTCGCGGCGGGGGATGCTCAAACCGCCCGTGCAGCGGCGGAAATCCTGAAATCCGGCGGCAATGCCTTTGACGCGGTTTTGGGCGCCCTGTTCGCGTCGACCGTGGCGGAGCCGGTGCTGTCCAGCCTCGGTGGCGGCGGTTTCCTGTTGGTCCAGCCGAAACAGGGCCGGCCGGTGCTTTATGACTTTTTCGCCCACACGCCGTTGAGGAAACGAAGCGAAGTGGATTTCCACCCGGTGATTGCCGACTTCGGCACCGTGACCCAGGAATTCCACATCGGTATGGGATCCATCGCCACCCCCGGTATCGTGCGCGGCGCGTTCGAGGCGCATCGGGATTTGGGCAGCATGCCGATGGCGGAGATCATCGCCCCCGCCGTTGAGCTGGCGCGCAGTGGGCTCAAACTGTCTCCTCTGCAGGCCTATATTTTCGAAATTGTCGAACCGATCTACATGGCGACACCGGAGTGCCGCGCCCAGTACGCGAGCCCCTCTGATCCCACCCAATTGATCGGCGCGGGTGAGGTCATGGCGGTACCTGCCAAGGCGGATTTCTTGGATGCGCTGGCTCGCGAAGGGGACGACCTGTTCTACCGGGGTGAAGTGGCCGCCGCCGTGGCGCGCGATTGCGAAGACTGCGGTGGGCACCTTGAGCGCGCGGATTTCGAAGCCTACCAGGTGATCAAGCGCGAACCCTTGGCGGTCGAATTCGAAGGGGCGCGCATCCTCACCAACCCACCGCCGTCGGTGGGCGGCATTTTGATCGGCTTCGCGCTGGATTTGCTCAAGGACACCGGTCTTGAGCAATTGGGCTTCGGTACGTTCGCGTACCTGGATCGCTTGGCGCGGGTGATGGCGCTGACCAACCAAGCGCGGGTGGAAAGCGGGCTGAACCTGCATCCCCAAACGGGTTCGGAGATGTTGCTCAATCCCGAGTTCATCGAGCGCTACCGCGGCGAAGTCCTGAACCAGCCGCCGTCGCACCGCGGCACCACGCATATCAGCGTCATCGACCGGGACGGCAACGCAGCGTCCATGACGGTGTCCAACGGCGAAGGATCATCCTACATCGCGCCGAACACCGGTGTGGTGTTCAACAACATGTTGGGTGAAGAAGATATCAACCCCAAGGGCTTCCATCAGTGGCCCGAAGATATGCGCATGTCGTCGATGATGGCGCCCAGCCTGATCCAGCACCCGGACGGGATGTTGGTGGCGTTGGGTTCGGGAGGCTCGAATCGCATTCGCACAGCCGTGCTGCAAGTGATCTTGGATATGTTGGTGTTCGGTGTGCACGTGGAAGAAGCTGTGCGTTTGCCGCGCATTCATTATGAACGTGGCTTGCTGAACGTCGAATCCGGGTTCGAAGACGGGGTGCGCGGACAGCTCAACGATGGCTTCGAGCAGTGTAAACTGTGGGACGGCCACAACTTGTTCTTCGGCGGCGTGCATGCCGTCGAATACAATGGCGCCGCAGGCGCGCTCACCGGCGGTGGCGACCCACGCCGCGGCGGAGCAGTGGTTCTGGTGTAGATTTATGGCTTGGACTTTGAGGTTCAAAGTCCGTGCGCATCCGCTGGATGGCACGGACCCGGGACGCCATCAATCGTCCTGTAGTAATTTTTTTCGAAGTTCCAAATAGCGGATGGTGGCATCCGCTTGCTCCATGCATTCGTTCAGCTTTTCGCAAGGAACGCCATCATCGCAAGCGGAACGTTCCCGGCTGGTTGCCAGACTGTGGGCTGAACAAATCGATTTTGCGAACGTACCTCGAAGTGACCGCGCTTCTACGCGGGGAGCGGTCGGTTCCGGAGTTTCTTCGACCCGGTTGAGTTTTCCCTCGGAAACCTTCTGGTTTCCTTGAGGCACGGCCAATTCGGCCGTTTTTGCCATGATTCTCTTTACCTCCTTCATGCCGGATTCGGGTTCTCCGTCCGGGTTGGTTGCGAATCGATTTTGCCATAAAGCTCTGATTTAAATGTATAAATATGGCTTCTGGCGAGTTTTGGGGAAGCGGTGAGATAACGCTGCCTAACGAAGAGTGTTGAGGTCAAACATCAAAAAAGAGTTAACTGTTTTGGAGGATACTGTCATGCCAGGTGCAATGGTGAGAAAAGCGCCCTCAGACAGGGCGTCTCCAGGAGAGCAAGCGTGACCGATACGCTAGAAAACATACAACTGCTGTCCGAGCTCGATGAGGAGGAAGTTGCTGTCGTTGAAAAGAATTGCCGGTGGAAGACCTACGGCGTCAACGAACAGATCATTGACCAGCACTCCGATTCCCGCGACATCTTTTTTGTCGTCGACGGTCATGTGCGGGTGGTGAACTATTCCCTGTCGGGACGGGAAATTACGTTTGACGATTTGGATCCGGGCGCACACTTCGGCGAACTGGCGGCCATCGATGGTCTACCCCGCTCCGCCAGCGTGATGGCCCTGGACGAAGCACGCGTCGCATCGCTGCCTGCGGAACAATTCCATCAGGTGGTTTTGGAGCACCCGGCCATCGCCTTGAAGCTGATGAAGCACCTGGCGCATTTGGTGCGCACCTCGACCACGCGAATCATGGATCTCTCCACTTTGGGCGCCAATAACCGTATCCATGCCGATCTGCTGCGGTTGGCGCGCAAGGTAACCGAAGATGACATGACTGCCGTGATCAAACCCATTCCGGTGCATTCCGACGTGGCGTCCCGGGTCAGCACCACACGCGAAACGGTGGCGCGTGTGATGAACGATCTGGCGCGCAAGGATGTCGTCGAACGTCAAAAAGATGCGCTTTTGGTCAAGGATTTGGAGCGTCTGGAAGACATGGTCGAAGATGTGCGCGGCGACTGACGCACGCCTTTAGGAAACGCAAAAAGGCCGGGCAATGGACCCGGCCTTTTTGGTGGTTTGGTTCGTGATCACGCTTGTTGCGCGAGCCATTCGGCAAGATCCGTGTCCGTCTCAGCGAAGTGGTCTTTGAGCCATGTTCTAAGGAACGACATGACTTCGGGACCGATTTCGGTTTTGCCAGACTTGAAGTCATCAACATGCTTTTGAATATTGGTGATCAATTCAGCATGTTGTGCCTTGTGCTCCGCCGCATGCGGATAGCCTTTGGCGTCCATAGCTTTCTCTTCGGCTTCGAAGTGGTCGATGGTGTAGCCTTCAATCTTGTCGAGGATCGTGCCAAGGGCTTCACGGCCCAGGTTTTTCTGGACGGCACGGTAAAGCTCGTTGATCAGATCGACCAGTTGCTTGTGTTCGCGGTCCTGGAACTCGTTGCCGACCAGCATGCTGTTATCCCATTGGATGAAATCGACTTCTTGTTGGGTCGCATCCGCACGGATGTTGACGAGGAAGCGGTCAACCTCGCTACGCAACGTTTCCGACTGGACGGACAGTTCGGAAGCCGCGGAGAGCAGTTCTTGAGCGGACTCGCCCGTTTCATTGGCAGCGTGGTTGACGTTGGTGATGTTCGACGAGACTTCACTGGTGCCGGCAGCGGCCTGTTCGACATTGCGCGCGATTTCCTGCGTCGCCGCACCCTGTTCTTCCACCGCGGCGGCGATGGCCGAGGTGATTTCATTGATGTTGTTGATGGTCCCGCCGATGGAATGGATCGCGTCCACGGCTTGCGTGGTTGCGCTTTGAATGCCTGAGATCTGGGTGGAGATTTCCTCCGTCGCCTTGGCGGTTTGGTTGGCGAGGTTCTTGACTTCGGAGGCCACAACGGCAAAGCCTTTGCCGGCCTCGCCCGCGCGTGCCGCTTCGATGGTCGCGTTCAAGGCCAAAAGGTTGGTCTGATCCGCGATGTCGGTGATCAGCGCCACCACTTCGCCGATTTTGTTGGCGGCGTCGGCCAAACCTTGCACCTTTTGATTGGCGCCGTCGACTTCGTGCACGGCTGCGCTGGCGATCTGCGTCGATTGCGCCACCTGGCGCGAGATTTCGGAGATGGAACTGGACAGTTCCTCCGCCGCGCTGGCCACCGTTTGAACATTGGTCGAGGCTTCTTCCGCCGCGCTGGCGACCAGGTTGGATTGGTTCGAGGTTTGCTCCGCCGTGCCGGACAGCGACGTGGCGGAGGCCTGCATTTCGGTTGCCGCGCTGGAGACCGTGCTGACCACGCCGCCAACGCTGGCTTCGAAATCGTTGGCCATGACCAGCATCATCTGGCGCTTCTTTTCGTCGGCGATGCGTTCCTGTTCGGTTTGTTCAGCCTCCAGGCGTTTGACCTCAATGGCGTTTTCCTTGAACACCTGAACGGCGCTGGCCATTTTGCCGATTTCGTCCTCATTGCCGGCACCGGGGATACTCACTTCCAAATCCCCATCCGCCAGGCGCCCCATGGCGCCGGTCATGGCGTTGACCGGCTTCGTCAAAAATAAGTTCAGAACCCAGAACAAGACGCCGATGATGAGCACGTAAAACGCGGCCTTGGTGATGATCGACCAAGTGGATGCACTGGACTGGGCATCTGCGACGTGCTTTTGGCCTTCGGCCACATCGGCGCTGACAGCTTCGGTCATGTGGGTCACGTCGTTGGATTTTTGAGCGTTCGCTTGTTCCAGCTTTTGCTTTTCTTCGACCTGCATTTGCTCCATTTGCACCATTTTCGTTTGAGCCGATTTTTCAAGCTCGATCAGCGCGGCGCGGGATACGGCGACTTCCAAAACACCGCGCGGGGCGGTGCTTTCTCCGTGACAGCCTTGACAATCCTCTTCATTTTCCAGCAGGTAATATGCGTATTCGACCGGCTCCATGTTGCCGTCGTCAGTTTCGATCTCGCCTGTTGTGATCAAACCGCTCTGGTGGCTTTCAACCACCTTGGCCAAGGTGTCCGCGCGTCCTCCCGCTTCGATCAGGAGGGGCTCTTCCGGATCACGGGGCTCGAACACTTCGTCGCCGGCGAGTTCGTTGATTTCATCAATGGTTTTATTGTCGCGGAACGACAACTCGCCGGATGTGCGCCATAGGTTGATGGCGAAGATGTCCGGATTGTCGAGCAAGGTGTCCATCATGTCCTGGGCGCTGGCAGCTTCACCCATCATCATGGAATTGCGGATCAGGGTCAGGCTCGATGTGGCGATGCCATTGCGCGTCCCTTCGAGAAACTTTCGCGTGTTCTCGGTGTTCAGGGTGTTTTCCGCGGCGGCGCGGGCATGATCGGCCTCCAGCTTGTTCTCCGCAGTTGTCAGACCTTCGTTGAGCAAAGAATCGATCAATTGGTCTTTTTCTTCGATGGCGCCTTGCATGCGCGTGGTCAAAGATTCGGTTTCCTCGCTCAAGGTCGCGTTGATGCTTGAGGCGATCAGGAAATCGGCGCTGTAACTGATGGTGATGAGCAAGACCGTCGCGGCAATGATCTTGGCACTCAGGGATTTAAGCAATGCTGCCTCCCACATAGGGGTCATTATTGTAAACGCACAAGCCGCAGGCTCTTAGGGTTATATTCTTAATCGCTAATTTGGATTATTCACCGCCCGCGTTGCGTGGATTTTTGACTGAAAACCGTGGATTCTCAACATCTATTTTCAAAAATTGTTACAGAAAGAACATTTCTGACGGCAAGAGTGACTGCCGTCACAGCGGACATTCACTGGTTTTGGCAAACTCTCTTTATCGGCGGACCACTTTGTGGCCCGTCACCGGAACGACACGGGACTGCGAAGGAACGCCCATGACCAAGATCAAAGCCCTTGGCTTCGGATTATCCCTATTGTTGATGTCCTTAGGCCTGATCGACCCCTCGGTGGTGAGCGGTCCAGGCGGTTTCTGAACAGCCCCATTCCGGTTTCTCCTCATTTTCCCAATCTGACACTTAGCCGTCACGAAAGTGGCGGCTTTTTTTTGTCCCATCGCGGCTGCGCAAAAGGTTTGTCACAGGTGAAATTCCTGCTAGGTTAGAAGTGCTTGAGAGGTTTGACTCCCGCTTGGGAATCCTCCATCATCAAGCACGGAAGGGGGCGTCCAGCCCTTGTGGGGGAATTCGATTTAATCGAATCGTTCCGGGGACAACGCATCCAGCCCCCGTTAACGAAGGAAAGACCATGGCCAAGACCATCCTGATCGTTGAAGACAACGAACTGAACATGAAGCTCTTCAACGATCTTCTTCAGGCGCACGGTTATGAAACCGTGCAAACCAAGGACGGTCGCGATGCACTCAATCTTGCGCGCGAGCACACCCCGGACTTGATTCTCATGGACATTCAGTTGCCGGAAATTTCCGGGCTCGAAATCACCAAAATGCTTAAGGCCGACGACGACCTGAAGCACATTCCGGTGATTGCCGTGACGGCGTTCGCCATGAAGGGGGATGAAGAGAAAATCCGCGAAGGCGGTTGTGAAGGGTATATCGCCAAGCCGATTTCCGTTCCCAATTTCCTGGAAACGCTTTCCAAATTTTTGGGGTAAGCCCCAGACCCCGGCCAAATTTTTGGGGTAAGCCCCAAAATCAGCCAAATTTTGGGGGGGTCTCCCAAAGTCCAAACATACTTCCGCCAGAGCACAGCATTTGGCTTTGAATTCAAACAAAAACGCGCCCTGTTGAGGGCGCGTTTTGTCATGACTTAAGCTGGGGCAGCCTTACTTGATTTTGGCTTCCTTGAAGATCACGTGCTTGCGCACGACCGGGTCGTACTTACGCAGTTCCAGCTTTTCGGTCGTGTTGCGCGGGTTCTTCTTGGTCACATAGTAGTAACCGGTGTCAGCGGTGCTGACCAACTTGATCAAAATGGTAGCCGGTTTGGCCATGGTTCTTGCTCCGCTAGGGACCTGCTCAGAGACCTGCGCATGTCCGTGAAAACGTATGAGCGGCGTAAAATAAGGACCTAGCGGCCTATGTCAACCGCAAAATGAGAGGAAAAACCGGTGTGTTAACGTGATGCGGTGTTGATGGGTTCGGCCAGCAAAATCGCGCGGCGATACAGCGCCGGGTCGTTGAGCACGCCATTTGCAAGATCCATCAGAAGATCGCCGTTGTTGCCGGGTTTGAAGGTCCGGGCCGGACAGGCTTTGCGCAGACCGGAGCGCCGCCCGTCGAAGATCAGCCCCGCAGCGTGCCACGCGGCCATGGTTTCGCGCTGGCCGTCGATGTGTTCGGCAGCGAGAATGGCTTCGATGGTGTTTTCTTGGACATTGGTGACGCAGACCGACGGCATCACGCCCAATCCGTGGAGCGCATAGCCGTGTGGCGCGACGAGCCGCGACCACGTCAGCGTCATTTCCCCGTTATTGGGTAGGCGTATCACGGTTTGGACCGTGCCCTTGCCATAGGATGACGAGCCGACCACCACCGCGCGCCCCAGGTCCTGCAATGCGCTGGCGACGATTTCGGCGGCCGATGCGCTTTCGGCATCGACCAGGATCACCAGCGGTTTGCCGTCGATCAAGTCGGATCCGCCGGCGCGGTAATCGTGGAAGCTGTCGGGGTGGCGGCCCCGGGTGGCGATAATGCGGCCTTGATCGAGGAACAAATCCGCAACATTGACCGATTGCGACAGCAGTCCGCCGGGGTTGTCCCGTAAATCCATGATCACGCCCTTGATCACGCCGCTTGTCAGGTCCGGTTCATAACCCTTTAAGACGTCGCTGAGGCTGGGGGTGGTCTTTTTGTTAAAACCTGTCAGGCGGATATGCAAAATGCCGTTCTTCAAGGCGGAGCGCACTGTATCCGGTACAATATGCGCGCGGCTGAGGGTGTAACTGATGTGCCGGTCCGGGAAACGGACGTCGTCATCCAGGCGCGCGACGCTCAGCGTCAGGCGGCTGCCCACAGGCCCACGGAGCCGCTTGGCAATCTGGCGTAGCGACAAGGTGGTGACGTCTGCCTGGTTGACCATGAGGAGCATATCCCCCGGTTGCAGGCCCGCGTTGGCGGCGGGGCCGTCTTCCTGCACGTGGGTGATCACGATCGCGCCTTCGGATTTGGCGAAGCGAATGCCGATTCCGCCGAAACCGTCGCGCCGGGCGCGATTCACGCGAGCTTCCTCCGCTCCCGAATAGCGCGAAAAAACATCCAGTCCGGCGAGCATGCCGTCGAAAACGGCCTCGTAGATGCGCTCCTCGTTTGCGATGCGCAAATCCATGGATTTTGTGCGCGCGGCGCGGATGACATTGGATGTCAGACTCGCCCATGCGGTGGGGTCGTTACTGATGGGCCGGGCGAACTCCGCGATTGAGGCGTCTTGCAGACGCAGCTGGACCATGCCGTCTTCCTGATTCAGCGCCAAACCCGGATCGATGGTGGCGAGCCCGCGCATGCCGTCCAGTGCCAGAACGGGAAGGTCCACGTCTTCGATATAGCGGTCCGAAATGCCCTTCAGGCCAGCGCGCACGGTCAGTGTGGTGCTGGAATAATTGAGATCATCGTTTACGTCTTCGGGGAAATCTTGGACGGTTTCATTCAAGACCGTTGCCGTATCGGAATGCGGCGGGCCGGTTGTCGCAACGCAAGCCGATAACGCCCAGGCGGCGATTAAGCCAAGACCTGCAGTCTTTATCGTATGTTTCGGCTGTCTCATTACGTTCCCCATAGGTGAGATAGTCGTACATTTTTCGCGTAACGTCACCTATTTGTTTCGGAGCCGCATCGAATATACAGGGAATTTGTGGAGAATTGGGGCCGGGCCCGAACCATCAGCCCCGACGTGCTTTGCGCCGGGATGCACGTGATTTTCCCTTGGTTTTCCGTGGCTTGGCTGGGCGGTCCGATAGGGAGCGGCCTTTTTTGCCGCCGACCCTGGATTTGCCCTTAGCTCTACCGGGTTTGCCGGGCCGTCCGCCTTCGGTGATTTGGAACACGGTGGAGCCCGTCATTGCGTCGGCTTCCACGATCAACACCTCCACCTTATCGCCTAGGCGGTATTCGTAGCCGGTCTCCCGCCCGCGGAGCGTATGGGCATGCTCATCGTGGATGAAATAGTCCTCGCTCAAGGAGCGCACCGGCACCAAACCATCCGCGCCGGTCTCGTCCAAGGTGACGAACAGTCCAAACCGGGTGACGCCGTTGATTCGGCCCTTGAGGATCGAGCCGACTTTTTCCGACAGGTACAAGGTCGTGAAGCGGTCCACCGCGTCGCGCTCCGCCCCGGTGGCATTGCGCTCCGTCACCGACAGGTGTTCGCCCTGTTCGTGGAAGTCCTTGGGGTCGTCCTCCAATCCGCCGTCGCCCAGTTTGACGCCGCGCACCAGGGTGCGGTGCACCAAAAGGTCCGCATAACGCCGGATGGGAGAAGTGAAGTGGCAGTAACGCTGCAACGCCAGGCCGAAGTGGCCCAAGTTGTCGGGGCTGTAGGCGGCCTGTGCCTGGGAGCGCAAAACAACTTCGCTGACCATGTGGCTGGTCTCGGTGCCTTTGGCTTTTTTGAGGATTTGATTGAACATGCTGGCGCGAACCACTTGGCCTTTGGCGAAGGGAATGTCGACGCTTTCCAGAAATTCGCCGAGCGCCGCGATTTTTTCCGGGGATGGTTCGTCGTGCACCCGGTACATGCAGGGTTGCTGGTGTTTTTCCAGCTTTTCCGCCGCTGCGACGTTGGCGAGGATCATGAATTCTTCGATCAGCTTGTGGCTGTCGAAGCGTTCGCGCTCGATGACTTTTTCCACATTGCCATCGTCGTCGAGAACGATTTGCCGTTCCGCCAAATCCAGTTCCAAAACCCCCCGCGCCTCGCGCGCCTTCAGCAACGTCTCAAAAGCCCCGTACAAAGGCGCGATCACATTGTCCAGCAGAGGGGCGGTGAGTTCGTCCGGGTCGCCGTCGCGGGCCTGTTGGATCTGGGTGTAGGTGGTGCGCGCGGCGGACTTCATCAGCCCGCGTACGAACTTATGGCGTTTCAATCGGCCGTCCGCGTCGATCCACATGTGCGCGGCGACGCAGGGGCGTTCCTCGTGTGGGCGCAGCGAACACCAGCCGTTGGAGAGTTCCTCGGGCAGCATCGGCACCACCCGGTCGGGGAAATAGACCGAATTGCCGCGCCGGTAGGCCTCCTGGTCCAGCGGGTCGCCGGGACGCACGTACCAGCTGACATCGGCGATGGCGACGATGATATGCCAGCCGCCCGGATTGTTCGGGTTCGGGTCCGGTTCGGCAAACACCGCGTCGTCGAAGTCGCGTGCATCCTCGCCGTCGATGGTGATTAGCAGGGTGTCCCGCAAATCCTCTCGATCCCCCAGCTCCGCCGGACCCGCGGTGCGGGCTTGTTTGAGCGCATCTTCGGGAAACTCCACCGGGATCGAATGGTCGTAAATGGCGATTTGCGAGATAGCCTGGGCGCCGGTGCGGTCGATCTTTTCGCACAGTTTGACTTGGCGCAGCCCCAGCTTCTTGCCGGGCAGTACCTCGGCGCGCACCAAGTCGCCCTTGTCAATTTTCAAGCCGCCCAAGTCGGTGACCATGAATTCGGATTTGTGCCGCCGGTCTGTGGAGCGCAGCCGGGGCTTGCCGGCGCGGTCGAAGCCGAACACGCCCAAGACGTCGGCGGGTGCATGCTCCAACCGGCGGATGGTGCGCGCTTCGTAAGCCGGGCGGCCGTCTTCGCTATCGTCGATGCGGGTCATGCGCGCCAGCACCCGGTCTCCGATGCCCAACGCCCCTTGTCCGCGGCGGACCGGGGCCATGTAGATCACCGGGGGCTCAAGCTCGCTTTCCCACACCACCGGGCGCGCCAAAAGTTCGCCGTCGATGTCGGTGGCGTTGACCTCCAGCACCGTTACAGGCGGCAGCGCGCCGGGGTCGGCCAGTTTTTTGCGGCTCGACGTCAGAAGCCCGTCGTCCTTGAGTTCCTTCAAGACCTTCTTGAGTTGCATCTTCTGGTCCGCGTCCAGGCGAAAGGCGCGCGCGATCTCGCGCTTACCGACGCGGCCAGGGCTGTCCTTGATGAATTCGAGGATCTGGTCCTTGGACGGGAACGGAGACGGGTGGGGGGAACGTTTCGACATCGTTTAGCTATACACGTTCGGCCAGATTCGGTCCTACAGAAAAACGCCCCTTGCTATCCGTGTATGCGCCCTTTAGCTTTTCAACTGTCCATCTACATATGCTTGTCGATCTCGGGGGAGGGGTATGAGCGAAGCCAAGGCAACTGAACCGGCGGTGAAACCCATCGCCGAATACATCCGTGATGTGAACATCGAACAGCCGTTCGTGTGGCTCGGCAAGGGTTGGGCCGATTTCGTGCGCGCGCCCACGCTCAGCCTCGCCCACGGGTTGATCTTCACCACCATCGGTTTGGTGTTGGCCGTGGGATTGCATTACGCGGAGATGGATTACCTTATTTACCCCATGACCGCGGGCTTCATCCTGGCCGGGCCGATCCTGGCGATCGGGATTTATGACATCAGCCGCCGCTTTTCACGGGGCTCCGTGCCGCGCCCCGGGAAGTGCCTGACAGCGTGGCGTTACAATGGTTATCACGTGCTCACGGCGGGGCTGGTGCTGATGATCTTCGCCATGGTCTGGAGCCGTTTCGCGGTGCTCACCTTCGTCTTGTCGTTTCCCTACATCGGTATGAACCTGGACGTGATCTTGGACAAGGTCTTCTTCACCTGGGACGGCTTCGTTTTTTTGCTGACCGGTACCGCCATCGGCGCGGTCATGGCGGTACTCGCTTTTATGTTCGGCGTGGTGACGCTGCCGATGATGCTGGACCGCAAGGTCGATGTGTTCACCGCCGCGTTCGTCAGCTTCCTGGTGGTAAAAAAGAACATCGGCGCGATGCTCACTTGGGCGGGTCTGATCGTGATTTTCATCGGTGCGGGATTGGCCACCGCCTATATCGGTTTGGTGGTCACGCTTCCCTTGATCGGATACGCCAGTTGGCACGCCTATGAAGCCTGCGTCGATGGTTCACGCTGGCCGGAAAACCCGGTGAGCTGAGTGTGTGCCTTTTCAGGCTGTTTCTGCCTTTTCTCCAGTCTTTCATTTTGTCTCGGAGGGGGCGATGTGCGCCGTCGAACCATGATGGTTGAGGCAAATGTATGCCCCATCCTTGGAATGGGGTTCCTGGCACTGGTTTTTTGGGAATTCGCACATATTTCTAGGGCGTAAACGTGTTCTCAACGTTCGTTTTCTTGGGAGTGCAGAGACTTGTTCGCAATTTACGATGTCCAGGGACGGCGCTTTCGAGACACTCTGGAAAATCTACGCAAGATCAAAAGAAAACCGCCGCCCAGAAAAGTGGATTTATCTTCGACACCCGAAGACGGACCGTCGGCGTATTTCGCAGGCGGATATTCCGTCTCCGCCCAGGCGTGTGAGGCCTATCGGGAAAAGCTGCCGGTTCAAGAACGTGAACGCGTCGTCCATGCCCACCAAATCATGAATAGTCCCGTCGAAACCATAGGGGTTTCGGATGATATTGTATCGGCTTGGAAAAGGTTGCGTTTACTCGGCTACCGTCAGCTTCCCGTCTTGAACGACGATCGTCAGATCGTTGGCATGCTGACGGAGCGCAATTTGCTCCAATACCTCATCGTCGATGATGATAAGATCATTCGGCAAAGTGACAAATTAGTGGGGGATGCCATGTTGGCGCCGGTGATCACGGCCGATCCCGTGACGGATATTCGGCGTATTGCCTCAGTCATGGTGGATTACAGGCAAAGTGCCGTTCCGGTAACCAGCGAAACCGACGAGTTGGTTGGACTTATATCGCGGGGTGATATTTTACGCGCGACGGCATCCGACCCGCCTTTGAGTTTGTGGACGTAAGCCGCAAAGGGGGCGTTAGCTGGCGGCCTTTTTCTTTGCCGGCGCTTTTTTCTTGGCCGTCGTCTTCTTTTTCGCCGGGGCCTTTTTGGCGGTGGTTTTCTTTTTCGACGCGGCTTTTTTCTTCGCAGGCGACTTGGATTTCTTGGCGATCAGCTCCACGGCCTTTTCCAGGGTCAGCTCAGACTTGTCCAGGTCCTTGGGCAGATTGGCGCGCTCGCGCCCATGGGTGACATAAGGTCCCCAGCGCCCGATTTTCATCAGTACCGGCTTGCCGTCGTCCGGGTGCTTGCCGATTTCCACCGGCGGCTTTTTGCCGCTTTCCGCGATCAGGACCACGGCGCGGTTGAGGCCGACTTCCACCGGGTCGTCTTCCTTGAGCGAGACGTACATGCCCGCGTATTGCAGGTAAGGTCCGAAGCGCCCGATGCCCGCCTGGATCATTTGCTGATCGTCCGGGTGCGGGCCGATCTTGCGCGGCAGGCTCAACAGCCCAAGTGCGCGCTCCAAGGTCAATGTCGCCGGGTTTTCGCCGCGCGGCAGGCTGGAACGTTTGGGTTTGACCTTTTTGTCTTCCGGATCGACCTCGCCGCGCTGCACGTAAACGCCGTAGGGGCCCTTGCGCAACGTGACGTCCTGACCGGTTTCGGGGTCCTGGCCTAAGAGCTTCGGGCCCTTTTCCAACTCTGCGGCCATTGGGTCGTCGTCGCCGCCCGTGGGCGTGACCAAGGGCCGCGTGAAGCGGCAATCGGGATAATTGGAACACCCGATGAACGCACCGAATTTGCCCAGCTTCAACGACAAACGGCCGTCACTGCAAGTTGGGCATTTGCGTGGGTCCGCGTCGCCTTCTTTTTCGGGCTCGGGGAAGAAGTGCGGGGCCAGAACTTCGTCCAAGGTGTCCAGCACGTCGCGTACGCGCAGCTCCTTGATGCCGTCCACGGCGGCTGAGAAGTTGCGCCAGAACTCATCCAGCACGACCTTCCAGTCGATGCGCCCGCCGGAAATGTCGTCGAGCTGTTCTTCCAGATCGGCGGTGAAGCTGTATTCCACGTAGCGCTCGAAAAAACTGGTGAGGAACGTGGTCACCACGCGGCCCCGGTCTTCCGGGACAAAGCGGCGCTTGTCCAGGGTCACATAGTCGCGGTCTTGCAGCACCGAAATGATCGAAGCGTATGTGGACGGCCGTCCGATGCCGAGCTCTTCGAGCTTTTTCACCAAGCTTGCCTCAGAGTAGCGTGGCGGCGGTTGGGTGAAGTGCTGTTCCGGACGCACGTCGGCGAGCGCCATGGCCTGGCCTTCGGTCATATCCGGTAGGATGCGGTCTTCATCGCTGGCGGACTTATCGGAGCCTTCGTGATAGACGCGGTAAAAACCGTCGAACGCGATCATCGAGCCGGTGGCGCGCAGCACCACGGTGCGCTCAGCCTGGGCAATGTCCACGGCGACTTGGTCCAGCACCACCGATTCCATCTGGCACGCCATGGTGCGTTTCCAGATCAGCTCATAAAGCTTCATTTGGTCCGCGTCCAGGTGGCCGCCTAAGTCTTTGGGTTTGCGTGATACGTCGGTGGGGCGGATGGCTTCGTGGGCTTCTTGGGCGTTTTTGGCCTTGGACTTATAAACGCGTGGGCTGTCGGGCAGGTAGGCTTCGCCGTAGCTCGATGAAATCAGGGATCGGCAGGCGTTGACCGCTTCGTTCGCCATGGTTACGCCGTCGGTACGCATATAGGTGATCAGGCCCACCGTTTCGCCGCCGATGTTGATCCCTTCATAGAGGCGCTGGGCGACCTGCATGGTTTTCTTGGCGGAAAAATGAAGTTTGCGCGACGCGTCCTGCTGCAGGGTCGAGGTGGTGAACGGCGGCGGCGGATTGCGCCGGGTTTTTTTCTTTTCGATCTTGGCGACGGAAAACGGCCCGCTTTCGATCGCCGCCTTGGCGCGCATGGCGTCCGCTTCGGACTTCAAGCTCATCTTGTCGAGCTTTTCGCCGTCCAGGTGCGTGAGGTTGGCATCCACCATCACGCCCGATCCGGTATCGAAGGTTCCTGCGACGGACCAGTATTCCTGCGGTTTGAAGGCCTCGATTTCGGTTTCCCGCTCGCAGATCAGGCGCAGCGCAACGGACTGCACGCGACCGGCGGAGCGCGATCCGGGAAGCTTTCTCCACAGCACCGGGCTCAGCGTGAAGCCCACCAGGTAATCCAGCGCCCGGCGCGCCATGTAGGCGTCCACCAGTTCGTCGTCCAGATCGCGCGGATGGTCGAAGGCATCCTGGATCGCGGCCTTGGTGATTTCATTGAAAACCACGCGCTTGACCGTCTTGTCGGTCAAAAGTTTTTTCTTCTCCAGGACTTCCCGCACATGCCAGGCGATGGCTTCCCCTTCGCGGTCGGGGTCGGTGGCGAGGTAGAGCCCATCCGCGCCTTTCATGGCGTCGGCGATTTCCTTGACCTGTTTGGCCGAGCGCGAGTCGACCTCCCAGTCCATGGCGAAACCTTCATCCGGTCGCACCGAACCGTCCTTCGACGGCAGGTCGCGGATATGGCCGTAACTGGCCAGGACCTTGTAGTCGGACCCAAGATATTTGTTGATGGTTTTCGCCTTGGCGGGCGATTCGACGACGACGACGTGCATGCGGCCTCAAGCCAATTGGGTACGTTATATAAGTGACACCCGGTTGCCCGGATGGCGTTCGATGCGGCCCGCCAACTCCAATTCCAGGAGCACAAGCGACACCGCCGAGGGGGAGAATTGGCAGTTACGGATCAGTTCGTCAACCGTTACCGGTGTGGGCGACAGCATTTCTTGAATCGCGCCGCGCGCCTTTTCGATCTCGCGCTGATCCGGGAAGGGCAGGGGTTTTTGTTGATAATCCAAGGACTTGGGCTCGGATAGTGAGGTCGACAAAATGGGCCGCAGAACCTCTAAAATTTCTTCGGCGTTTTGCGCCAAGTTAGCACCCTCTTTGATCAGTTTGTTGCATCCCGCCGCGCGCGGATCGTTCGGGGAGCCCGGAACGGCGAACACTTCGCGGCCCTGTTCCAGCGCCATGCGTGCGGTGATCAGGGTGCCGGACTTGAGCGAGGCCTCCACCACCAGGGTGCCCCGCGCCATACCCGATATGATGCGGTTGCGCCGGGGAAAGTGGCGGGCCTGGGGCTTGGTGCCCAAAGGCACCTCGGAGATGATTGCGCCGCGTTCGATCAGAGTCGCGTAAAGTGCCTCGTTTTCCTGGGGGTAGACCACGTCCACCCCGCCGCCCAGCACTGCCACCGTACCGGTGTCCAGTGCGCCTTCGTGGGCCGCCGCGTCCAATCCGCGCGCCATACCGGAAACCACCAGCAATCCCGCCACCCCTAAGTCCGCCGAGACACGTCGCGCGAAGTTTTTACCGGCGAGCGACGCGTTGCGCGCGCCGACCACGGCGATGGCGCGCTTTTTCAAAAGGTGTGGATGGCCCAGGATCGAAAGCACTGGTGGTGCGTCCTCCACATGGGCGAGCAGGGCGGGGTAGTGCTCATCCGTGCGGATCACCAATTGTCCGCCCAGCTTTTCCAGCGCTTCCAACTCCCGTTCGGCTTCGGTCTTAGGGTGCACTTTGAACGATTTCGCGCCGCCCCGCTTGGCAAGGTCCGGCAACGCCGCCAGTGCGGCGCTGGCCGTGCCGAACTGTTCCAGCAGCTTATAGAAACTCACCGGGCCGACATTGCGGCTGCGGATCAACTGCAGCCAATCCAGCCGCTCGTTCTTTGGTGGTGCCATTGAACCCCCCCTCTCCATATGGGCGAG
>JANQJR010000013.1 GCA_028281525.1 Magnetovibrio sp.
GGCCTTGAGTCCCAACGCCAAGTAGCTTTCAACGAGACGCAGCATGGCCTCCGGCGCATGGGTGGTGGTCTGGTATTTCTTGACCACCGTATCAAAACGGTTGATCGCCGCCAAATACTGACCTTTGCCTTGATAATACCGCCCCACGTTCATTTCCTTGCCCGCCAAATGGTCGTAGGTCAGTTCGATCTTCAATTTGGCGTCACGGGTATATTGGCTTTCCGGAAAACGGGTGATGAGCTCATTGAGGGTTTTGAGCGCCAACTCCGTAATCATCTGGTCGCGACCGACATCGGAAATCTGCTCGTAGTAACAAAGCCCCTTCAGGTAATAGGCGTACGCCGTATCCTTATTGGACGGGTGCAGTTGGATGAAACGGTCGAGTGCGACGATGGCCTCGTCATATTTGTTCGCCATATAGAGGCTATAGGCCGCCATGACCTGTGCCTTGGTGGCCCAGGTGGAATACGGATGTTGGCGCTCCACCTCGTCAAATCGGGTCGAGGCTTCTTCGTACTGCTCCTGTTCAAGGGCATCGACGGCTAAGTTGTAGAGCTTCGCCACCGGTTCTTCGACGTATTCCTGCTGAAGCGCATCGTCACCAGTGCAAGCTGCCAGGACCAAGGCGACGGAAACCGCCAAAATACGAAAAGGGGTGGGTATACGCAAAGCCATGGGGCGTTTTTCTTTCTCTGTTGCCGGAATACAGCGCACGCGGAGATCTCCGGGGCGATCCGGGTCGCGGCGGATTATATCACGTCCCCGCGCGGGTCTGTCCAGCGCCCCTTGCGCCTTTTCCAGGCCCCGGTTTCCGGACGTTTCAGGTTATTTTCGCAGAAATGAAGCGCGCCCGGCTCAAAGAGCGGGCGCGAATCGGAACATTTCGTGAATCTGGACTGAGTGCACGAGGCTTAATGAGCAGGGCTAGCGGCCACCGTTTGCTTCGGCCATGAAGAAACGCCTATGGCGGGGTGCAAGACTTCGTCTTCCATGTCCACGATCTCGTAATTGGCGGGATCGGAAAACAGTTCATGGAGAAGCAGGTTGTTCAGGGCGTGACCTGAGCGCACGCCGTCGTAGTGCGCCAGCAGAGGCGCACCGGCGATGTAGAGATCGCCCACCGCGTCCAAAATCTTGTGGCGCACGAATTCGTCTTCATAACGCAAGCCGTCTTCGTTCATAACCTTGTCGCCGCTGATCACGATGGCGTTGTCGAGCGAGCCGCCCTTGGCAAGGCCTGCGGCCCACAGCGCCTCCACTTCGTGCATGAAGCCAAAGGTGCGCGCACGCGCGAGCTCGTTCTTGAACACGCCATCGGTGAGGCCGATGCTCATGGATTGGCTAGCGACGGCAGGGCTGGCGAAGTCGATTTCGAAATCGAGAGAGAAGCTATCCGACGGCAAGAGCGTGGCGGACTTGTCGCCTTCGCTGACCGTCACCGGTTTGAGAACGCGGATCGCCTTACGCGCGGCCTCTTGTTCGACCACACCGGCGCAATCGATGAGAAACAGAAACGGTGCGGAGCTACCGTCCATAATGGGTACTTCCGGGCCTCCGACCTCGATCATCGCGTTGTCGATACCCGCACCGGCAAGTGCCGCCATCAAGTGTTCGACCGTGCCGATGAGCTTGCCGTCGTCCGTACCGATGGTGGTGCACAATCGCGTGTCGCGCACGCTATTATGGCCAACGGAAATTTCCGCACCGCCACCGGCCAGATCGGTGCGGCGGAACGTAATGCCCGCATCCACATCGGCGGGGTGCAAAGTCATGGTGACTTTTTCACCTGAGTGCAAGCCGATGCCCGTGCAGCTGATGGCGCTTTTCAACGTCTGTTGCTTGATCACGATGATGGTATCCTCAGTCCCCAGTGTCGTCTTTCTTGTACAGTCTCTTTTATTTTCAGGCCGTTGTTTCGGCTTGTTTAGACGCCCTGTAAAGAAAGAGCGCTTCAGTTATGGGTCTAACACCCTTTTCTGAAGCGCTCAAATCAAACAGTGTTACCTTTTGTTACAGGTTTTTCAGGACCTAACTCCTTATAAACACTTGCTTAATTTGCCTGACGACGGAGGAACGCCGGAATATCGAGCAAGTCGTCTTCGGATTGGCTCAAATTCAAGCGTTCCTCGGGTTCCAAACCACCCAGGGTCGGCTCCGCCGCAACGGTCGTGCGCATTTGCTGCGCCGGTGCGGAAGTCGGGGTGGCCGCAGGCGTGGGCGCGGGAGCGATCGCGGCCGGTTGCGGAGTATCTTTCGGTTCGGAGGAGCCGAACAGGGAAACCTTGCTCTTGGCGCCACCGGTGACCCGTTCAAACAGGCTCGGCCCCTTGGTGACGTTCGGTTTAGGCGCGGGTTCTTCTGCGGCGGAAGCGCCGTTGATCATGGCGGCTTCGGCCATCGGATCGATATCCTGAGCATCCCCGGACTGAGCCGTCATCGGCACGGGCGGAATGAAGGCATCGTCCGCACCCGCCGCCGGCATCGCCGCAGGGGCGGAGAAGCTTTCCGGCAGCCCCGCCGGTTCCGGCGCACCCATGTCGTCGTCTTCCCCATGTTCCAAAGCCTCGACCTCGGCGAAGGCCTCTTCTTCGGTGGCGGGCATGGCGGGCGCCTTGCCTTCCTGCGGCAGTTCCAGTTCCATCGCTGCTTCTACGACCTCTTCCCCGGTCATTACGGGGTCGTCGACGGGATCATGTTCCGGCTTCTCAACTGTTTCCGCCGCGGCTTGCGCCAGGATTTCAGCGACACGCGGCTCCGCCGGAACTTCCGGTTGGGTTTCGGCGGCAGGAGCCGGAGCGGCGGGGCGCACGACGGCGTCTTCATGCACGTTGAGCATCACCGGTTCGGGGCGCACCATATTTTCGGCGTCGATGCCGGTGGCGACCACCGACACGCGCATGCGGCCATCCAGCGCATCATCGAAGGTGGAGCCGAAGATGATGTAAGCGTCTTCGTCCACTTCGGAGCGGATGCGGTTGGCGGCTTCGTCCACTTCGAACAGCGTCATGTCGGAACCGCCGGTGATGTTGATCAGCACGCCATTTGCACCAGCCATGGAGGTATCATCCAACAGCGGGTTGGAGATTGCGGCTTCGGCGGCATCCAGCGCACGGCGTTCGCCGTCGGCTTCGCCGGTGCCCATCATCGCCTTGCCCATTTCGCTCATGACGGAACGGACGTCCGCGAAATCCAAGTTGATGAGGCCCGGCATGACCATCAGGTCGGTCACACCGCGCACGCCGGAGTAGAGCACGTCGTCAGCCATCTTGAAGGCGTCGGAGAAGGTGGTTTTTTCGTTGGCGACGCGGAAAAGGTTTTGGTTGGGAATGATGATCAAGGTGTCGACATACTGCTCGAGCTCCTCGATGCCCTTATCGGCGATGCGCAAGCGGTGCATGCCTTCGAACTGGAACGGCTTGGTCACCACGCCGACGGTGAGCACGCCTAAATCGCGCGCCGCCCGGGCGATCACCGGCGCAGCGCCGGTGCCGGTGCCGCCGCCCATGCCGGCGGCGATGAACACCATGTGCGAACCCTTGATCTGCTCGTTGATCTCATCGATGGTTTCTTCCGCTGCGGCGCGGCCGATTTCCGGTTTGGAGCCTGCGCCCAACCCCTGGGTCAGGCCGGTGCCCAACTGGATGCGGCGATCGGTCGCCGCAAACGTCAGGGCCTGCGCGTCGGTGTTGGCGACGACGAATTCGACACCCTCCAACTGCGCATTGATCATGTTGTTGACGGCGTTGCCGCCCGCGCCACCGACACCAACCACGGTGATCCGGGGCTTCAGTTCGACCGTCTCATTCTGGGGTACGCTCAGATTGATGCTCATGGCTCAACTCCACACTCCGCTCGTTTCTCTATTTGTGGCGAAAAAGCCTTAAAAATTCGTAACTTTTGGTGACGAATCGACCGATTCGTCTACCCGATTCGCCTTCGAGTCCTTATCGAGTCCTTGACCATTTCTGACTCGGTTACTGAAACTGTACTTTTACGCTTAGAAATTGTCCCTCAGCCACTGACCGAAGCGGCCGAAGCGGCTGGCGGGCTGTTCTTTAGGGCGATACGTCCGGCCCGGAGCTTCTCCCGAAGATTCAAGGGCATAGTGGATCAATCCCGCGCAAGTTGAAAATTGCGGACCGCTCGCGGCTTCCGCCATTCCCTCCAAGTAACGAGGTTTCGCCATGCGCACCTGCGCCTTATCCAGGATTTCTCCAGCCAACTCGCGCACGCCCGGAAGCAAACTCGCACCGCCGGTCAAAACCACGCGTGGACCGGAAAGCTTTTCAAAACCCGCTTGGTTTAAGCGGTCACGCACCAGTTCCAGGGTTTCTTCGATACGTGGGCGGATGATGCCCACCAACATGGAGCGCGGCACCGGATTGGTTTCACCGGTTTGCTCCTCGCCGATCAGGTGGACCTTGATGATTTCCAAGTCATCCTTCGGTGACGCCATGCAATTGCCGTAGAGCGTCTTCATGCGTTCCGCATGTTGCACCGGGGTCGAAAGTCCCCGCGCGATGTCATTGGTCACGTTGACGCCACCCACCGGAATGCAGTCGGCATGCACCAATTCACCGTCAAAGAATACTGCGATGTTGGTGGTGCCGCCGCCCAAATCGATCAACGTCACGCCCAGCTTCATTTCGTCTTCGACCAAGGCGGATAGCGCGCTGGCATAGGGACCCACCGCGCGGCTCTCCACGCCCAAGTGGCAACGATGTAGACAGGTGTCGACGTTGCGGATCGCATTGGTCGCCGCAGTGACCACATGCAGGTTGACGCCCAAACGGTCGCCGAACATGCCGCGTGGATCGCGTACGCCACGATTGCCGTCGATGGAATAACCAACAGGGATGGAGTGCACGATTTCCTGATCGTCGGGCAGTTCGGATGCCAACCGGTTGGCATCAAGAATTTTGCGCAGGTCCTGATCTCCGATTTCGTGCCCCGCAATGCCAATGTCGTAAGCCACCAAACGGGATTTGAACACCTGACCGGACAGCGCAACATTGATTTCGTCGATGTTGGCGCCCGCCATTTCCTCCGCCGCACCGACGGCGGCGCGTACAGATGCTTCGGCAGCGTCCATATCGACGATGGCGCCGTTGCGCACGCCTCGTGAAACGTGATGGCCGATGCCGATAACGCGGGGCGGACGCGTGCCCTCCTGACGCGCGATCAGGCACGAAACCTTTGTGGTTCCGATATCCAACGCGGCAACCAAACCGTTTCTGGGTTTGCCCTGCGGCTTGTGGGGGTCCATCTTTGGTTCAAATCCCTTTCTGGGAACTTCGCTTAAAGCAAGTGTCTTAAACTTCAGTTTAAAACGTCTTAAAGCGGGGGATGTCTTACGTCTGCTGTCCCGTTTTTGTTTCGGGACGACGCACGGGATTGGGGTTGCGCCTGACGATCACGCGGTCCGGCACCCGCAAGTCCAACACCCGGATGTCGCGGCCCAAGACGCCGCTGTCTTCCTCGAACGCAGCCAATCGCGCCAGGGCATGGCTGGGGTCGTCTTCGGGCAGACGAACATGCACGCCGCCTTCGAGCGACAAATCCCAACGCCGGCCCCCGACACGCACCGCCGCCTTGACCAAGGGCTTGAGCCCCGGTTGGGTGCCCAACAGCTCCAACAATCCCCCCACGTGATCCGGCGCATCCTCACCCACCACATGGATCAGGTCGGCGAAACGCGCGAGCCCGTCCTGGGTAATCACCTGGCCGGTATCATCGATCAGGGAAAACGCACCCTGGTTCTGCCACAAGGCCATGGGGCGACGTTCGATGATATGCACCACCAAGGTATCCGGCAGCAATCGTTCAATGCGTGCATGTAGAACCCACGGCAAGTCTTCGATGCGGCGCTTCGCCGCCTGGAAATCGTAAGCAATGATCGGTGCGCCGCGGGCAATGCCCAGCGCATTCAGCAGCTCTTCGCGGCTCGTCTCCCCCCGTCCCGTGACCAAGACATCCTGAACGGTGAGACCCAGATCGGTCGAAGCTTTGATCGCCGTCCACTTGACCTCGTTCAAAGCGGTTTCCACGTGGCCGGTTTTCCACACCCAGGCGCCCGCGCCACCCACCGCAGCGATAAGCATCAAAACGGCGGCGGTGACGGTCTGGGGCCTGCGCCACAACGGCACCACCCGTTTGCGTCGGGGCGTTTTGCATTCTGGCCGGGCGTCGGCGTTCTTGCCACCCCGGGACGTTTTGGCTTTGAGCCATGTCAGCATCGTTCTCATGCGTCACACTCCGCATTATCCACCATCCAACTTACGAGTTCTTCGAAACTGATCCCCACATGCTGGGCCTGTTCCGGCACCAAGGACGTCGGCGTCATG
This sequence comes from Magnetovibrio sp., assembly GCA_028281525.1. Lineage (GTDB taxonomy): Bacteria > Pseudomonadota > Alphaproteobacteria > Rhodospirillales > Magnetovibrionaceae > Magnetovibrio. The sequence goes on from JANQJR010000013.1 coordinate 6,345, forward strand.
CCGGGCTGGGTGTTGACTTCAAGGATATAAAGCTCTTCCCCATCGAAACGGAAATCCGCACGGCTCACGCCCCGACACCCCAGAGTTTGATGGGCCAGCAGGGCCAAGTGCATCGCTTCGTCGTAAACGGCACCGTCGATACCCGCCGGAATCCGGTGCTGCGACCCCCCGACGGCGTATTTGGCATCGAAATCGTAGAACTCCCGCGCCGTCATGATTTCGGTCACGGCCAACGGCCTGTCGCCCATCACCGCGACGGTCAGCTCACGCCCTGGAACGAAGCGTTCCACCATCACCCGATCCCCATACGGCCAGCTTTCGTTGGCGAAGGGCGCAGAGTTGTCACCGTCACGCACAATGTGCACACCGACGCTGGAGCCCTCGTTCATCGGCTTGACCACATAAGGCGGTTTCATTACCGTCCCGCCCATCACCTCTTCGCGGGTGGCGATCTTATCTTCCGCAACGCGAATTCCAGCGGACTTGAACAGGCGCTTTGCCAACGGTTTGTCCATCGCCAACGCCGACGCCATCAGGCCCGAATGGGTATAGGGAATGTCGAGAATATCCAACAAACCCTGAATGCAGCCGTCTTCCCCATAGCGCCCATGCAGGGCGTTGAACACCACGTCCGGTTTCGGAAACAGGTGCCCCAACAACGAGCCCACGTCGCGCTGCACGTCGATGGCGGTGACGGAATAGCCCACACGTTTCAACGCCTCCGCGCATGCAGCGCCAGAGACGAGGGAGACTTCACGCTCCGCCGACCATCCTCCCATGAACACGGCCACTTGCTTGGTCATGGCGCATCCCCTTCAATAGGAACGCCGATACGCCGGATTTCCCAGGTGAGGTCGATGCCGCTTGTCTCCTTGACCCGTGTACGAACGGTCTCGCCCAACGTTTCGATATCCGCCGCCGTGGCGGTGCCGTCGTTGATCAGGAAATTGCAGTGTTTCTCGGACACCTGTGCGCCGCCCACGCGCAAGCCCCGGCATCCCGCTTCGTCGATCAACCTCCAGGCCTTGTGGCCTTCGGGGTTCTTGAAAGTCGAGCCACCAGTGGAGGTGCGCAAAGGCTGACTGTCTTCGCGCGACAATTTGATGTCGTCCATGCGGGCTTGGATATCATGCGCCTGCCCGGCGTGACCGCGCAGGTGAGCTTCAATGAAAATCCAATCCGCCGGCACGGCACTGCTGCGATAGCTGAACCCCAATTGCGCCGCGTCCAATTCATGACGCTCGCCATGCTCGTCCAACGCCACCGCACCGACGACGATGTCCTTCATCTCCGCCCCGTAGGCGCCCGCATTCATGCGCAGCGCACCACCGACGGTGCCGGGCACGCCGCTGAGGAACTCCAAGCCCGATACGTTCGCCTGCATCGCCGCAACGGCGACGTTACCGTCCAACGCACCCGCGCCGACGATCACGTCGGCCTTGTTGACCATGATGGAGGCGAACTCGCGGCCCAGCCGGACCACCACGCCGGGCACACCACCGTCGCGCACCAACAGGTTCGAGCCGACGCCGATCACCGTGACCGGCACGTCGGCAGGTTTGTGTTTGAGGAAATGCGCAAGATCTTCCTCATCGGTAGGCTTGAACAAGACTTCCGCCGGACCACCCACGCCGAACCACGTGACCTTCGCCAGTGATGCGTTTTCGCTCAGCCGCCCGCGCACTGGCGGCAAACGATCGATCAGATTCTCGGCGTAAACGGCGGCTGACATCATTCGGTCCCTCCCTTTCCGCCGTATCGAAGCTTACGCAACCGCTCCGGCAAGGCATTGGCCCATTGGGTGATGTTGCCGGCCCCTAAGCACACGACCATGTCGCCGGGGCGCGCCAAGTCCTTAACCACTTCGGGCAGGTCATCGGCGTTGAGCAACGGCATCACGGTGCGGTGCCCGTGTTCGCGCAGGCCCGCGACCAAGGTGTCACGATTGACGCCTTCGATGGGCGCTTCCCCCGCTTCATAGACATCGGCGACCAGCACCGCGTCGGCGTCGTTGAAGCAGGTGCAGAAGTCTTCGAACAGATCGCGCAAGCGCGTGTAACGGTGCGGTTGCACCACGGCGATCACCTGGCCGTCACTGACCGCGCCCCGCGCGGCTTTGAGCACGGCGGCGATTTCCACCGGATGGTGGCCGTAATCGTCGATCACGGTGATGCCGTCCACATCGCCGGTTTTGGTGAAGCGGCGCTTGACCCCTTCGAAACCGGAGAACGCGGTGCACAGCACGCCGGGGTCGATTCCCATCTCATGGGCGATGGCGGCGGCGGCCAAGGTGTTTTGCACATTGTGCATGCCAAACATGGGCAAATTGATATCGCGCGCCACTTCCGGTTCGTCGTCGCCATAGCCCGCGAACACCACGTCGAAGACCATGCCGTCGCGGCCGGGACGGATGTTTTCTCCGCGCACCATCGCTTGCGGGCTGAAGCCGTAGGTGATGATGCGCCGGTCGGAAACGCGCGGGATCAAGGCCTGCACCTCGGCATGGTCGATACAAAGCGCTGCAAACCCGTAAAAGGGAATGTTTTCGACAAACTGCGTGAAAGCCTTGCGCAAGGTGTCGAAATCGCCGTAGTGGTCCAGATGTTCTGGATCGATGTTGGTAACCACTGCGATGGTCGCGGGGAGTTTGAGGAACGTACCGTCGGACTCATCGGCTTCCGCCACCATCCAATCGCCCGACCCCAAGCGCGCGTTGGAGCCCCAGGCATTGATGATGCCGCCGTTGATCACGGTGGGATCCAACCCCGCCGCATCCAACAATTGCGCGACCAAGGACGTGGTGGTGGTCTTGCCGTGCGTGCCGCCCACGGCGATGGACCATTTGAGCCGCATCAACTCACCCAACATCTCCGCGCGGCGCACCACCGGCAAAAGGCGTTTGCGCGCGCCGACCACTTCGGGGTTGTCCGGCTTCACGGCGGTGGACACAACCACCACCCCGGCGTCGCCCAAGTTGTCTTCGCTGTGACCGACGGCGATCTTGATGCCCAATTCGCGCAGGCGCACCACGTTGGCCCCTTCGGCCTGGTCGGAGCCCTGCACCGAATAGCCGAGGTTATGCAGCACTTCGGCGATGCCACTCATGCCGATGCCGCCAATGCCGACGAAGTGAATGGTCCCGATGTCCAGGGGCAGCGCTCTCATGTTCCATCACTCCCCGGCATTGGGGTTTCCACCAACCCGTCGACCATGTCGGCGAGACGCTTCGCAGCATCCGCGCGGCCCAAATCGCGCGCACATCGCGCAGCCTTTTCCAACACGGCGGGCAGACCCAATAGGGAATCCAGACGGATCGCCAGATTGTCCGGCGTGAACGTGTCTTGCGGCATGATCCAACCAGCCCCGGCCGCATCCACCGCGTGCGCGTTGTATGTCTGATGATCGTCGGCGGCATACGGATACGGCACCAAGATGCTCGGACGCCCAACGCTCAAGGCCTCGGCCACCGTGGACGCGCCCGCGCGCGAAATGACCAGATGTGCGCCCGTCAAACGATCCGGCACATCGTCAACGAAGGTTGCAAGATGGGCGCGTATGGCGTTCGCTTCATAGGTTTTCTTAACGGCATCCAAGTCTTCTTCACGGCATTGTTGGGTCACGTCAAGACGCGATTTCATCTCATCCGGCAATTTCGCCAAGGCGGTGGGCACGACATCACTCAACACCGTGGCGCCCTGCGACCCCCCCAAAACCAGAATGCACAGCGGCGTACCCCCTTCCGCGCTGGGATACGGGGTTGCCGCCTTGGCGGCGATGGGAGCGCGCACCGGCATGCCCGACAACATTACGTTCGCACCATCCGGCAAACCGCGGGTGTCTTCGAATGAGGTGGCGATGGCCTTGACCCGCCCGGCCAGCAAACGGTTGGCGCGGCCCAGCAAAGCATTTTGCTCGTGGATGGCCGTCGGGATTCCGGCCATGGTCGCCGCCATCATAGTCGGCACAGAGGCATAACCGCCGAATCCCACCACCGCGTCGGGCTTCAAACTTTTCAGCAAACGCCATGCCTGCCAAGCGCCAAGCGCCAGCTCGAACATGCTTTTGATGCGCGCGAGCGCACTTTTGCCCGCGATGCCGCCCGCCTGGATATGATGCGTTTCCAACGCGCCCAACTGCCCGCCATAGGCCTTGCCGCGCTTGTCGGTGACGAGTCCCAGTCGGTATCCGCGTTCGATCAATTCCGATGCCAGGGCCTCCGCCGGGAACACATGACCACCGGTACCACCTGCGGCAAGAAGGACATGAGGTTTGCTCATCCCGGTCCTCCCGCCCCATGCGCGCCCGGACGCACGCGCGTCAGCGCCAAAACCATACCCATGCCCAAAGCCAGCGCCAGGGTGCTGGATCCGCCATAACTGATGAACGGCAAGGTCATGCCCTTCGGCGGTATCAGGTTGGTGGTCGACGCGATGTTGATAATCGCCTGCAGCGCAAACTGGGTCAGCAACCCGGCCACCGCGACCATGACGAAGAAGTTGGAATCCTTGAACACGCGCGTAAAGCCACGCAACACCACAAAGGCGAACAGGATCACGATCAGCAGGCATAACAACAAACCGAACTCTTCGCCTGCGACAGCCAAGATGAAATCGGTGTGCGCGTCGGGAAGAACTTCCTTAACCCGGCCTTCGCCAGGACCACGGCCGAACAGGCCGCCGTTCTCGAACGCATCCAGGGATTTTTCCACCTGATAGCCCTGGCCACTACTGGGGTCCAGAAAGCGGTCGATCCGTATACGCACGTGATCGAAGCTCAAATACGCGCCAAACGCGCCCAGGACGAACAGCAATGCAATCGCGCCGACCAGCACCAACGGCAAACCGGCGATGAAAAACTGCACCGCCCACACGCACGACACCACGATGGACATGCCGAAGTCCGGCTGCAGCAGCAACAAACCCACCACCAACACGAACAGGAATATGGCAATGGCGTAGCCGGGCACGTCCTCATCCAGCTTTTGTGCCGCGAACATCCATGCCGCAACGACCGCAAACGTGGGTTTGATGAATTCGGATGGCTGCAGCGAAAATCCGGCAATGGGCAACCAGCGCGTCGCGCCCTTGGTCTCCACACCAAAAAACAACACCGCGATCATGCCTGCCAGGGCGCCCAGGAACACCAACAGGGCCAAACGCCGAATGCCGCGCGGCGTCAACAAAGACGTCGCGATCATCACCCCTAAGGCCAGCGGCAGGAATACGAAATGGCGATGGACGAAATGAAAACTTTCCAGGCCGATGCGCTCCGCCACGGCGGGCGACGCGGCCAAGACCAAGATTGCGCCCAGTGCGGCGATGACGATGACGCTGAGCAGCGTCAAGCGGTCAATGGTCCACCACCAACGGCTAACGATAGACGTATCGGTGCGGGTGAAGGTGCTCATCAGGCGGCTCCCCTGTTGATCGGGGGCGTCATGTTCTTCATGCCCTCCCCGCCACCACCCTGGCCCTTGGTCAGGTATTGAACGATGGCGCGGAACACATCGCCGCGATGTTCGAAGCTACGGAACTGATCGAAAGACGCACAGGCAGGCGACAACAGCACCGTCGCGCCCTCCAACCGCTCTTCGTGGGCCGCGGCTATGGCCGCCTGGGTCGCGGCTTCCAGATCGCCGCAAATGTCGGCCTTCACCTTGCCGTCCAACCAGGATGCAACAGTCTCCGCTGCCTCACCGATCAAGAATGCGCGGCGAACGGAACCCAGTACGGGGGCAAGACCCTCAAGCCCCCCTTTCCCGTCCGAAGACTCCTTGCTCCGTCCGCCGGCGATCCAATAGATGTTGTCGTAACACGCCAAGGCCTTGGCCGTGGCTTCCACGTTGGTCGCCTTGCTGTCGTTGACGATGGTCACGCCATCGAACACACCCAGCCGTTCCTGGCGATGCACCAGACCTGGAAAGCTTTCGATGGCCTTGACGATGTCGTCGGTGTCGACGCCCATGGACTTCGCCACCGCATAGGCTGCGGCGATATTTTGCGCGTTGTGGTTGCCCGGAAGGTTGGCGAGAGCCCCCAAATCCATCACCGCCCACTTGCCGCCGTTCAGGTCGTCGATCAGCTTGTGGCCGTCCACATAGACGCCGCCGGGCGCTTCGCGCGTGCTACTAATGGGTACGATCCTGCGCCCGTTGCGCGCCTTCAGCTCTTCATGGATACCCCGGCAGATGTCATCGTCCACACCGATCACGGCCGTATCGCCAACGCCTTGAGCACGGAAGATGTTTTTCTTCGCCGCTTTGTAGCCGTGCATGCCGCCGTGGCGGTCCAGATGATCCGGCGTGATGTTGAGCAGCACCGCGATCTTGAAGCGCGCGCTTGGGCACAGTTCCAATTGATAAGACGACAGCTCCAACACATAGGCCGCGTCGTGTTCCTGCATCGCCATGTCGCAAATGGCGGGGCCTAAGTTTCCGCCAACTTCAACGTCGCGTCCGCAATGCTCCAAAATATGCCCCACCAGGGCGGTGGTGGTGGACTTTCCATTGGTGCCGGTGATGGCGATCTTCGGCGCTTGCGCGCTGCTTGTGGCGAGCAATTCCACATCCCCGATGATCGGTACGCCCGCATCTTTCGCCATGCGCGCGGCGGAGTGTGGCGCGGGAAATGTATGCGGGATGCCGGGGCTCAGAACCAAAGCATCCATCGCTGCCCAATTGATACGCTCGGGCGCGCGTACGAGCAAACTTTCGGCCTCCGCCTCCGCACGGGCAGAATCATTGTCGTCCCACACCAATACCCGTGCACCGCTGCGACACAATGCGCGCGCAGCCGACAGCCCGGACTTACCCAGGCCGACGACGGCAACGTGCTTGGTGGCGTATCCTTCGCAAGAGATCATGGATTTCTTCCGTTACCTCTATTCCTCAGCGCAGTTTCAACGTGGACAAACCGATCAGCGCCAAGATGGTGGCGATGATCCAAAAACGAATGACGATGGTGGGTTCCGCCCACCCTTTCTTTTCGAAGTGATGGTGCAGCGGCGCCATGGCGAACACGCGTTTGCCGGTCAGCTTATAGGAGATGACCTGCACGATGACGGAGACGGTTTCCAACACAAACAAGCCGCCGACGATGGCGAGCACCAGTTCATGCTTAGTGATCACGCTGACTGCACCGAGCGCACCGCCCAGGGCAAGCGAGCCGGTATCGCCCATGAACACGCGCGCGGGCGGTGCATTGAACCACAGGAAACCAAGCCCGCCGCCGATCAGTGCGCCCAGGAAGGTTGCCAGCTCACCGGTGCCCGGCACGTAGTGGAGCTGCAGGTATCCGGAGAAAACCGTGTTGCCGACCAGGTACGCGATCAACACGAACACGCCGGACGCAATCATCACCGGCACGATGGCGAGACCGTCCAAACCGTCCGTCAGATTCACCGCATTGGATGCCCCAACCATCACGAATACGGCGAAGATGGGGAAGAACCAGGAAAGCTGTACCAAAGCGTCTTTGAAGAACGGCACCGCCAAAGTGGTCGACAAATCGCCCGGCATCAAGCGCATGGTCCACACCGCCGCCGCCAAAGCAAAGGCAAATTGCAAAATCAGCTTGACCTTGCCGGGCAGACCCTTGTGATTGCGGCGGCTAACCTTCAAATAATCGTCAAGAAAACCGATGATGCCGTAAGACACGGTGACGCCCAACGCCACCCACACGAAACCGTTGGACAAGTCCGCCCACAAAAGCGTCGAGACCACCATCGCGATCAGGATCATCAAACCGCCCATTGTCGGCGTGCCCTGTTTGGTGAGCAGGTGCGCTTCCGGCCCATCGTCGCGGATGGGCTGCCCACCCTTTTGGCGCATGTGCAAAACCTTGATCAAATAAGGCCCGATGACGAAACTGATGATCAGCGCCGTCATCACGGCGCCACCGGTGCGGAAGGTCAGGTAACGGAAAACGTTGAAGACCGGGAATTGGTCAGCCAGCGGGAACAGCAAGTGAAACAGCATGGCTTATCCCTTTCCCTGCTTGAGCGCGTCGACCACACGCCCCATCTTCATTCCGGCGGACCCTTTCACCATCACCACGTCACCGGGGCGCACGGCGCCTTGCATCACTTCGGCCAAGGCCTCAGAGTCGCTTGCGAAATGCCCGCGCTTGCTTTTCGCCAAGGCGTCCCAGAGATGCTTCATATCCGTTCCCGCCAAAAACGCGAGGTCGATGCCGTTCGCGTCGATGGCCTCGGCCAGATCGGCGTGCATGCTGGGTGAGTTCTCACCCATTTCCAACATGTCACCCAAGGCAACGATGCGCCGTCCACCCGCACCCACCGGTTGGGCGGCCAATACCGCCATGGCCGCACGCATGGCCGCCGGGCTGGCGTTATAACTTTCGTCAATCAGTTGAAACGCGCCGCCATCCCTGGCGATTTCGAAGCGCTCGCCCCGCCCGCTGGGCGGGCTGAGATCCGCTAATGATTCCCCGGCGCGCGCCACATCACCACCCGCCGCATACACGGCGGCAAGCACGCAGAGCGAATTCAACACCCAGTGCAATCCCGGCGAGCCGACGCGGTAGGTAACGGTCCCCACCGGCGTCGCCGCCGTGACCAACGACCCATTACCGTCCAGTTCATAAGCGATGACGCGGAAATCCGCATACACATCCATACCGAACGTGACCACCGTTTCCATGCCTGCGTTTTGGGCCGCGGCGTGCAGACGCACGAACTCAGGAATGTCGAGGTTCAAAACGGCGATCGCACCCGGCTCGGCGCCGGCAAAGATTTCCGCCTTGGCATCCGCAATTTCGAACGTGTCTTTAAAGAATTCGGTGTGCGCGGGCGCAATGGTGGTGATCACACACACGTGCGGGCGCCCCATTCTGGAAAGCTGCGTCAATTCACCCGGGTGGTTCATGCCCATTTCCAAAACGGCGTAATCTGCATCCGCGGGAAGGCGCGCCAAGCTCAACGGCAAGCCCCAGTGATTGTTGAGACTGCCGACGCTGGCCGACGTTTTGCCCTGATCTCCCAACACCAGCTTCAGGGCTTCCTTGACGCCGGTCTTGCCCACCGATCCGGTGACGGCGATGACTTTGCCCTGGTCCAGGCGCTTGCGCCCTTCCATCCCTAAATCTTCCAACGCCTTCATGGTATCTTCGACCACCAAAAGCGGCGCGTCCGGATCCAGCACCGGTGGGCGGTGGTGTACGGCAGCGGCGGCGGCGCCTTTTTCGAACGCATCGGCGACGTAATCGTGGCCGTCCACGTTGGGACCTTGCAAGGCGATGAACAGATCGCCCGGTTGCAATGTGCGGGTGTTGATGGAAACACCCGTGGCTTTCCAATCGGGATGCGCGTCGCCACCGGCCGCGTGTGCGGCGTCCGATGCGGTCCAAAGCGTGTTGGCCGTTTTGATCATGTTCACGTTCCGACCTCCTCAATGGCGCGCTGGGCTTCGATCACATCGTCGAAAGGCAAGACTTCGTCCCCGACGATCTGTCCCTGTTCATGTCCCTTGCCCGCCAAAACCAATACATCCCCCGGGCATAGGCCCTTGACGGCTTGCAAGATCGCTTCGCGGCGGTTGCCGATGTTCGCAGCGTCGGGGCAGCTTTTCATGATCTCGGCACGGATCACGGATGCATCTTCGCTGCGCGGGTTGTCGTCGGTCACGATCACGCGGTCCGCCAGCCGCTTGGCAATGGCGCCCATCTGCACGCGCTTGCCCGCATCGCGGTCGCCGCCACAGCCGAACAGCACATGCAATGCGTTTTGGGTGTGGGGACGCAATGCTTCCAAAACATTTTCCAAAGCATCCGGCGTATGGGCGTAATCCACATACACCGCCGCACCGTTCACCATGCCGGCCTTCTGCAACCGCCCCGGCACGCCGTCCAATTTTTCCAGCGCCGCGACGCACGGCATAACATCCGCCCCCAAGGCGATGGCGAGACCCAGAGCACACAACACGTTTTCCACTTGGAACGCGCCCGCCAAAGGTACGTTCACGGCGAAATTCCGGTCACCGATCCTCAAGGACAGGCTTTGACCGTGCGGTGTGGCCGCGCGCTTCAATACGCGGATGTCCTGACCGGCACGCCCGAACGTGAGGACGTGAAGCCCGCGCTTTTGCGCCACAGCGACGATTTCCCGGCCTTGCGGACTGTCCGCATTGACCACCACATGTCCACCGTCCACCACCACGTCGGAGAACAAACGCAGTTTTGCGGCGAAGTATTTTTCCATAGAGCCGTGGTAGTCCAAATGATCGCGGGTGATGTTGGTGAAACCCGCGGCCTGGACGCGTACGCCATCCAAGCGGAATTGCGCCAATCCATGGCTGGACGCTTCCATCGCCAAATGGTCGACGCCGCCGTCTTTCAAGCGCGCGAGCGTTTCGTGCAGCGCCACCGGGTCGGGGGTGGTGAGCTGGCCCGGTTCATCGAAGCCACCGCCGTGCACGCCCAGGGTGCCGACGCTCGCAGCCTTGTGGCCGAGTTGCCGCCAAATCTGGCGCAGGAACGACGCGGTCGAGGTTTTGCCGTTGGTGCCGGTAATAGCCGCCACGTACTGCGGCTGACGTCTGAAAAAGTTCGCCGCCATCAGAGCGAAGCGGAGGCGCACGTTGCCGTCTTCGATAACAGAAACATTGCCGAATTCGGACGCTTCGGTGCCCACCGGAGCCAGAACCGCGACCGCCCCTTGGTCCACCGCGGACTGAATGAAATCACGGCCATCGACGCGCGCGTCGGCCCGGGCGCTTGGCAACGCCGCAAACAGGAAACCCGGGCGCACGGCGCGGCTATCGCAGGTCAGGCCTGCGATGTCCAGGTTTTCATCGATGGTGTCCGCGTAAGGCAGAGCTCTGTTTCCCTTCATCAAATCAATAAGCCGCATGGCGCACACCTTTGCGCAATGTGGCTTTATCGTTCGCCCGGGTCGGCACATGCAACGGGTGATCGGGCGCATCCTCCGAGCCGTCTTCGTCCATCTCCGGGATCAAGCCGTAAAGCGGCCCCATCCTCTCAATCACCGCCTTGACCACCGGGGCGGCGACCCAACCACCGGTGGCGTATCCAAATGTGTCCTCTTGCCCCTGCGGCTCATCCACCATGGCCAGCACCACATAGCGCGGTGCGGTCATGGGAAACACGCCGACGAAGGACGAGATCAGCGCGTTTTCGTCGTAGCCGCCCGCGACCTGCTTTTCCGCCGAGCCGGTTTTGCCGCCCACCAGATATCCCTGCACGTCACCGTTCTTGCCGGTGCCGTTCTTCACCACCAATCGCATCAGGCCGCGCATGATCTTGGATGTCTTGGCTTCCAAAACCCGTTCGCCGACCAGCTGCGCATCTTCGGCCTGCTTAACCAAGGTCGGCGGCATCATCACGCCGCCATTGACCAAGGCCGAGACGCCCGCCGCCACCTGCAGGGGCGACACGGCGATGCCGTGACCGTAAGAAATGGTCATGGTGGAAATCTCACCCCAACGTGCGGGGTACAGGGGACTGCCCACTTCCGGCAATTCAACATCGCTGGACGCCAAAAGACCGAAGCGGGCGAGATATTCCTTTTGCTTTTTCGCGCCCACGTCAAGGGCCATTTTGGCGGTGCCGATGTTGCTGGAATACACCAGGATTTCCGGCACGCTGAGCCAACGTTTCTTGGCGTGGAAATCGTTGATGGTGAAGCGCGAGACGCGAATCGGGTCCGCCGTGTCGTAACCGTCGGCCAGTCCCACGGTGCCCGTATCCAACGCCATGGCGGTGGTGAACAGCTTGAACGTCGATCCCATTTCGTAAACGCCCTTGGTCACCCGATTGAACCCTTTGTCGCCCAACGAACCCGCAGGCAAATTGGGATCAAAATCAGGCAACGAGGCCATTGCTATGATTTCGCCCGTGTTCACGTCCATCACCACACCCGCTGCACCGGCCGCTTCGAAACGGTCCTGCGCCTTGATCAGTTCCGCGCGCAAGATCGTCTGCACCCGCATGTCGATGGACAGTTCGACGGCGTCGCCATGGTTGCCAAGGCGTCCTTCGAAGGTCCGTTCAATGCCGGAAATGCCCCGCCCATCCACATCGGTATAACCGAGAACATGGGCGAAAGTCGGGCCGTAGGGATAGACGCGGCGCTCTTCGCGGCGAAATCCGAAACCGGGCAAACCCAGCTTGTTGACCTGCCACACCTGATCCGGGGTCAGGTTGCGCGCAACCCACTGGAAGCGTCCGCCGGACGTAATCTTTTCAAGCACATCACCCCGATTCAGCTCCGGCAAAACGCGCAGCAGCTTATCGGCGGCGTAGTCCGCATCGACGGCGCGCAGAGCCTCGCGGCTGTCCACATAAAGGGATTGGGTGGGCAGGCTGGTGGCGAGAATGTGGCCGTTACGGTCCTTAACGTCGCCGCGCGCCACCACCGGCGCTTCGGCCTGGGCCTTGGCGGCGGCCATGTTCTGCCACTTGGGCGCACCGTCTTTACCGTGACGGGTCAAATCCACCAACCGCGCGCCGAGAACAATGAACGCCATGGCGAACAGCACGCCGGTGACCAGCAGACGTGTGCGTCCCTGATCCAACGCCTGCTTGCGCGCGCTTTCCATGCGGATGCGCGCGGGATCCAGGGTTTCGAACGGGATTTCCGTCTGCAGGGGGGGCTTCGCCGTCATTGAACGCCCTCCCCGGATTCGTTGAATTCGATATCGCGCAGCGGAATGTCCAACACCGCATCCGCACCGACCACGTCTTTGGGCTGGATCGGTTGCATGTTCAGATGCTCGCTGGCCAAAGCTTGGATGCGCGCCGGATCGTTCAAGGTCGCCCATTCGGCGTGCAAGACGTGCAAGGCGCGGCGTTCGTCTTCCAGTTCCCGAACCAGGCGGCTGTGCTCGTCTTCCAAATCGTGAACCTGATACTTGACCGAGAACAGCACCATGGAGATGCCGCCAGCCAGCAACAGAAACAAAACGGTGGTGTGACGCAGAAAACCGGAACGCTTGCTCATGCCGCACTCCTTTCGCCATCTTGACCGTACGGGGGCCAGACGGGCGCGTTCGTGCGTTCCGCCATGCGCAGACGTGAAGAGCGCGCACGCGGATTTGCCTTGCATTCCTCTTTGCCGGGTTTGACCGCGCCTTTTTTCAGGAGCTTGAACGTCGGCACGGGACCTTTAACACCCGTATCCGGCACGTGGCGTGATGGGTTGGGCAGATTGCCGGAGCGTTCATTCAAAAACGCCTTCACCCGCTTGTCCTCCAACGAATGAAACGAGACAACTGCCAGGCGTCCGCCCACGCCCAGCAGCCGCTCCGCTCCAGCAAGGCCGCGGTCGACCTCGCCCAACTCGTCATTCACATAAATGCGCAGACCCTGGAAGGTGCGCGTCGCAGGGTGAATGCCGTCTTTCGATTTTTTGACCACGCCGGACACGATCTCGGCCAATTGCCCGGTGCGCGTAATGCGCGCCTCGGTGCGGGCCTTGACGATGGCGCGCGCAACGCGGCGCGAATGGCGCTCTTCGCCGAACTGGTAGATGATGTCGGCCAATTCAGTTTCATCCAGATCGTTGACCGCGTCCTCGGCGCTCAGGCCCTTTTGTTCCATGCGCATGTCCAGCGGGCCGTCCTGCATGAAGGAAAAGCCGCGCTCGGACTGGTCCAATTGCATGGAGGAGACGCCCAAATCCAACGCCACACCATCGACGCCAGACACACCACCTGCGCGCAATTGGGCATTCAACAGTTCGAACATATCGCCGAAGCGTCCTTCCACCACCTTCAGGCGGCCCGGGAACTCGGCTTCCATGTCCTGAGCTTTGGCGATGACATGGGGATCGCGATCGATCCCCCAGACGATGCAATCGGCGGCTTCGAGCATGCCGCGTGAATATCCGCCGTTACCGAAAGTCCCGTCCACGTAAACGCCGCCGTCGCGGGGGTTGAGGGTGTCCAAAACCTCTTTCAGGAGAACGGGGATGTGAGGCATGGACATGAACCTAATCCCCCCCGCTCTTATGTGGGGACAGTTGCAGCGTCGCCCCCGTTGCCTTGGCCCGCTCCAGCGCGCCGCCGCGATGCTCGTCATAAGCCTCCGGCGCCCAGATCTGAAAGCGCGAACCACGCCCGACGAACAAGGCTTGTCCTTCCAGACCGGCGTGCTGGCAGAGTTCCGTCGGCAATGAGACACGCCCTTCCGGATCGAAGGGCAATTGGAAGGTGTTTTCCAAGGTGATCGCGGCCAAGTCTTCCTGGGCATCCGAAAACAGGGCCAGATTGTCTTCCATGCTTGCGGCGATGCGCTGCATGAATGTTTCGCCCGCGCCTTCCAAGGCGGGGTATTTGAAATAGGGGTAGACGTAGACGCCCGCGAAGCCTTCCGCCAAGACGGCCTCGCGGTAAGGCTTCGGGACGGAAACCCGGCCTTTCTTGTCGATCTTGTTGAGGTGACGGCCGACGAGCAGCGCCATAACTCCCCCTAATTGATGCATCAAAACCTAGACTCGTTGCGAGTCTCGGCAACTTGCTCCCAAGCCTTGCAAAAGCCACCCTCGCCCCCTTGGCGAAGCCCGGTTTCAGGCCTTTGGAGCCACCCTCAAACACATCCAGCGAACACGCAAAACATGCTTTTGGGCCCAATTGGTCATTAATGGGATATCATGGTATATAATGGGCGTCAATGGTAAGGCTTGGATTTCACTGGGTTTTGCTTGGGTTTTATTCGGGCGCACCAGCCAGAGAGCGGACGCAAAAAGCTTGCTGAATGCTCGTAATAATCTGTTATGAAAGGCTTTCTTAAGCACAGGGCGCAAATACGCACAAATGTTCATCTTATGTTCTTTACTTGAATGAAACGGTTGGGGATTGTGCCGTTATTTGTCAGGACACAATCCCCAGCGGTCAAAGTCCAACCTCCGGGACCTGGCTCCATTGTTGTGGTCCGTTTGGCGGTAGAGATTTTTCGTCCGGATGAGATGGCAAAACCAACATCATACCAATCCATGACCGGGACTTGGCAACGATGTCCAGGCGAAAAAGCGTCCCGCCCCCTGAAGCGGTGTCAAAGGTGGCGGCGTCAAAGCGGCTTGAAAGTGGTGGCACACTTTCGACGTGCCCTTTCCTTGTCAAGCAACGGTTTTCGCAAACCAAACGCAACGGAATGATGGGGCCAGCCCCTAGGTTTTGGCACGCCTGTTTTGCGTCTACCTGGAAATTCTGTTAGAGTGCGTACAGGAGCAAGAATGCTCTCTTAAGTAACCCAGGATGGGTCATATAATGATCAACAGGTTTTCATCACACGATGTTGCGCTGTATTTTATAAAGACAGCCGCTAGTAATACGTTATTTTGGAATGCTTCTGCTGCAAAAGATCGCTCCGCCCCTTTTTTCGCTCTCGTGGAAAAAAGCGACCCTGACAAAGCCGCAGCCCTTCGCGAAGAACGCGCACAAGTAAATCACCTCCTAGAACAGCTCCGGTCTTCACAAAAAGACGCGAACGAGATACGCAAGGAGGCCGCTCGACAAAAAATCGAACGCCTCAAAGCTGAAATTGCGGCCCTGCGTATGATGGCCAGCAGTGACCCCGAAGCCGTCGCACGCCAAGCCACACGCCTTGCGCGTGAATTGTCCGCAGCCGCCAAGGAATACGCCGGCGCCGGAGGTGGTGGCGCAAATTCCGTCGTCGTTACCTTGGGCGGCGCGTCTGCACCACCTGCTGTTACGACAGCGGAGACTTCATCCTCAACAAAGATGCCGCAAAACAATGCAGAAATCGAAAACGCGGCCACAACTGCAACTGACGTAAAAAGTGTCGCAGATACACAATCTGCAAAATCCACCGCTCAAGAGTCAACCACTGCCAATGATGACCAATCCACATTCCGTGAAAAGGTCAATGAACAGGTAGCGGACGCAAACAAGCAAGCCGCAGAGCGCCAGGAAGATGCTGATTTTGTAAGGACAGTGCGTGATTTGATGAACCAATTGAAACAGATCATCAAAAACGCTCAGCGCAAAATGCAGCTCGAAAACGGTAGGTCTTCCAACCAAAACGTTGAGGACGCGGAAAAGGCCCTGCGCGATACAGAAGCATCTTTGAGTGGCATATCCTCAAGCGCACTCTCAATGACTGTTTCCGTCAACATCACGATCTAAGTGACGGCAAAGCTGCACCGCGACAAAAGCACTCACATCATCACCAAAAACATTTCCCCTGTCCGAAGTCAGCTATGTTTTTGGTTTGAAAGCACGTTCCTTGGGAAAGTGCGTTAAGCGTTCGTTCAGCACCGCCCAATCCTGACGGCTGTCGGTATACAGCTCGTCCGACGGTGCAAAAATGGAGGGATCGTCGAACAGTACGCAAGCCAAGTCGGTGGCGTCGGAGCCGAGAAAACGAAACGTCACAGTGGAACCGCACTCTGGACAAAAACCCCGCTCGCCCTTTTCGCTGGATGTCCGCCATGTGGGCTCAGCCCCAATCCAGGTAATGTGCGCAGTCGGGAACTCGACCCAGGTCACGTAGGGCGCACCGGATACTTTCTGGCATGTGGTGCAGTGACAGTTGGTGACGTTGTTGTAGGCGCCTTCAACGACAAACGCCACATGCCCGCACAAGCAACTTCCCCGATAATGCGTCATCGGCTGATATGCTCATCGAAATGAAAGGCCAAAGTGGAGAAGAACCAAGTGGGTCGCGTGCCACCGTTTCGAAGAAACGGCAGAAACATCGCTTCATACTTCAAAAAGTCTTTACCGTGATTCCAGGACATGCTTTTCAAACAATAATTCGGCGCGCATTGCTCAGTACAGACGTTGATGCGGTTGACGATATCGGGAATATTGACGTCTGGAACCAAATCCTTGAGCAATCCCTTGGACTTTTCCAAGCCGATAAACTCCCGGCACTGATCGCCGATCATCGCCATATCAATATCGCCACCGCTGCTATCGTACATGACGGTGCGGCTGATGACACCAGCGTTTTGCATGGCAAAGTCCGTGCTCCACACCGGAACGCCGCCGCATTTCTCATTTAAGTCGTACCAGTTCTCGATGGCCAGCTTGACGCCTTCGTCCATCACCTCGCTTGTGTCGATGATCGGAAAGCACTCACGCAAGATAACCGGTATCGAATACGTCATAAGCGCCCTACCCATGAGGTTCCCATAATTTAAATGTGGCTATGTGAGGCGTAGACACAATAATTTTAGGAGACACAATAAATTTATAAAAACCAGATGGCCTGTAAGCCGGGTTCTGTCCACCCCGCCAGAAAAATCCAGGGGGTTGAATGGCCATTCATCTGGGACGCCTGTTGCCAAACGCCTCGCGCGATACACCCGAACGGCGGCGCACAAGCCCGCGTGGAATCCGAAATTCCCGGCCGTCCTTCTCGATCTTGCACCCGGTGGGGTTTACCGTGCCGCCCCTGTCGCCAGGAGCGCGGTGCGCTCTTACCGCACCCTTTCACCCTTACCCAGGAAAGCCTGGGCGGTTTGCTTTCTGTGGCACTTTCCCTAGGGTCGCCCCCGCCGGCCGTTAACCGGCACCGTGCTTGTGTGGAGCCCGGACTTTCCTCCCCCGCTAGAGCGGAGGCGGCCATCCGGCCATCTGGTTCGCCGGAAATATAGGCTTCTGGGTGGTCAGCGGCAAGCCCGGCTCAGTCCAATGGCGTAAAGACATACTTGCTGGAACCTTGTTTGTCCTTATTGATGAGGACATAACCAATGTTTTCGTTGCTGCAGACATGCATTGCCGTTGTAGCGGGTGGGCTCTGTTTGTCGACTGGCATGTCAACAGTTTGGTCGTACGCAACCCAATTGTCCCGGCTTAGACATTTTTTGCCGCCTTTGTCGCTATTGGGAAGCCCCAAGTCATCATCGATGTTCACGCCGCCCGCACCGGATATGATCTGCAGGGGTTCCCCTTGTTTTGTCGCCTGAGCGACCTGAAACAAATGCAGATGCCCCGCTAAAATGGCGTCGAGCATTGGGCGCTGATCCCCCAACGCATACCAGGCTTGTCGCATCGTGAACGAAGCGGGGTCGCTCACATATGCGGGCGTCTTATTTTCAAAATAACCACCTAAGGAAAACACTGGAACGTGAGTGGCGAACCACGTCTGCCGCGCGCCGGCACCCGCCGCTAGATGACCGGTTTGACGCAACATCCTCTTCATATCATTCGCCACCTTTGCGTCTTGCTGTTGCTCCCGACCCGGGGATGGCACCTCTTTGCCTTTTTTGAGCGCACCGTTGCGATTGCTCGCCCAAATCGACCATGCGGTGGCGCTGTCGCTGACGATCACGCGACGGTCCGCGATATCGACGGCATAGGTCGCGGTAAGCTCAGCCTCGTCTTCGCAATCCAGTCGCTGGGGATCGCCGATGTCGAGAAACAGATAATACCCAAGCGGCGCATCACCGAATTTGCCGCAGCGTTCATGATTGCCGCGCACCATGATCCAGGGCACGGCGTTCAACAAGGGGGTCGCGGGATCGAAAAACGCCGCCCTCCATGCGTCCCATGAATCGAACTTCATGTACATGTAGTCGCCTACGTGAATTACGAGGTCCGGTTTGGCCTGCTTACCCTCCGGCGCCAAGCGGCGCGCCACATCATCGAACCGCCAATTTTCCTCCGTGCAAATCTGTTCTTTGTTCGCACGGCAGCCCGTGTCGCCGATGACGGCAACCGTTCCCGGCCCGCCCTCATCGGTCCAATTTTTGCTCAAGAGAATGGGCGGTTCATCCGCGACCCTGGCGCTCAATGGACGTTCGCCGTCCTTATCACCGACACGCGCTTGGCACACCATGATTTCGCCGAAGCCCCACTTGTACGGATTGGGCCGCATGTTCATGCGCTGGGCGTGGGCACTGGAGGCATAAGCCACCGTCACGTGAGGGCATCTGCCTTTTTCAAAGGGAAGCACCGCGCGCACCAAAAAGTCATAGGGGCAATCCTGGGGTGCGTTTTCCGCCGTAATGTCTTGGTCCGGTTCGAACACACACGCGCTGTTCCCCTGGTCATCCACGCTTGGTACGACTTGCGCCCAGTGCGCGTGAATTGTCGTTTGTGGTGTTTGGGAAAACGCGTGGATCCGTTGATCTTTTTCATCTAGGTGCTCAGCCACAATGAAGCCAAGCCACCCAACACCCACCGACAAAAGCATCAACACCGAAACAGAGGTCACCGCGAGCGTCATCCACCACTTTCTGCTCGTATCCATGTGATGCCCCCTTAGCCTACAAAAAAACCGCTGCCTGGAAAGCTTAACACCCGGCCACTCAGGCAACAATCATAAAGATATATAAATAAACTAAAAGCCCTCAAAAAGTGTATACCGTTCTGGGCGTTGATGGGAGTGAAACTTTAAACCGTATCCAGCAAGGTTTTGAGGATGCCCGCCGTTTCCCCGTCCGCTTCGCCGGTGACGTGCGCGGGGCGAAAATGGCGCTGAAAGGCGGTGATGGCGGCGGTCAAATCCGATACGTCGTAGCCGTAGGCCGTCAGCATCACCTGCATCTGAAGCGCCGACGCGCAAACCGGCGGCGCATCGCTCACCCACATGCCGATGCCTTGCGCGGCCAACCGGGACCAATCGAACAGTTCGCCCGGATCTTGCTTGCGCGCGGGGGCCACGTCGGCATGTCCCACCACGTTTTGCGGTGGAATGGAGTGGCGTTTCAAGATGGCCGTCGCCAAGCCTTCCAATGCGGTCATTTGCGCCTCGGGAAACGTGCGGTAGCCGAATTCGTGACCGGGATTCACCAGCTCGATCCCGATGGAGCGCCCATTCACGTCCATCGCACCGCGCCACCACGCAAGCCCGGCATGCCAAGCGCGTTTGTCTTCGTCCACCAAACGATGAACCGCACCATCCTCATCGACCAGGTAGTGGGCGCTGACTTCGGCATCTTTATCGCACAGCCGCGCGAGCGCTTCCGCGCCCGAGGGCATGCCGGTGTAGTGCAGCACCAGCATATCGACCATCTGGTTTGCTGGACGATCGTTGAAATTGGAGGAAACGCGGCTTTGCGGCGTTTGTTGCGGTTCGAGGTTTTCACCCATCTTATTTCATATCCCGCACTTTCTTGATCTTATCGTAAGCCGCGTTGATGGCCGACATCTTTTCGTTCGCCAGGTCGATGAATTCCTGTGGCAGGCCCTGGGCCATCAATTTGTCGGGATGGTTTTCGTGGATCAGCTTGCGGTATGCGCTCTTGACCTCATCATCACGGGCCTCGCGGCTGACGCCCAAAACCTCGTACGGATCGACTTGGTCCGGTGCGCTGTGGCTGGCGGTGATGCGTTCAAAGGCATGCCGGTCGAAGCCAAAGATGTCCGAAACGTTCCTGAGATACGCCATTTCCGCGGGATGCACCACACCGTCCGCCTTGGCGATGTGAAACAAACCGCCCAGCAGTTCTTCCAAAACCGCCGGTTCGTGAGGAAACATCTTGGCGACCTGGGCTGCGTACATCTCGTAGCCGGCCGTGGAGGTTTTGGCGCGGTCGAAAATTTTCGCGACGTTGCTCATTTCGTGAGCGGGGATATGGAACAGTTCCTTGAAGGCTTGCACTTCATCGTGGGTCACGCGGCCATCGGCCTTGGCCATCTTTGCGCCCAATGCAATCACGGCCAGGGTGAAAGCGACTTGGCGCTGTTCCTCACGCGATGGCCGGGCCAAGGACGAACCGCCGCCATGGGCTTTGTCGATGGCATGGCCCGCAACGGCACCCAACAAAGCCCCCAAGGGACCACCCAAAGCGAATCCCGCGACGCCGCCGATCACCTTACCCCAAATACTCATCACGTCCCGTCAGCCAGCTTGAAGAACACCCTCAAGGTAACTCACTTCGCCGATGCCGCAACCCCTTATGCGCAAAGCCCACACAATCGAACGCCCGTACAAAAGCGCGGGCGCCTGGCGTGTCCACCAGGCAAAGGAGGGAACGAAAAGGTGGTTCTAGGGTCGTTTTGGAAACTCGCTTAAACGTTTGCGCCCATCGGGAGAAAGATCGCGGATAACGGTCTTGAGCGTGTCATAGATCACCGCGTCCATATCGGTACGGACTTGGCCCATGGCCTTGTGCGCCGCTTCGAGCCGGTCGGCGTCAAAAGGGTCGCGGGCAATCTCTGCTTGCAAAGATTTGAACGCTTCTTTGGCCCGGGCGGCCGTGGCCTTGATCTCTGGCAACCGCTTGGCAGTCACCGCGTCGAAAACTTCCCGGTCACGGCCTTCCAATGAACCGCCAATTCTTTCCAGAACTTTTTCCGGTGAAGGCGGGAAGGATGGCATGAAAAACTGTTCCGCACGCACAATCAATATCGTCACCAACACGATATTGAGCAACACGGATCCCCAGCAAATCAGTGACGTCCAGCGAGGGCGCAGGCGAGCTTGGATCATGTCAAAGCTCCCCGCTCAACATACCGCCTGTGCCGTATAGGGCCTCGAGCCCTAGCGCTTTATCGGATGGTGGTGGTCCCGACAAAATCAGCACCACAGCCGCGACCAACGCCACGGCGGAAACCGCGCCCAGCCCTTCGCGCCAGTTCAACGGCGCAAACAGCGGTGCAGTGGGTGTCTCCAAAGCATCGGCCTCTGCCATAATATTGGCTTCGAGGCGCGCCAGCCTCGCCGCACCATCATCAACCCGATGACCGTCCAAGACTGCGTTCAATTGATCATCCGTCAAATTCGTCATTAGCCCAGCCCCTTATACCCATGTCGGTCAATAGCACTTTCAGCGCCTTGCGACCTCTGTGGAGCAACCCCGTTACGGCTCCGGGGGTCGTCTCCATAATGTCCGCAATTTCATCGGACGAAAGCCCTTCATAATACGACAGCACTAAAACCAGTCTCTGCTGCGTTGAAAGTGCGGATAACAACCTGACCACGATATCATGGAGTTGCTGGGCATGAATCTCGCTCAGCGCTCCTGCACCTTGTGCGGTCAACTCCGGCCGCTCGTCCAACGGCACGTGCTCTCGTTTGCGTGAACGGTCGATGCACAAATTCACCGTCACGCGATACAGCCAAGTATCGATCCGGGCGGGACCGCCTAGGTCCCATTCGTTGATTTTTTTCCACAACCGAACCATCGCTTCTTGGGCAATGTCGTCGGCGTCGTGTGGATTACCAGCCATCCGCTCGGCGATACGCAACACACGGGGGAGGTGACGGGACAGCAATAAACGAAAAGCTTCCTGATCGCCTGACTGTAAACGATCCACCAGGTCGTTGTCCGACCAATCTGTGTTCACAGCCGTCAATAGCTCTGCTTTCCCTCTGTCACGACCACCCCCCACGGCGCAGAAACTCCGTCACACGTTAGGCGGAGTTCGTAGTCGTGGGTCCGAACACGGATTGCAAATCTTGAGCATTTTCGTAAGCGCCGGTGACGCTGCGGTACTGCACAAGCTGTTCTGCGATCATTTCCAGAGTGTTGTCTTCCAAGCTGGAAGTCGTTGCTTCATCTTCATCATCGTCAGATGAAGTTGAGGCTTCAGTGGTTTCGGGACCATCCTCTTCTTCTTGCAGGGCGTCCAAAAGAGTGGAGAGCATATCCCCACCCATCATACCGCCGACACCACCCATGGAAGACATCTGCGCCTGCATGTTTGCAGCAGCTGCATCGACTTCTCCTTGTGTGACGTAGCCGTCGCCATCGGCGTCCATCTGCGCGAAAATTTCGCTGGCGTCGGGCGCACCCGCAGGCGCGTCAGTCGGCCTGGCGGATTCGAATTCCGCAAGGCTCAGTTTACCGTCGCCATCGGAATCCCCACTGTCGAATTTGTCCTTGCGCATTTGAGAGAAGTCGATGCTTCCGCTCATGCCCGAGAACATGCTTACACCATCCATAGCGTTTCTCCTTTCTTGAGAAGGGACCGGCGATGATGGAGGCGCCGGCAAACATCCTTCCTGGATGCTTCAAGGAGTTACACGCTGGATGAACGTCAAACCTTACGCGGTTTTTTAAGAAAAATGCCGCGCGATTCGGAAGTTCTCTCTAATCCATTGAATTTTCAGTTTAAAACACTGACTCGCTCACGCAACAAATCCAGCACCCGGCCGTTCAGGCCGTCGCCGCCAATCCCCTCCTTTGCGCGGAAAGCGGCGATTGCGGTCTCCGTGCGGTCGCCGGACAGGCCGTCCGCGGGACCCACATCGTAGCCCAACCGGTTCAAGGCGTACTGGGTGAATCGCAAGACTGCGCGATCATAAACGCCGTTGCTGGCAGGCTGATCGGTCCATGCGGCGGCGCGTTGTTCGGCAGTGCCAATCAGTTCCGGGGTGAGGCGGGTTTTCACCGCTTCAATCAACGCCGCCGCGTCCACATGCTTGTTTTGGTCGGCGATCAACAGCCACACCAGAGCTTCATCCGGCTGCGCCGGTCCGACGGCAGTGCCGGCCATGACCTCGCCCATGGCGAACTGGGCGTCTGCGCGGCCGGCGCGGGCGGCGCGCTCGTACCACATCAAACCCCAGGCCGGTTCCTTGGCGGTGCCGCGACCGTGCATATAAGCATTGCCCAGTTCGAACTTCGCGCCAACGTGGTCCATGGCGGCGGCCATGGAATACCACTCCACTGCGCGCTTGGGATCGTCTTGAAGCTGCCCCAACTCATAGGCCGCCGCGCCGAATCCCTGCATAGCAGCGCTTTCCAGCCATTTCACGGCGTCCTTGGCGTTGGATTCGGCGAGGCTGAGGCCCAAATCGAACTGCGCACCGATGTCGCCGGATTCGGCATATGCGCGCAAGGTCTCCAAGGAGGGGCTACTTGCCGCCTCAGCCTCAATACCTTGACTTGCTTGGTTTTTATGGGTTTTCGGATTTCCCGCGCACCCTGAGAGGACCAACGCCGACATCAACGCAACGCCCCACCAAGCGATCTGCGAAACGCCACTCACCTTCATCATTTTTTTATTACTCAATTGTTCACAATGTGTTGTTGTCTTTGATTTTGCGCCATTTAAGCAGATTTTGACCGGGTTTGCACAGGCCTAAGAACTTAGGCGACACATGGCAAGCATTTGTCGCCGAGTCCGAAGTGTGATAGAAGATAACCCAATCGGCAGAACCACATAGGCTCTGCCAAATATGGTTTTTGAGGCCGCGCGTGCATGCACTGAAACGAGTATCGCCGCTGATTGCCGTCTGCACCCTGTTAGGAGCGGGGATTTTCGGCGTGGATCCTGTACAGGCGCAGCCCATCGAACATGAACTCAAGTTCCTTCTCGATAGTCATCCGAAAATCCGCGAAGCCGAAAAAACGCTGGAATCGCGACGCGCTTCCATCAGGGAAACGCAAGCGCTGTATTACCCCGTGGTGTCGCTCACTGGTGAAATGGGCCATATGCGGGTCGACACCCCGACCACCCGCAGATCAGGCGAAGGCGATCCCTGGCGCGGCATGCTCAACACCGTCAACTTGAACGTGACGCAAAATCTGTTCGATGGTTTCAGCACCTCTTCTCAAATCCGCGCGGCGGAGATCAACCGCGAGGTCGCGGAACTTTCGCTGGAAGGCACCCGCCAAGGCACCTTGTTCGAAGGTGTTCAGGCATACATCGATGTGCTGCGCCAACGCCGCTTGGTGGAAATGGCCCGCGAAAACGAACGCACCATCCAACGCCAGTTAAGCCTTGAAGACGAACGGGTCCGGCGCGGTTCCGGTGTAACGGTCGACGTGCTGCAAGCCAAATCGCGCCTGCAAATCGCCAAGGAGCGCCGTGTCGGTTACGAAGGCGCCCTGCAAAACGCCATCAGCACGTATGAACAGGTTTTCGGCCACGCCCCACATCTGGCGACGATGATCGATCCAACCCCGCCCGCGGCAGTGATCCCCAGCAGCTTGGATCGCGCCACCGAAATCGCTCTGATGGAAAACCCCGCGTTGGTCAGCGGTGGCGTTGCGGTGGAACTTGCGCGCGAACAACGCCGTGGTTCCGGCAGCAGCCTGTATCCGACCTTGGACCTGGTCGGCGACGCCAACTATGAAAACAACAACAACACCGTGAACGGCATCCGCCGCGACGCGTCGGTGGTGCTCTCAGCCAATTGGGAGTTGTTTTCCGGCGGCTCAACCTTGGCGCAAAAAGAAATCAGCAATTTCGATTACCACGCGTCCTTGGATAATTACGACTACACCGCCACCAAGGTCATCGAACAAACCCGCCTGTCCTGGCAATCGTTGGTCACCGCGCGTGAACGTAAAGAACTGCTTGGCAACGCCGTGAACATCGCAGCGGAAGTGTTCGACAGCCGCAGAAAGCTGCGCGACGCCGGCAAGGAAACCGTGATCAACGTGTTGGACGCAGAAAACGAAGTGAACAACGCGCAGATCAACTACACCACCGCAACCTATGACGAGCGCGTGGCGATCTACCAGTTGCTGTTGTCCATGGGCCGGTTGATGCCGGATTACATGATTTCGGCGCGCTGACGAACCCATATGGGGTTGTCCTTTCAAATCGTGTTGCCTTTTTTCGCCCTGGTCCTGACCGGGTTTGCAGCGGTGCGTTTCGGTATCCTGCCATCGCACGTCGTCTCCGGCTTGAACCGGTTTGTCTTCTTTTTCGCCCTGCCCGCCTTGTTGTTCGAGAAAACCGCCACCGCACCGGTGGAGCGCCTGATTGACGACCGGGCGTTTTTGTTGGCTTATCTTCTCGCCAGCTTAAGCGTTTTTGCATTGTCCTGGGTCGGTGCGCGGGCGCTCTTCCGCCAAGGCCCCGGCCGCACCTCGGTGATGGCCCTGGGCAGCAGCTACGCCAACACCGGATACATGGGTATCCCATTGCTGGGCGCAGCCATCGGAGATTGGTCGGCGGTGCCCGTGGCATTGATTCTGCTCGTCGACATCGCCGTGGTGATCCCCTTGGCGACCACCATCATCGACACCACCCGACCCGACGAATTGCGCCGGGATTTGAAATCCGCCCTGTTCAAGTCGGTGATCATGAACCCGCTGGTGATCACCATTGTGGCGGGGCTGGTTTTCGCCTTCGCCGGTTGGGGCCTGCCCGACCCCATCGCGGGGTTCACCGGCCTATTGGGCAGCGCCGCCGGCCCCGTGGCCATGTTTGCGCTCGGCGCCGTACTGGCGGGCCAGCCCTTATCGGACGGTCTCGGCGAAGCGTTTTACGTGACGTTTTTGAAGTTGAGCGCACACCCTGCGGCCATCTGGATATCCATGACCGCGTTCGGAATTGCGGCGGACTGGCGGCTGGCGGCGACCTTAGCCGGGGCATTGCCGGTGGCGACCACCTTGTTCGTGATCGCGGAACAATACAAAACCATGCCCGAGCGCGCCTCCACCGCAGTTCTGGCCTCCACCGCCGTGTCGTTGCTCACGTTGAGCGCCATGATCGACTGGTTGAAGTGATGTGGGGCAAGCTCTAAGGCTCCCGGCGCACCAAGCCGGCGCCGTCCGCGATACGGTCGGACGGATGCAGAACCACTTCATCCCCGGCTTCAAGACCGGCAAGAATTTCCGCCTCCCGCCCGTTCAGATGCCCCACTTCGAGACGCGCCAAACGTGCCTTACCTTCGTCGAACACGTATACGCCCCACCCGCCCTCGATGCGAAACAGGGCTGACATGGGAGCTTTCAAAACATTGTCGCCGCGCCATTCCTCAATCCCGACTTCGACGCGAAACCCATGGCCTAAAGCGCTGGGTACCGCTTCCGGCTTGGTGAAATCGATGACCACATCGACGCGCTGTTCTTCGATGCCGAGGACAGAGATCTTGGTGTAGCCGAACGGTTCAATCCGGCGCACCTGACCGTTCAAGGTTTGCCCGCCCCAGTTTTCAATTCTCACCGCCGCACCCTCGCGGATGCGCGCGGCGTCCGACGTCAGCAGGTCCACCACCACTTCCAGGTCACGCGGATTGCCGACCTCCATCAACGGCGCGCCCGCCTCGACCACCCCTTCGCTTTCGTGGAGCACCCGCAAGACCCGGCCGCTTACCGGCGCGTTCAAGGCCACGCAACAATCCCCATCCACAACACCTTCGGTCGGCGTCAACAGCCGCGCGCGGGCCGTTTCCAATTCGTGAGTGCGCACCTTTGCGGTGGCCTGCGCGCTTTTAAGCTCCGCCGCACGGGTGGCGACATCGCGTTCCGCTACATCCAGGGCGCGCTTGGAGATGGTTCCGTTGGCGCTGAGCTTGCGCGCGCGTTCCAGCTCGGTTTGGGCGAAACCCAGTTCCGCCTTGGCGCGATCCACTTCCGCCTGGGCCAGACCGAGCGCATCTTCCGCAGCCTGCGCCGTGGCTTCGGCTTCCGCACGGGTGCGTTTGTCCAAGAAATTCGGGTCCGCCGGCTCGATCACCGCCAGACGCGTCTTGGCGGCTTCGACCCTGTCGCCCGCTTCCGCTTCGATGCGCAGCAACCGGCCCGTCACCGGGGCGGATATGGCGTAGATGTCCTTGACCCGCGTTTGCCCCTCGCCTTCGACCAGCACGGTCATGGGCTCGCGCGCGATTTTAGCCGTATCGACGGGTACCGCACTGGGCACGAACGCCCAGGCTATGAACGCAGCCAACAGGGCGCTGATCACGCCCCAAAAGATGTAGCGTCCAATGCTGACGGGTCTGCCATGTGTCATAGCTTATTTTCCCCACTTCTATTCGCGCGTTTTGAGCGCTTGAACCATATCCAGTTTGCCGATCTGACGGAAGGTCGCCAGACCAGATGCGATGGCCGCCACAACCACCACCGAAACCGACATCCCATATGTCTGGCGCGACACTTCCAACGGAATGCGGTACAGGTCGGTGTCGAGCGATATCGTCCACAGCCACGCCAATCCATACCCGAACAGACATCCGAACGGCAACGCCACGACGATCAGGATCGCAAGCTCGCCCAGCAAGATGAACGACACCTCGCCCAAGGTGAAACCCAACACCCGTAAACTGGCCAGTTCGCGTGCACGTTCCGACAGCGAAATCCGCGCGGCGTTATACACCACGCCTACGGCGATCACGGCGGCAAATGCAATGTTGAACGTCGTCATCACCATCACGTTTTCCGCCATGGTGTCACGGAAGCTCTGCAGCATCGTGGTCTTCACCGCGATCCCGGCAATGGCGGGAGTGTTTTTCACATCGTGGAAAAACTTGGCTTCGCGGTTCGCGTCCATCAGGACGTACGCGCCGCTCAACCGGCCTTCCTCGCGCATCACCCGGCCCAGATAATCGAAGTCCATGAACGCGGGACTGCCCATCATGGTTTCGGACACCTGCACCACCGGCAATTCCAGCGTCGGGCGGCGGCCTTCCGTGACCTGGGCGATCACCACGTCGCCGACGCCCGCGCCTAGCATTTCGGAAAGCTTTTGCGACAGCACCAAGCCGGTGCGGGGCACGTCGACCGGTTTCAAGTCTTGATCCAGTATCCGACTCAAGTGCGCGCCCTGGACAATACCGGTAAGGCTTTCGCGCCGCTCCGCCCCGCGAAACGTCAACTTGGCGGACACGGCGCGGAACGGCTCCGCCTGCAAAACGCCCGGCATAGATTTGATGTTTTCCAGGGCGCGCGGCTCCATCGCTTCATGGAACGTCAGGGTTGCGTCCTGGCGTTCGGCGCGATTGAAACTGATGTCGATCAACTCTTCCATGGCATCCATGAAAAACATCGATCCGATCAGAACCGCCACCGCTGCGGCGTTGCCCAACATGGTCATAAGCGAACGCATCGGCCAACGCACGAGATGACGCACGATCATGCGCGACGGCTGACTTAAACGCCGGACCCAACCTTCGAAATAAGACCGCCCGTAAGTGGTCGGCGGCGGCGGGGACATGGCCTCGGAAGGCGGCAGCAACGCCGCGCGGCGTACGGCGTTGACGGTGCTGAGCAACGCCACCAGAACGCCGATACCGCCCGCAGTGGTGAATACACCCGGCGAAATATGAAAATGCAAAAACGGAAAGCGGAAAAATTCCTGATAAATACCCGCAAGCCCGCGCCCGAACCACATTCCGCCCATGAAGCCCAACACCACCCCCACCAACGTGATGATCATCACCAATTTGATGTAGTGCACGCCGACGGCCCAAGTTGAATAGCCGAACGCCTTCAAAAGGCCGATCTCTTCGCGTTCTGTGTCGATCCAGCGAGTGATCACGACATTGAGCAAGAATGCCGCGATGGCGAGGAAGATCGGAGGCACGAACTGCGCCATATTGCGCAACTGATCGATTTCGCCGGAGACATACCAGTCCGAAATCTGAATATCGCGCCCATAGGAGCCGGTGCCGCCGTAGGGCTCCAAGATCAGATCGACAGCCGCTTTGACCGCATCTTCGTTGGCGCCCGGATCGAGAGAAAAGACGGCGTTGTTGAAAGCACCCTTCATATTGAAGGCAGCCTCCAAAGCGGTGCGCGACATCCAGAAAATGCCATAGCGTTTATTGTCCGGCATCAGCGCGCCGGGTTGGATCGCGTAGATGTA
Organism: Magnetovibrio sp.; assembly: GCA_028281525.1. GTDB lineage: Bacteria > Pseudomonadota > Alphaproteobacteria > Rhodospirillales > Magnetovibrionaceae > Magnetovibrio. The sequence goes on from JANQJR010000013.1 coordinate 35,779, forward strand.
TTCCGCCGACAGCACCACGCCCGCAATCTTCAAATCGCGCTTGCGCCCGTTCATAATCACGGTGATGGTTGCGCCGGGACCGACCCCCAAACCGTGGGCTTCGATGAAGGTCTCGCTGACCAATACCTCATCCGATTGACCGGGCGCCAGCCAACGCCCCGAGGCTAAGTGCAAGCGGTTCAAACGCGGCTCGTCCCCCACCGGATAAGATAAAATCTGCCCCTGAGCCGGCTCATTCATGCCCGGCATGTCAAGCGTCACGCGTTCCTTGATCCGGGTTTCGATGAAACGCACGCCGGGCACCTGTTGCAGTCGTTTTTCCAACGCGTTGGGCGCGCGCTTCATGGGCGCAAAGACGTCGGTGAACCCATAGCGTTCGTAATACGCCGCACGGGTCTCATTCAGAGATTCGAGCATGCCTTCGCTCATCACGAACATGGCGATGCCCGCCGCGATAACCAGCGCGATGGCCAGAGCTTGCGCCCACATGCTGCCCAGGTCGCGCACGACTTTTTTATCCAGGGGGTGTAAGGCGCGCATCACCATGACAGTTCCCCTGGCTGTTTGCGCGCACTGTTCTCGCGAACTTCTTGAATGCGGCCATCACCGATCACCACCACCCGGTCGGCCATGTCCGCGATCACGGCATTGTGCGTGATCACCGCGGTGGTGGTACCAAGCTCCCGGTTGGTTTGCGCGATGGCGTCCAGCACCAAAACACCGGTTTTGGAATCCAACGCTCCGGTGGGTTCGTCGCACATGAGAATACCCGGCCGTTTGGCGATGGCGCGCGCGATGGCGACGCGCTGCTGTTCCCCGCCGGACAGTTCGGCGGGAAAATGATTGATGCGCTCGCTCAATCCCACAAGCGCCAACGCTTCGTCCGCGCGCATCGGGTCGGGCGCGATTTCCGTGACCAATTCGACGTTTTCGCGCGCCGTCAGACTGGCGACCAAGTTGTAAAACTGAAAAACGAAACCGACATGATCGCGCCGGTAAAGCGTCAAGGCTTTATCGTTCATTTGCGCCAGATCCTGACCTGCGAATTCGACCGATCCGGTGGAAGGGCGGTCCAAACCGCCCAGGATATTCAGTAGGGTCGACTTGCCGCTGCCGCTGGGGCCGAGCAGCACGATCAACTCCCCTTCGATCAGGTCGAGATCGACACCGGCCAATGCCGGGACTTCCACTTCCCCGGTGTGGTAGACCTTCGACAGGCCCCTGGCTTTCAGTGTGGCCTTGGGATGCGTCACGTCTTCCCCCATCACATCAAACGCTTTCTCTTACTCTTAGGATACCATGACCCAGTCTCCACACCCTAGACGGCTGCAGGAATCAGCGATGCCACCAACAGCACCGCCATGGACCAATTGAACACGGCAATGCGCTTAGGCGTTTTGAGAACCCGGCCGATCACGGTGCCGAAATAGGCCCACATGCTGGCGCTGGGAATCGTCACCAGAAAAAAGATCGCCGACATCGCTAAAACTTCGACAAGAAGATCGCCATTAACGGTGGTGAACGTCGCCACCGCGCCGATGGCGATGGCCCAAGCTTTCGGGTTCACCCATTGAAACGCAGCGGCTTGAAGGAACGTAAACGGCTTGCCGCGCGCTTTGCCGTCATCGGTTTTTCCGGCATTGGCGATCTTCCACGCGAGGAACAGAAGATAAGCGATGGAAACATACTTTAACCCTAAGTGCAGCGCCGGATAACGTTCGAACACTTCACCCAGACCGACGCCGACACACAGGTTCATCACCGCAAAGCCGACCGCGATGCCCAGCATGTGCGGAATGGTCAAACGGAAGCCGAAATTCACACCGCTGGCCGTCAACATCACGTTGTTGGGCCCCGGCGTCGCCGCTGCGGCTAACGCGAAAACCGTCACGGGTACGATCCAATCAGCGCTCAGCATAATGGGGAGGACCTTACGCATCTTCGAAAGCTCAGGTATGCTAGCTCCGAAGCGGCACAAGGAAAACACAAGGATTGTACCATGACAATATCCAGCAACTTAGGGCTCGTCGGTTGCGGTCTGATGGGCCACGGAATCGCGAAGAATTTGCTGGCCGCGGGACACACCTTGACCATTTTGGATCACCCGGGCAATCAATCCTGTGACGACTTGGCCGCATCGGGCGCGGCATTGAGTACGAACCTGCACGATGTCGCGCATGCCAAGGACGCGGTGGTTCTGGTGTTGCCCAGCTCACCCGAAGTCGAGGCGGTGGTTCTGGGCCCGAACGGTCTGTTGCAACATCTGACCCCCGGCATGTTGGTCATCGACGCCACCACGGCGGAACCGGAAAGCACCCTGAAGATCGCCGCGGCTGTACAGGTGCTGGGATGCGGCTACGTGGATGCACCCATGACCCGCACGCCCAAGGAGGCGGAGGAAGGGCGGCTCAACGTCTTGTTGGGCGGTGCCGATGACGACGTGGCCCGCGCCAGGGTGTTCATCGATGCGTATGCGGAAAATATCTACCACGGTGGCGGCGTCTCGGCAGGACACCGTCTTAAACTGCTGCACAACTTCGTATCCATTGGACAGGCGGTGGTGATCAGCGAAGCGGTGGCGGCGGCTCAAAAAGGGCAAGTTGGCTTAGACGTTCTCACCGACGTCCTAGCCACCGGCGGCGCGGGTGGCGCGGCGTTGGAACGCCTGCGTCCCTACATCACCGACAAGGATGTCTCTTCCTATCGCTTCGCCATCAAGAACGCGGCCAAGGATTTGGACTACTACACCCGCATGGCGCAGGCGCTGGACGCGCCATCTCAGGCAGCCATAGCGCTACATAATGTGTTGACCGGCGCCCTAACGGAAGCTGGCGACGGTGCCGTCATGCCGGAACTGATCGATATCCTTGGCGGGGACTAGAGTCAGGTCTTAAAGGCCAGCCCTAATTCCCATCGACCATGCGGCCGATCCCGCCCAGGACGGAGCCCTCGCCCTTGTCGCTGCCGCCCGCCTTGGGGGCGTGCTGCAAGATGCGGTCGGCCAGACGCGAAAACGGCAAGCTTTGCAGATAAACTTTGCCGGTGCCGCGCAACGTGGCCAGGAACAGGCCTTCACCGCCGAAGAACATGGACTTCAGGCCGCCCGCACGTTCGATGCTGTATTCAACGCCGTCGCCAAACGCCACGATGCAGCCTGTATCGACGCGCAAGGTTTCATTGTTGAGGTGTTTCTCGACGACGGTGCCGCCCGCGTGGACAAACGCCATACCGTCCCCTTCGAGCCGTTGCAGAATAAAGCCCTCGCCCCCGAAAAAGCCCACGCCCAGGCGCTTGTTGAAGGCGATGCTGACCTTCGTGCCGAGGGCCGCACACAGAAATGCATCCTTTTGGCACGTCACAGCGCCACCGATTTGTGACAGATCGAGCGGAATGATCTTACCCGGATAAGGTGCGGCGAACGCCACCCGCGACTTACCGCCACCGCTGTTGGTGAAGTGCGTCATAAAAATCGACTCACCCGTCAAGACGCGCTTGCCGACATTGAGCAACGCACCGAAAACGCCGCTGTCAGGGTCCGAGCCGTCACCCATCTTGGCTTCAAACTCAATCCCGTCTTCCATGTAATTCATGGCACCGGCTTCGGCGATCACAGTTTCGGCCGGGTCCAGCTCGACCTCGACAACCTGCATGTCGTCGCCGATCAGTTCATAATCCACTTCATGACTGTTTTGCGGCATTTCCCTACTCCCACAAGTTAGGTATTGAAATCCGAAACGACGTGTTGGCGCTGCTCGCCCAACCCTTGAACGCCCAAACGCATGACGTCGCCAGGGTTTAAGAACTGCTGCGGGTTCATACCCATGCCCACGCCGGGGGGCGTGCCGGTGGTGATCACGTCACCGGGCTGTAAGGTGAAGAACTCCGACAGGTAACTCACGATGCGCGCCACGGAAAAGATCATGGTCGAGGTGTTGCCGGTCTGGCGGCGTTGCCCGTTGACGTCGAGCCACAAATCCAACGCCTGGGGATCGGGCACCTCGTCACGGGTCACCAACCATGGTCCGATGGGTCCGAAGGTGTCGCACGACTTGCCCTTCACCCATTGCCCGGCGCGTTCCTTTTGAAAGGCGCGTTCCGATACGTCGTTGACCACGCAGTATCCGGCGACATGGCTCAAGGCATCCGCTTCATCGATGTATTTCGCGGCGGTTCCGATCACCACGCCCAGCTCCACTTCCCAATCCGCCTTGGTCGAGGTGCGTGGCAGCACCACATCATCAAAGGGACCGTTGATGCAACTTGCGTGTTTGGTGAACAGCAACGGTTCGTCCGGCACCTGCGCGCCGGTTTCCTTGGCGTGCTCTAAGTAGTTCAAGCCGATGCCGAGGAACTTTCCGACGCCTCCCACGCAAGGGCCCAGGCGTGGGTCGCCGTCAACCACCGGAAGCGCATGCACATCCAGGGCCGCGATCCTGGCAAGGGTGCCTTGCGATAAGTTAGCACCGGTCACATCATCCATATGCGCCGACAAATCACGGATCGTTCCGCCTTCGTCCAGCAATCCCGGTTTTTCTTGGCCCGCAGGGCCGTAACGCAAAAGTTTCATGGTTTTTCCATGCCCTGAGCAGCCCCGTCTGTCAACCGGCACCCGTTGAAAAGTGGGGAATTCCCACCCCGTTCACGAAAGCGTGATCACGTCCATGTCCAACTGTTAACGCAAACGTTACCAACAGTCCCTATATGTTAAACTGATGTGGGGGCACCCGGAAGAGGCGCCCTATGACAGAAGAAGAGGAACACGTCTTTGACATAAACGAGGGTACGTACGAATGGTGTGTGCGCTCGTTCCAGGCCATCCGCAAGCGGCTCGGCCTCAACATCAAGGTTCATCACAACGATGATGACTTGATGAGCCAAGGTCATATTTTCCTCTTCAACCATTTCGCCCGTTTCGAAACCATCATTCCGCCGTTCGTGATTCATCGCGCGACAGGGGAGCATTGCCGCTCCGTCGCCGATCACACCTTGTTCGAAGGCGCGGAAAACTTCGCCAAGTTCTTGCGCGGCGTCGGTGCGGTGCCCAACAACTTGCCGGGTCTTCTGCCGTTTCTCGCTGCCGAAATCCTACGCGGACGCAAGATCATCGTGTTCCCCGAAGGCGGCATGGTCAAGGACCGCCGGGTGCTGGATCAAGAAGGGTCCTTCAACGTTTTCTCCCGCACGTCCAAGGAAAGACGTAAGCACCACCGCGGCGCGGCGGTGTTGGCGTTGACGCTGGATATCTTCAAGCGCCGTATCCTGGAACTGCACAGCCGAGGCGACCACGCCCGCATTGAGCGTTGGGTCAGGGCACTGGGCATGAACAGCGCCGAAGAGCTTCTGGCCAAGGCCATCGAGCCCACCTTGATCGTGCCCGCGACCATCACCTTCTATCCCATCCGCATCCGGGAAAACATGATTTCGCGCGCGGCCGATCTGTTCATGCGCGGCATGCCACAAAAGTTCGCCGAAGAAATGAAAATCGAAGGCAACCTCCTGCTCCGTGACACCGACATGGACATCCGCTTAGGCCAACCCGTGCAGCCGCAAAAAAAATGGCGCTGGTGGGAACGCATGCTGCTAAATCGCTATTTCACAAAACACGTCTGGTCCCTGGACGACCTGTTCGGGTTGAAGGATCAAGCCGAAAGCTTCTCTGAAAAACTCATAGCCCGCTGCATTTCCGACGAAACCCTGCGCATCCGCGACGATTACATGCGCGCCATGTATGCAGGCATCACCGTCAACCTGAGCCATCTCGCCAGTCACCTCATCATCACTCTGATTCGCCGCGGCCAAATGGAAATCGGCCACGCGCTGTTTCACAAGACGCTCTATCTGGCGTTGAAGAACCTGCAAGCCAGCCGGGACGTTCACCTGCACCGCAGCCTCTTGTGGCCGGATCGCTATCGCATGCTGTTGGCGGGCGTAAGCGTGGAACTCGACCGTTTTCTCAAAACCTGCAAGAACGCCGGTTTGGTCGGACGCACGCCTTCATCTTACCGCTTCCTGGATAAACTCTGCGAAGAATACGGTTTCGACGAAGTGCGCTTGGAAAATCCGGTTTTGGTCTACGCCAACGAGGTCGAGCCCCTCTTGCAAGTGTACGACACCATGGACGCCGCCTTGGCGAGTGCGGAAACCATCAGCGACGCAGAGCTGGGCTCTTTGATGTTCGACGATGAACTGCGCGCGCACCAATGGAACCGGAATCACTTCACGTCACCCCGATTCCACGCCATCAACGAAAAGGAAACCGCAACCGAAAGCGGAGAGCCTTATCTGTTCCTGCCGCAGGAGAAAGTGAGTACCGGGGTGTTGCTGGTGCACGGCTTCCTCGCCAGTCCGGCGGAACTCAGCGGCTATGCCAGGCAGCTGTGCAATCAGGGCTACGCGGTTTTGGGCGTGCGTCTCGCGGGGCACGGCACGTCGCCGTGGGACTTGAAAACCCGCGACTGGCAAGATTGGCTCAATTCGCTGCGCCGGGGCTATCGCATCCTATCCGCCTTCGCCGACCAGGTGGTGGTTGCAGGCTTTTCCACCGGCGGTGCACTGTCTTTAATGTTGGCGGCGGAAGACCTGCCCAAAGTCTCAGGCGTGGCCGCCATATGTGCGCCGGTGAAGTTCCGCAAGCGCGCCATGGCGCTGGTGCCTTTGGTCCATGGCCTGAACAAGCTGAGCCGGATGCTTCCGAAAGTCGATGAAGTCATCCCATTTCGCGAGAACGAGAGCGAACACCCGAACATCAATTACCGCTCCATGCCCGTGAACGCACTGTACCAATTGCGTGAATTGACCGACGTGATGAAGCAGCGGCTTGCCAAGGTCCACGTTCCGACGCTGATCATACAGGGCGACAACGACCCTGTGGTCGACCCCGCCAGCGCCAATAAAATCTTTGACGCACTGCCGGGACACGACAAGGCGTTGCATTGGGTCAACACGCATCGCCACGGCATTTTTCATGAAAACATCGGCGGCACGCGTCAGTTGGTGACCACTTTCATTCAACAGTGCGAAGCCGAAACCGCTTACCGTTTAGATCAGTTGGAGACGGGATAATGCGCGACCTGTTTACCCCCCCACCGCCTTGGGCGCATGCCTACCCCCCCAATCTGGACTGGGACTTGGAGGCCATCGCCAAGCCCGTCTATGCCCTGCTGGATGAAGCCGCCGCAAAGGACCCGGATGCTGTGTGTTTGGATTTCCTGGACCGCCACACCACGTTTGCCAAAATGCTGGCGCTCACCAACCGCACCGCAAGGGGCCTGCAGCAACTGGGCGTTCAGAAAGGCGACCGGGTGGGTCTGTGTCTGCCCAATTCGCCTTATTACATCGCCGCGTATTTCGGCGTACTCAAAGCTGGCGCCACGGTGGTGAATTTCAATCCGCTCTATACCGAAGACGAGATCCGCGCACAGATCGCCGATGCCGGCGTGAGCATCATGTTCACTCTGGACTTGAAAAGCCTGTACCCCAAGGTCGCGGCGGCGCTGAAAGGCACCAGCTTGCGCAACATCGTGGTGTGTTCACTTTCCGATGCGCTGCCGACCGTGAAAAGTTGGCTATTCCAGGTGTTCAAACGTGGCGAAATCGCTGCCCCACCTCACAATCTACAAAATCTGCCGTTTTCCTGGTTGACCAAGAACTTGGGCAACTACGACCCGGTCGAGATCGACCCGCTCAGCGACATCGCCTTGTTCCAATACACCGGCGGCACCACCGGCACGCCGAAAGCCGCGATGTTGACGCACAGCAACATCATCACCAACACCGAACAAGTGCGCGGTTGGCTCACCGACGACGATCCGGACGGCGAAAGCATCCTCGCCGTTCTGCCGTTCTTCCATGTTTTCGCCATGACGGTGGTGATGTGTCTGGGCCTGCGCATCCGCGCAAAATTGATCGCACTTCCCCGTTTCGAATTGGATCAGGTGCTGAAAACCATCCATGAAAAACGCCCGAGCCTGTTCCCCGCCGTGCCGACCATCTACGGCGCCATCAGCAACCACCCAAACCTGGACCGTTACGACCTGACCTCAATTCGCCATTGCATCGCCGGCGGCGCGCCCCTGCCGGTCGAAATCAAACATGCGTTCGAGAAGTTGACCGGCTGCGTGCTGGTGGAGGGCTACGGCTTAACCGAAGCCTCCCCCGTGGTGTGCTGCAATCCGCCATGGGGCGACAACAAACCGGGCGCCATCGGCATTCCGTTGCCCGGCACACATGTGGAAATTCGCGATCTCGACAACAAGGCGCGCACCGTGCCCATCGGCGAGCGCGGCGAGGTGGTGGTGCGCGGCCCACAAGTGATGGCCGGGTACTGGGGACGCGAGGAGGAAACCCTGGACGTTCTGGAAGGCCATTGGCTGCGCACCGGCGACGTCGGTCACCTGGATGAGGACGGTTACGTATTCCTCACCGACCGCATGAAGGACGTGATCCTGTGCGGCGGTTACAACGTTTATCCGCGCGTCATCGAAGACGCGCTCTATCAACACCCCGACGTTTTGGAAGCCGTGGTCATCGCCATTCCGCACGGCTACCGGGGAGAAACGCCTAAGGCCTTCGTTAAGTTGGCGGAGGACGCAAAGGCTAGGCCGGAGGATTTGATGGCGTTCTGCACAGAACACCTCAATCCCTTGGAACGCCCCGAAGAGATCGAACTGCGTGACGAGTTGCCGAAAACCCTAATCGGCAAATTGTCCAAAAAGGAATTGGTGGAAGAAGAAGCGCAAAAGCGCCGAGAAGCCCAACCACTGCAGGAGCTGCGTCATGGATAAGCTCTATTCCGTCGAAGACCTGGCACACGCTTGCGACACCACACCGCGTGCGGTGCGCCTGTATATGGAAAAAGGCCTGCTGGAGCCCATGCGCGCGGGCCGCACCTACGTGTTCACCGATATCAGCGTGCAAAAGCTAGCCGTGATTCTGCGCTGCAAGCGCATCGGCATGTCCTTGGACGAAATCAAGGAGCGCCTATCCGCCACGTCCAGAAATCAGATTCAAGACATGATCCAGCGGGTCGAACACATCCGCCTGGACGCCAGCGCCGAACTGGACGCGCTGCGCGCGGAACTCAACTCCGCACGCCGACAAGAGAGGAGCTGAACCATGGTATCCCCAACGGCCTCCCCAGCAGTCCCCATCGTCATCGCCGGCTTCGCCCGCTCCCCCTTCACCGTGGCGCACAAAGGCGCGCTGGCGCGCACCCGCCCGGACGATATCGTCGCGCAGGTCGTGCGCGGGCTGTTGGAGCGTACCCATGCCGACCCCGCCCTGATCGAAGACCTGATCATGGGCTGCGCGTTCCCGGAAGGTGAGCAAGGCTTCAACGTTGCGCGGTTGGTCGGGTTCCTCGCCGATCTGCCGCTGCATGTCGCGGGCGTGACCGTCAACCGCTTCTGTGGATCGAGCATGCAAGCCATCCACATGGCCGCGGGCGCGATGCAGATGGGCGCGGGAGAGGCCTACATCTGCGCGGGCGTCGAAAGCATGAGCCGCATCCCCATGACCGGCTTCAATCCCCTGCCCCACCCGGGTCTCACCGAACGCATGGAAGGCGCCTACATGGGCATGGGCGAGACGGCGGAAAATGTCGCGCGCAAATACGGCCTCGGCCGCGCGGAACAGGACAGTTTCGCGCTCGCCAGCCAGCACAAGGCCGCAGCCGCACAAGCCGCCGGACATTTCATGGACGAAATCGTCCCCATCAAAGGGGCTGACGGTGTGGTCGCGGTGGACGGTTGCATCCGGGAAGACACCACATTAGATGCCCTGGAAGGCTTGAAACCGGCATTCCAGGAAGGCGGTACCGTGACGGCGGGCACGGCCTCCCCGCTCACCGACGGCGCCAGCGCCGTATTGGTCACCACCGAAGCCTTTGCCGAGCGCGAAGGTCTCAAGCCGCTGGCTTACGTCAAAGCCTTCGCAGTCTCCGGCTGTCAACCGGAAATCATGGGCATCGGCCCGGTGGGCTCAAGCCAGAAAGCGCTGAAGCGCGCGGGCATCAGCGTCGATGATCTGGATGTGGTCGAACTCAACGAAGCGTTCGCAAGCCAGTCCCTGGCATCGATCCGCGACTTGGGCCTCAACATCGACAAAGTCAACATTGACGGCGGTGCTATCGCGCTGGGTCATCCGCTGGGCGCGACCGGTGCGCGCATCACCGGCAAGGCCGCGCAAATTCTGAACCGCACCCAAGGCCGCTGGGCCCTAGCGACCCAGTGCATTGGTGGCGGCCAGGGCATCGCCACCGTGCTGGAGGGTGTGTCATGACCAAAGCCCCTTATGAGCCGATCCAAAAAGTCTGCGTCATCGGCGCAGGCGTGATGGGCGCGGGCATCGCCGCCCATGCGGCCAATGCGGGTGCGGATGTGATCCTTTTGGACGTGGTCGAAGACGCCGCCGCGAATGCCGTGCAAAAGATGTTGAAGACCCAACCCGCGCCGCTGATGCACCCCAGCTTCGCAAAACGCATCACGCCTGGCACGCTGGACAATATCGGCCATGTGGAGGACTGCGATTGGATCATCGAGGCGGTGATTGAACGCCTGGACGTCAAGAAAGAGCTTTACCGCCAACTCGCCCCGAAGATGAAACCGGGCGCGGTGCTGTCGTCCAACACCTCGACCATTCCGCTTTCGCAATTGGTTGAAGGCATGGCGGTGGAAACCCGTCCCTATTTCCTGATCACGCATTTCTTCAACCCACCCCGCTATATGCGCTTGCTGGAAATCGTCACCGGCGCGCACACGGATTCATTCGCGAGCGCCCGCATCCAGGACTTCGCGGATCGCGCCATGGGCAAAAGCATCGTGCACTGCAAGGATACACCCGGCTTCATCGCCAACCGTATCGGCACCTTCTGGCTGCAGTGCGCGGTCACCGAAGCGATCAAACACGGGATCGGCATCGAACAGGCCGACGCCGTTTTGAGCCGCCCCATGGGCGTGCCGAAAACCGGGGTATTCGGTTTGTTGGACCTGGTGGGGCTAGACCTGATGCCGCACATTCTGAACAGCTTCAAAACCACCTTGCCGGACGGCGACGCGTTTCATGCCCTGGGCGACGCGCCGGAGCTGCTCGCGAAAATGATCGAAGACGGCTACACCGGCCGCAAGGGCCGTGGTGGATTTTACCGACTGAACACGGACGACGGACAGAAAGTGAAAGAAGCCATCGATTTGGGCACCGGCGCGTACGCGCCGGCCAAACGCCCCAAGATCGAAGCCGCCGAAGCCGCACGCAAGCATGGCCCGCGCGCCACCCTGTGCCACGACAGCGCCGAAGGCCGTTACGCCTGGTCTGTCGTATCGCAAACCTTGAGTTACGCAGCGCACTTGGCTCCGCAGATATCGGATCATGTCGAGGCCGTGGATCGCGCCATGCGGCTCGGCTACAACTGGAAATGGGGCCCGTTCGAGCTGATCGACCGGATCGGCGCAGAGTGGCTAGAACGTCAATTCACTGCCGAAGGACGGCCCGTTCCGGAGCTGTTACGAAGCGCCGCTGGGCGCACCTTCTATCAGACCGACGCCGGTCAACTCACATACTTGGCGTATGATGGCCGGTATCGTCCCGTCAAACGCCCGGACGGCGTGCTGTTGCTGGCGGACATCAAGCGCCAAAGCCTCCCCGTGAAGCACAATACGTCGGCCAGCATCTGGGATTTGGGCGACGGCGTAGCGTGCCTGGAATTCCATTCCAAGATGAATTCACTCAATCCTTTCATCCTCAGCCTGATGAACTGGTCCCGGCGTGAGTTGCCCAAGCGCGGCTTCAAGGGACTGGTGATCCACAACGAAGGACGTAATTTTTCCGTCGGCGCCAACATCGCCATGCTGCTGATCACGTCCAAGCTGCGCTTGTGGCCACTGATCCGCATGATCGTGCGTTACGGGCAGAGAACCTTCGGCAACTTAAAAAGCGCACCCTTCCCCGTGGTCGGCGCGCCCAGTGGTATGGCGCTCGGCGGTGGATGCGAAGTGCTGCTGCATTGCGACGCCATCGACGCGCATGCGGAAACCTATACCGGCTTGATCGAAGCGGGTGTCGGCATCGTGCCCGGCTGGGGTGGTTGCAAAGAACTGCTCAGCCGCTGGAGCGTGGCCAAAAATTGCCCGGGCGGCCCCATGCCGCCGGTGATGAAGGCGTTCGAGACCATCGCCACCGCGCAAGTGTCCAAATCCGCCTATGAGGCTAAGGACATGATGGTCCTGCGCCCCGGCGACCATGTGGTGATGAATCAGGACCGCTTGCTCGCTGCCGCCAAGGCGCGGATGCTGGAATTGGCGAAGGATTACATCCCGCCCACACCGGTGGACATGCACCTGCCCGGTCCCAGCGGGGCGACGGCGCTGAAACTTGCGGTGCGCGACTTCATCAACAAGGGCGTTGCCACCCCTCACGACGCCACCATCGCCCATGAGTTGGCGTTCGTGTTGTCCGGCGGCAACACCGACATGCTGGATACCGTGAATGAAGCCGGCGTGTTGAAGCTGGAACGCGATGCCATCGTCAAACTCGCCAAAACTTCCAAGACCCGTGACCGGGTGGCGCACATGTTGAAAACCGGCAAGCCCCTCAGAAATTGAACATGCGGAATTGATACCAGGAGACCTCCCATGTCCGTTTATCTGCCAACCTTATTGATCTTCATCGCCGCCGCGTTGTTCGTTGCGTTGACGTTCATGGGGCGCGGCTATTTCGCATGGGTGCAAGGCGTCGGCCTGATCTTGTTCGCTTGGTTTGTGTCCGGGATAGAAAGCGTCACAGTTTTCGGCGTGGTGTTTATCGTCTACACCACTCTGGCGGTGGTGTTCGGCGTGCGCCTGGTGCGCCGGACCATCGTGACCCGGCCATTGATGGGCATGATCGCGCGCATTCTGCCCGCCATGGGGGAAACGGAACGCATCGCCCTGGAAGCGGGCAGCGTATGGTGGGAAGGCGAGCTATTTTCCGGCAAGCCCGACTGGTCGAAACTGTTGGAGTTCAAAACGCAATCGCTCAGCGCCGAGGAACAAGCCTTCCTCGACGGCCCGGTGCAGGAGCTTTGCCAAATGGTGGACGACTGGCAAGTCGCCAACGAGCGTGATTTGTCCCCCGAAGTATGGGCTTTCATCAAGGCCAACGGCTTCTTCGGCATGATCATCCCCAAAGAACATGGCGGCCTGGGCTTTTCCGCGCAAATGCATTCCGCCGTGGTGGCGAAAATCGCCAGCCGCTCCGTCACCGCCGCCGTCACCGTGATGGTGCCAAACTCCCTCGGTCCCGGCGAGTTACTGATGCATTACGGCACGGACGAACAAAAGGATCATTATCTACCCCGCCTAGCCGACGGCCGGGATATTCCATGCTTCGCCCTGACTGAGCCCAACGCCGGTTCCGACGCCGCCAACGGTCAAAGCCGGGGTGTGGTGTGCAAAGGCATGTGGCAGGGCGAAGAGGTTTTGGGCATGAGGCTCACCTTCAACAAACGCTATATCACGTTGGCCCCGGTCGCCACGGTGATTGGCCTCGCCTTCCGCCTGTACGACCCGGACCATTTGTTGGGGGATCAGGAGGATATCGGCATCACCTGCGCTCTGGTTCCCCGCGGCACACCGGGGGTCGACATCGGCGAGCGCCACGACCCCATGGGCGTGCCGTTTCAAAACGGTCCGATCCGCGGCGAAGGCGTGTTCGTGCCGCTCAGCTTCATCATCGGTGGACCGGACCAAGCGGGCGGTGGTTGGCGCATGCTGATGGAAACGTTGGCGGCCGGACGCGGCATCTCCCTGCCATCGCTGTCCGTCGGCGCAGCGCAGTTGGCGTGCCGCGCGACCACCGCTTACGGCCACGTGCGCGAACAATTCGGCCTGTCCATCGGCAAGTTCGAAGGCGTGGCGGAGCGCATCGCACGCATCGCCGGGCACACGTACTTTATGAACGCGGTGCGCACGCTCGGCGCGGGTGCAGTGGACGCAGGCGAACGCCCATCCGTGTCGTCGGCCATCGCCAAGGCGTATTTGACCGAAGGCATGCGCTTGTGCCTGAACGACGCCATGGACATTCACGCGGGTGCGGCGATCATCCGGGGGCCCCGGAACATCTTTTCCAGAGCCTATATCTCCATCCCCATCGGCATCACGGTAGAAGGCGCGAACATTCTCACCCGCTCCTTGATCGTGTTCGGACAGGGCGCGATGCGCTGCCACCCGTTCGCCCAACGCGAGCTTGACGCCGCCGCCGCCAAGGATGTGAAGGCCTTCGACATCGCGCTGTTCGGGCACTTCAATCATGTAGAACGCAACGCCATGCGTGCGTTCGTGATGGCCGCAACCGGCGGGTTGTTCATCGACGCACCGCAAGGTGTGGACCGACGCGAGGCCAAGCACTACAAAAATCTGGAAAGGCTTAGCGCGGCTTTCGCCTTGATCGCCGACATTGGCCTCATGACCATGGGCGGTGCGCTCAAGCGCAAGGAACACCTCTCGGGCCGCTACGCCGACGCTTTCGCGTGGCTATTCCTAAGCAGTTGCGCCCTGAAACGGTTTCACGATGACGGTGAACCCGATGCGCACCGTCCTTTGTTGGAATGGACCATGGCGAAAGCGCTGCATGAAGCCGAAAGCGCGATGATCGGCGTGCTCGCCAATCTACCGAGCCGCGCGGCCGCCAACATGGCGGAACTGATCGCCTTTCCTTTCGGCACCAAACATCCGCCGCTGACGGACGCTGAGATCAATGCTGTCAGCGCCGCTGTCATGGCTGCGGACGGGCGCGTGCGGGACGACCTAACCCGGGACATTTTCATTCCCAGCGATAGCGAGCCCGGTCTGGGGGCTTTGGAGCAAGCCCTTTCCAAAATCAATCTGTCCCGCCCGGCGCGGGCAAAGGTGGAGCAAGCGCGGCGCGACGGCCGTATTGTCAAGGACAACGTTACCGCCATGGCCCATGCGGCCCGGGATATAGGCATTCTCAGCACGCAAGAAGCGGGTTTGATTTTTGATTCCGAGGCCGCACGCAACGACGTGGTGCAAGTCGACAGTTTCGACGGGGAGACCTTTCGAACCCTCAAATGAAGCTTTATACTGGCCCGGCACCAGTCCGGGACCATGCGTTATGTCCGATCCAGCCATCGCCGGCGTCGTTTATGAACGCGGCCAAGCCATCCGCGACGTGATGAAAAGGTTCGTCGCGGAGCTCAAGGCTTCGGGCGTCAACGTCCATGGTATCTTGCAGGAAACACCAAAGGATTTGAGTCCCGACGCTATCGGGTGCGGGGTGGACGCCATCGACATCAAAACCGGAACGCATGTCGCTTTGGTCCGCCCCACCCAATACGAACTCGACAACAAAATCTGCAGCCTGGATTTGGGCCAACTGGCCGAAGCGTCCATGAGTCTGCGCCGTGCCCTGACTGAGCGCGCCGACATCGTGGTGGTGGAAAAATTCGGCAAACACGAAAAAGACGGCGGCGGGCTGTCCGATGAACTTCTGGCGGTGATGGCCGAAGGCATCCCCACCGTGGTCTCCGTCCCCAAAAGCGAGCAGGCCTCTTGGGAAACCTTCAGCGGCGGTATGGGCGCGACTTTGGCGTGCGAACTCGATCAGCTGCAACATTGGTGGGCGACGCACAAATCTTAAAACCCGTCCCTCTAACGCACCTGCACAATAACTATCGCCACCGCACATTTGTAGTATTGGTTCGAAATTACGCAACCAACCAGACCATCTTATTAATCATTCTCTAAAATTCGCATGTGCTCATATGCGCTTTGGGGTATAATTCGCCCAATAATCATAACAAATCGATTCTCATCGATACTGTGGCAAGGTTGAGGACATGAATAATCTACGGGCATCCCATGAACGCTGCGGCGACGATACTTTCCGCCTATCAGTGTACGAAGCCGGGCACACCATCACCGCGTATCTGTTGCGTCAAAAGATCGTCTCGGTGCGCATGTTGCCGCGCCCGCCAATGACCATCGCGGAAAAGAAGTTCATCAGCCACAGCTGGGATTCTTTTATGGATATTCTCGAAAACCGGGCGTTGGAATTGTTCGGCGGGCAAATTGCCGAAGAAACCATCTGCGGCAGCACCTCTTGCTGTGCCGGCGACATTTCGCGTATCGATGAAATTTCACGCATCCTCGCCGGCTTGTCCGTCGAAGACGAAGTCGATAGCGAAGAAATCCTGTTCGAATTGGAAGACCGCGCCAAAGAAATGTTCGCACCCGATTACGTGCGCGAGGCAATCTTGCCGGTGGCGGAGTTTCTCTATGAACAAGAGATGGACGGGCACATGGAGGTGAAGGGCAGATCCGTCACCAAGATTATCGAGCAATACATTCCGCAACCGCCCGAAGAAAAACGCGGGTTGCTCAAGCTTCTCAAACTCGCCTAAGCCCCCGCACCTTTTCATACATCGCCTACGTTCCGGCGCAGATCACCACATATTCCAGAAATACTGCATCGGTGACGAAAACATTTGCGACGAACGGCCCACATCTTGGCTCATGCGCGCCATGTTGGCGTTCATGTGTTGGGTCGATCCGGTGATCAACGCCATATTGTGCGACACAGCAGCCAATTGGTTGTCCATGCCATGCACGGACTGCTGGATGGTCGCGATGTTCGCCGACATGGCGCCGATATCCTGAACCATGACCTTTTGCACTTCGGTCATGGTGTTCATGTTGTCGCCCATGCGGACAATGGTTTGGGTCATCGTATCGATTTGATTGGCGATGCCCCACACCAGGTACGTGAAGACGCTCATCACGATCACGATCCCGCTAATGCCGGCAACGATGTATCGGCTATTGTTCACTCGTCTGTACATCGTCCTACCCCGTTCCTTATCCTTATTAGCCCTTGTTCACCGGCGAGATATCCCTCCGGCCACAAGGACCATCATCACTCCGCCGATGCCGCTTTGACCGATTCATTCTTGACAGGCTCCGAGGGGAGAACCTGTTCGGATTTGTTGGCCACCAGCCCCGTTTCGATCCGCTTTTCCTCGGTGGTCACTTCGATCGCAGCACTTGCTGCGCGCGCCACCGCTTCAGCAGCTTTCCGTCCCGACGGATCAGTGTGTTGGTCGTTCAAGCGTTGGATGTGCCCTTCTATGGCGCCCAGAACTTCGCTGATCATCTTGCGTGTGCCATTCCCCCAGCCGGCGATGCCGCTGGTGAAGGCGCTGTGCCACATACGCGTATTTTTAAAGAAGGCATTCTTAAGATTCAGTTCATGATCGCCGAAACGGGCCGACAGCTTCGCACCCAAGAACTTCGCCGCCATATTGCGCACCGTGTAATGCCACGACAGAGCCAACACGCCGATGGCGGCGGCAACGGCGATCATACTCACGGCGGAGCCCATCACTGTGTCGTAGGCGGATCCGAAGGCGTCCATACCCAGCAAATTCATCGCGGCAGCGATCAAACCGACGGTCACACCGACGCCGAGCAGGTCGCCGATCACGACCAACCGCCGCCAGCGCGCGACGGCGTCTTCGATCGCGGGAATGGCATCCGTTTCGATGCGCCGCGCGACATCTTCGAGGGAACTGATGACGCGGTAACCGCGTTCGATCTCGACCTCGTCCATACGCCGGTTGATTTCCGCCATGTCTTCGTCGCGTTTGCGCTGGTAGCGTTCGCGTAAGGCGTCGTCTTCGATGGGCACCGCCGCTTCTTCGTTGTAGATGCACATGAAGCGCCCGCTGGTCACACCCGAATGCGCCAAGGCGCGCTGCCACGCAGCCACCACCTCTTCGGGATTGTCTTCACGTGCGGTGGTGTCGATCTGGTTCAAGATGTACACGAACTTAGTGGAGTCTGCGCGTCCACAGGCCTTGGACACCAAATGTGCCAGCGTATCTTGCATCGCACCCGGTTCCGGATGGCGTGCGTCGAAAAAAATCAGCACCAAATCGGATATGTCGATGATGTGGTCCGTCAGGCGCAAGGTGGAACGGCGCTGGTCGTCGGCATCGAAACCGGGAGAGTCGATCAAGGTACGCCCACGCAGGCCCTCGGTGGAAGACGTTTTGATCTGCAGATAGGTATCGATGCGCCGGCCCTCGCCCTCCGCCACCTTTTCGATTTCCTCGCCGATGCGGAAAAACGGAAAGCGCGGATCGTTGTTGAGCGCGGTGCCCGGCAGAGTGCGCGAGCCTTCCTGGTGGGAATAGCAAACCACGGTGAACTTATCGTCCACCGCTTGGTTGCCGGTACGTTGCAACTTTTCGCCAAGCGTAAAGTTGATGAATGTGGATTTACCCGAGGAAAACGTGCCCAACACACTGATCAACGGCCACCAGGTGATGCGGGTGGCGAGCGATTCGTCATCCGTCAGCAAGCCCAACCGGTAAAGTACCCGGTCCAATTTGCGGTAGGTCGGCAACACCTCCATCAGGTCCGGATGCTCCTCTTTGAGGTGCGTTTCCAAATTGTTGAGGCGTTCCGTCAATGTCGCATTCGGCTTGCGAAACAGCATGTTTTTACTCCATCGGACTCTACGTTACGGGACTTAGAAGTCGCCGCTTGCGCCACGCGCCAACACGTCGAGCATGATTTCCTTGACCTTCAAGGCCTCGGCCTTCAAATCCGGCGGTAGCGGCTTGCCGCCATGGATCATCGGGTCCATGTTCAAGGTGTAAATCCACATTTTACCCTGCTTGTCCTCAACCAGGGACAGGCGACACGGCAAGTAAGCCGAGTAGGCGTCGGAATATTCCAACATCTGCGCCGCGGTCAGCGCGTTGCAGAACATGTAAATCTTCACGAAGCGGTAGGGCTCACCACTCATCGCCTGGACCTGCCTGTACAGCGGCAATTCGCCAACATTCATGATATTGTGTTCGTTGGCGACGAAACGAATGGTTTCTTCCACATCCTCAACGCTCAAATCTTCGCTGACCTGGGTCTTCCACACGGTCGCCTCGGCAGCGTTGCCGGTCTCAAGAATCTTGTTGAACATATCGAGATAAGTCTCGACAGCCTTTTCATCGAACTCCGCAAACTTGCTTCTGACTTCCAGCATATACGGAGTTGCTGCAAGAACGCCAATCACCGCCAATACGCCAATGATCGCGAAGATATTTCTGATAAACGACATGTCTTCGTTCCTTCCTTTTTACGCAGCGCTCAATAGGTCGGCGCGCCTTCGGCGGACGGTTGCGACGCGGCTTGCCCGGCGGCGGCGGCCTTGTCCATGGCAGCCTGATGCATTTCTTGCATCTTGGCGCGCAGTTCATTGGCTTTGTTCTGGTCCAGACGATAGAGCGTACCCATGACGGAACGCACCGCCATCGGGCTGTCGCTGTTCAAATAACGCAGGCCCGCTTCATAGAACATATCGGCGGCGTCCTTGTAACGGCGCTGCATGAAATAAATGTTGCCGAGCTCACCGGCGATGTCCGCCAGTTCCGTGGTATCCAGCAAACCTTTATACAGCTCTTCGGCCTTACTCAAATCACGCTGCCAGTATGCGGTGCGCGCAGCGGCCCATTTTTCCATCAACGCAGCGTCGAGTTTCGGCTGAGCGGGCTCTGCAGCAGGACGTTGCGCCTGTTGGCGTGCCTGATACTGGGCCCGCATCTTCTCTTGCTGCGCCTGATACTGGGCGCGGGCTTCGGCCTGAGCCTTGGCGCGGGCCTCGGCTTGCTTTTGCGCTTGTTCATAGGCGGCTTTCTGGCGCGCACGGTATTCGGCCATGGCCTGTTCGCGCGTCTGCAATGCGTCCGTTTGAGCTTGGCGCGGCGTCATGGCGGGCTGCGACGCCTGAGGCATTTGGGGCAGCGTTTGTGGTATTTGAGGCGGTGTGGGCCGCTGAGCCAGGGCTTCGGCCTGAACCTTTTGTGCTTCCGCTTGCATCTTCCGTGCTTGGGCTTGGGCTTCAGCCTGGACCTTCTGCGCTTCAGCTTGGGCTTCGGCTTGGGCCTTGCGGGCCTCGGCCTGAGCCTGTTCCAGAGCCGCACGGGCTTCCGCCGCGGCTTGCGCCTGTTCTTCACGCACCTTAGCAGCGGCTTCCTCGGCAGCCTTTTGCGCTTCGGCCTGAGCTTTGAGCGCGGCTTCCTGCGCCTTCTTCGCTTCGGCTTGGGCCTTGGCCTGAGCTTCCTGGCGCTTTGCGGCGGCTTCAGCTTCGATCTCCTGACGCTTGGTTTCAGCCTCGGCCTGTTTTTCTTGGCGCTTGGCTTCAACCTCCTGACGCTTCGCTTCGGCCTGAGCTTGCATTTCCTGGCGTTTGGCCTGGGCTTCGGCCTGCTTAGCCTGAACCTGGGCTTGCGCTTCGGCCATCTTGGTTTGGCTCAGGGCCATGGCTTCGGCCGGCGTTTTGGGTTGAGCCGGAGGTTCGACCTGGACCACGGGCGCGGCGGCTTTTTCTTCCACCGGCGCGGCTTGGGGCGCAGGTGCGGGCGCAGGCGTCGGTGCGGACGTCAGGCTGGTCGGCATCTGCGCCGAAGCCGCGGGAGCCTCGTTCGCTTTTTTGCCAGCTTCGCTCGTGGATACAACCGCAGTTTCGGTTTCGCTTTCTTGGTACTCTTCACCGGGCTGGCCCATCACACCCAATTGCACGAGCTCTTGTTCGATTTCATCCTGGTAGACCAAACCGGCAACCACCAGAACGGTGACGAACACGATAACCAGATGGTTCATGATCCAACGAATAACAGGCATGTGATGTCTCCAGTTTTACCGGGCGCTTTATCCGTAAAGCGTCTCGGCCAATGCGTTCAACTCCATCGCGGCCTTGCCGCGGGGTTCCAATTCGAAGACGCCCAGCCCTTCACTGAAGGAACGGCGGAACGCCATGCGTTGTGCGAGCGAGTGATCCAGCACCGCGAGACCCGGAATCTGCTGCAGAACCTCCTGGGTTTCCGCATTTTCGGTCGCGGCGGGATGTGTGTCGGCGCGGTTGATAAAGGCGTAGATTTCCGGCTTGACCCGGTTGGCGCGTGTGCTTTCGTCGATGATGGTGAGAAACTGCTGCGTCGCCCATACGTCGGCTTGCGATGGGGTGACCGGGATCAGCACACGATCGGCGCGGGCCAAGGCGCCGCGCGCGGCTTCCATGTCGGACAATCCGATATCGATGATGACGTTGCCGGACGGCTTCTTGGGGATTGAACCGAACACGGAGACGGTCGGCTCATAGCCTTCCTCGACACGCACATCGATGGCGTCGCGCAGCGTGTTTTGCGGATCGAGATCGCACAGTGTCACCGGTTGATCGGAAGTCGCGAGCCATAGCGCGAGGTTGAACACCACGGTGCTCTTGCCCGTGCCTCCTTTCAGATTTCCAACCACTGTGATCATGTCCAGATCCTTAAAAAGCTTGTTCGCCCACCTTCAACGCTGTGGCATCTGCGACGGTTCGATACGCTGATACCCCGCCGGAACTTCGAACCAGCCGGCTTCGCTGTTAACGATTTTCAAGTCGCGCAACTCCTGCGACATACCCAGTTCCGGATTTTCTTTTTTGACGACGATGCCGACTTCGGTGTCCACTAACTGGTAAGACTGGGTGACTTTGCCGTCCGCCCTGGCAAAGGCGATGTCCCAACGCTCCGCCTGGCGCCCGTGGAAATCAACGGTCCCCGCCGGGGTCAACTGCATCACGGCGCCATCGGGAAATTCCTGACGCACGATCATCTTGCGCACCGGTTCCCACCACAACGTCGAGGACGTCTTGGACGGTGCATGATGCTGTTGCCATTGTTCCACATCCATATCGCCGAATTTGGCATCCGTGATTTTCTTGCACGTCAAGCCATCCATCGGAGGACAGGGGGTATCATTGTCAATCACCGGGGTCTGAACATCGGCCGGAATGCTGGTTTCCGCGTATACCTTGTCTTCGGGAAAGAGGATCCGCATGACGCGTTGTTCGGGCAGGGATATGCGCACCACCTTGCGTCCGTGATCGGTGGATTCGATACGGGTCTTGGTACCATCCACGAAAACCCGGGCTTCTTGCGCCGACTGCCCTTTCATGGACTGCACGGCGACGGCGGTGAAGGGCTTCTTGCCTTGTGCGGCGGCGGGCAGCGATAAAAACCCGATGCTCAAAAGCGCCGCAATGAATGTCGTCGAAATACGCATGACAAGCTCTTCCCTGGTATTGTTATTGTTCTTAACGAATTGAAGTCTCTACGAGGGCGGGCAGGAAGCACCGCCCGAGAGCAGTGCTTCCCATCCAACCGATAAGGCCTTATTGGGCCGGAGCCGCCGGAGCCGCCGGAGCAGCCGGAGCCACCGGAGCGCCATAAGGCATGCCATACGGAGCGTAACCGTACGGAGCGCCATACGGAGCGCCATAGCCGTAGGGGCCATAGCCGTAGCCGTTGTAGCCGTTGTAGCCGTTGTACATGTTGCTGTTGCCGGAACCACGGCCGCTAAAGCTCATGGAGAAGTCGCCGGCGCCGTCGCCCCAGCCATTACCCCAGCCGTTGTTGTTGCCCCAGCCGTTGTTGTTCCACGGGCCGCCGCCCCAGCCGGGACCCCAGCCCCAAGCGGACGCGTCGTTAGCGGCAACAGTACCGACAACGGCCACACCGGCCACTGCCAAGACCTTCATCATTTTGGTCGCGTTCATATTCCAGTACTCCTTGTGCTTCACTTTTTGTTCCCCTGCTTTCAACAACGGATGATGGAGAGGGGAAGCTCCATAACCCGCATCGGACCTCTCGGCCCAAACTCTTCAGCCCTCAAACATCCGCCTTACCAAAACGGCATCCAGTTCAAGGGTCCACTGTTCATCCCGCCAAGGCCCGGCCACAAGCTGCCGCCGTACGGGTTGCCCCAGCCGCCGTCATAGGGGTACCCCCCCAATCCTCCGAGGCCGGGATATCCAAGACCGCCCAGATGCGGCGCCCCACTATATCCGTACGGCAAACCATAACCGCTCCCATATCCGTAGGGCGAACCATAGCCGCCCCTATAGCCGTAGGGACTGACATAACCCGTGTGTCCTCCCGCGGCAGGAGGAGCTACCGGCTTGTTTTCCTCTTCGCTGTGCAAACGGCCGTCCAACGGGGGGTAATTTCCCAGATTGGGCAGATACTCGGGCGTTGTCGGCAAAGGATCCGGCGCGGGCGTCGGCGTGGGCGGTGTCATATAGCCACCACTGTGCGTTTGTGGCGAGCGCCAGGGATTGTCCGCCACGGCCACGGACGGGCACGCAGCACTTACCGCCGCGAAAATTGCTCCCACCAGTGCCAAACGGTTAGTCATCGCCAGGTCTTTCCTCATTCAAAGTCATCATTTCTTATCGTCAGCCGTGGGGGCTGCATTTTGCGCCGGGGCGGGTGCCTGCGGGGCGTACCCAAACGGCGTGCCGTAAGGGGCGCCGTAGGGCGCACCATAGCCCTGGCCGAAAGGCTGGCCTTGGGGGGCGAAACCGCGTCCATAAACGCTGCCCTGACGTTGTTGCATTTCCGTTAGACGCTTTTGCGCTTCGGCTTGACGCTTTTCCGCCGCTTCGCGCTGTTGTTTCACCCAGTCGGGTTGCGACGGTTGGGTCGGGACTTGCGGCTGCACGTGTGACTGTGCGGGCGCTTGCGACCCTTGGCTGAAGAAGTTGCCCGGATTGGGTATGGTGAAGTTTTTCGGCATCCACGAGAACCCGCCCGGATTTTGCTGCGATGCTTGCGGTGCGGTGGGCTGCGCTTGAGTCTGAGGCGCTTGAGCCTGCGGCGCTTGGGCCTGAGGTACAGGGGCCTGCGGTGCCGGAATCTGCGTGGGCATCTGGGTCGGGGTCTGCGGAACCACATTCACACCCGGAGCCGTGGCCGGACTGCCCGGCATAGCCGTGCCTGGGGCCGCACCCGGCACCGGTTGCGACGGGTATTGCGGTTGCTGCGGCATACCAGGGGCATAGGTATTGAAAGGCGTGCCATAGGGCGCGCCATAACCTTGGCCGTAGGGCATGCCATAGGGTACACCGTGCATGAAGTTGGGCCCCCAGCCTTGCCCCCCGCGTCCCGTACCGCCCAGACCGGTGCGGCCACGCACGCGGATATCGACCTCGGCGTCCCCACCAAGTGTGTTGGCCAAGGTGTTGGCCATGTCCTGGGCGAAACGGTTGCCCGGATGCGCGGGACCGGGATACACTGGCGCCGCCACGGGCGGGCTTACGCCTTCACCTGGCGCTGCGGGCGCGGTGGGTGCAACACCCGTCATAGGATCGAAGCCCATCGGCGGAAAGCCCGGCATGTTGGTGCCGTCCTGCCCCACCAAGCCACGCGAGAAGAACGGGCCTTGCGGCGCAGGCGGAACTTGGGTTTGGGCCTGCTCAGCCGACGGAACCGCGCCTTCTGTGGGCTGGGTCGTTTCTTGGGCCATTGCGCCCGCTGGGAGCGTCAACATCAAAGCGCTCATCATCAGCTTCGTACGCATGCTCCAGTTCCTTTCGCTGCTGTCATTGGTCATGGTCGCCACCTTATTGTTCGCCTGAACCGTCACCGTCTTGACCCGGCATGGTCTTGAGCCGGATACCGCGACGCTTACCCTTGGGCCGGACTTTCGGCTTGGAGCGCTCCGGCACCTTGGGCGTCTCGGACTGAGACGTTTTGGTTTTGGGTGTTGGCGCTTTCTTCGCCGCAGGCTTCGGAGCCTCAGGCTTAGGCGTTGCCGCCTTTTTCGCGGTGGGCTTCTTCGCGGGTTTTTGGGCGGCCGGCTTGGGCGCTGCGGGTTTTGTCGAAGTTGCCTTGGCAGGCGCTTTCTTCGCCGGAGCTTTTTGCGCCGGGGTTGCCTTCGCAACCGGCTTTTTCGCCGGGGCTTTCTCAGTCGCCACCTTTTTCGCCGGAGCTTTCTCAGTCGCCGCCTTTTTCGCCGCCGGTTTCTTTGTGGTCGGCTTCTTCGCGGCTGGTTTTTTCGCCGGTGCTTTTTTCGTCGACGCTTTCTTGGCCGGAGCTTTTTTCGCAGAAGCGGTTTTCGCAGCCGGTTTCGGCTCAGATTTCGTTTCTTTCTTCGCTTCTGGTTTGGGCTCGGTCTTGGGCGCGGGTTGCGGCTCCGGTTTAAGTTCCGCCTTGACCTCGGGTTGCGGCGCAGATGCCGGGGCGGGTACGGGCGGTTCCGGACGGCGGAACAAGCCGCCGACGGTGTCCTTCAAGAAGATATAAATGAAATACGGTACCGCCCGCACGGCATAGAACGCCATGGTCAGCACCGGCACGATTTTGTTGATCAGCGGCCAGCGCCCCACCCACTGCACGAAAGTCTTGAGCGCCGTCCAGGCAAAGACCGCGATCATCGCCGGGATGACCCAAACATAGCGCAGCGGGTTGGACCCCGTGTCCGTATCGCCCTGAGCGCTCACATCGATCTGTCCCGTCGCCACCGGTGTTATGGGGGCGCACGCCAAAGCCGGATTGATCTGACCATCGCTACCTGCGCTACCGTAGACCTTGACCGGATCCTGAGTGGCGCATTTCAGCGGGATCACCACCAGTGTCAACAGCGTCGAGACCATCACGCCGAACATCAGCGAAATCGCCATGCCCTGGAAGATCGGGTCGGTGAGGATCACGCTGGACCCTGCGACCAAAGCAAGCGCCGTGATCATAATCGGACGGGTACGTGCACGGCAGGCATCGATCACCGCCTGCTGAACCGGCACGCCCTCTTCGACCGCACGTTTGGAGAAGTCCGCCAATAGAATCGAATTGCGCACGATAATCCCCGCAAGCGCAATGAAACCGATCATCGACGTCGCAGTGAATTCCGCACCAAAAATCCAGTGACCGGGGATGATGCCGATCAAGGTCAACGGGATCGGGGCCATGATGATGGCCGGCAGTTTGAAATTGCCAAACTCCCACATCACCAGCATATAGATCAGCACCAGCGCGGCGGCAAAGGCCAATCCCATGTCGCGGAAG
This sequence comes from Magnetovibrio sp., assembly GCA_028281525.1. Lineage (GTDB taxonomy): Bacteria > Pseudomonadota > Alphaproteobacteria > Rhodospirillales > Magnetovibrionaceae > Magnetovibrio. The sequence continues at coordinate 61,655 of JANQJR010000013.1, forward strand.
GTTTCGTAGGTCACCGTCCATTCGCCGGTCCATTCGAACGCGCTCTTGAAGCTGTCGTCAGGCGGGCCGAGATAATAGGAGTCCAACTTCACCCCATCCGGCGCGACGTAGTCTTCCAACAGGTCCTCGACCTCGAACATGCCGTAGATCGGCGCGGCCAACCGGCCTGCGACCTCGCCCGTGACGAATTCCACCGGGCGCAAGTCCTTGTGGAAGATGATCGGATCTTCCATGACCTTCTCGAAGCGGCCCAACTCGGACAATGGAATCATATTGCCTGAAACGGACGGGATCGGCAGCTGGCCCAGGCGCGAAAACTGATCGCGCAATGCAATCGGCACCTGCATGACGATGTAGCGCGGCTCCAAAATGGTGCCAATCTTCACGTCGCCCAACTTGTAGCGGCCCATCACCATTTCGAGCTGCTTGTTGATGTCTTCCACCGACACGCCGCGGCGCACCGCCTTTTCGCGATCGACGATGAAGTGCCACGCTTCGTGCGGATCGGGCATCAGGTTGTCTTCGTCGACCACGCTTTCCGCTTCGGCGAACTTGGCGGTCAAATCGCGCGCCACCTGACGGCGGGTTTCGGCGTCGGGACCGTAGACTTCGGCGACCATGGTCTGCAGCACCGGCGGTCCCGGCGGCATTTCCACAACCTGGATCTTCGCGCCCAGCCTCTGGGCGATCGGGGTCAGGACCTCACGCGCTTCCACGGCCAGTTCATGGGACGTGCGCTCACGATCGGCCTTGTCCAGAAGCTGGACTTGAATATCGCCCTGCCAGCTTTCTTGGCGCAGGTAATAGTGACGCACCAAGCCGTTGAAGTTGAACGGCGAGGCGGTGCCCGCGTAGGTCTGCACCGCCGTCACTTCCGGCAATCGCAACAGCGGGTCGGTCAGGGCCTGGATCACGTTGGCGGTATCCGGCAATGCGGTGCCTTCCGGCAGGTTCACCACCACATTGAATTCCGGTTTGTTGTCCAGCGGCAACATCTTCACCGTCACCCACGTGGTGTAGAACAGCGCGAAACAGGCAAACAAGATGCCCAGCATCGACAGACGGAAGATGCGGTACTTGAGCTTGCTTTCGATCAACGGAACCAATATACGGCGGAACAAACCGTCCAACTGTTTCTGCTGTTTCTCTTCCTTATGGTGCTGCTTGGCGAGACTGTCCATACTCGGGCGGATTCGCATCGCCAGCCACGGCGTAAAGATGAACGCCGCGAACAGCGAGAAGATCATCGCCACCGAGCCCAGCGCCGGGATCGGCGCCATGTACGGGCCCATCATGCCGGACACGAAACCCATGGGCAGCAGCGCCGCAATCACGGTGAAGGTCGCAAGGATCGTCGGGTTGCCGACTTCGGCCACGGCCTCGACGGAGGTTTCGGTGTCCACGTCGCCCTTCATCAGCCAATGGCGGTAGATGTTTTCGATCACCACGATGGCGTCATCGACCAAAATACCGATGGAGAAGATCAACGCGAACAAGCTCACGCGATCGATGGTGAAGCCCATGACCCAGGCTGAGAACACGGTAACCAGGATCACCACCGGAATAACGATCAGAACCACCACGGCGGCACGGAAGCCTAAGAACATCCAGATCAGAACCGTCACCGCGGCGGTCGCGATGAACAGCTTGAAGATCAACTCGTTGACCTTGTCGTTGGCGGTTTTGCCGTAATTGCGGGTGATCGACACCTCGACGTTGTCGGGAATGATGCGGCCCTTCAGGTGTTCGACCTGTTCCAACACGCCGTTGGCGACCGTAACGCCGTTGGTGCCGACTTTCTTGGCGACCGCAACGGTCACGGCGGGCGCGCCCACCGGCGCCAATGTTTCGCCCATGTCGTAGGCCGGGCCGGTGAAATACTGCACCAGGTTTTCCGCCACCTGCGGGGCTTGGCTGACCAGCGCCACATCGCGCACGTAAACGGGGCTGCCGTTATGCACGCCAACGATCAGGCGTTCCACGTCTTCGGGCTTGGTGAGGAACGAACCGGTGAAGATTTGCAGGTTAGAACCGGACGATTCAACCTGACCCGCATCGGTTTCGGAGTTTGCGCTGGTGATGGTTTTCGCCAACTGGCCGACGCTGATGCCGTAACCGGCCAAGCGTTCGGGAAACACCTCGACGCGCAGTTCTTCGGCGCGCCCGCCAACGATGAAACTTTGCGAGGTGTTGGGCACCTCCTTCAAGCGCTGCATCACGTCCAGCGCCACCAAGCGCAGCGCCGCGTCGTCCACGTCGTGGGACCACAACGTCAACGTCACCACCGGCACATCGTCCACGCCCTTCGGTTTGACCAATGGTTGGGACACACCGGGCGGAATCTTGTCCATGTTGGACATCAGCTTGTCGTATAGCTTGACCAGCGAGTTTTCCAATTCCTCGCCGACGACAAACTGCACCGTCACCATGCCACCGCCGTGGCGCGAAGCGGAATAAACGTGCTCCACACCCGGAATTTCACTCATCAGGCGTTCCAGCGGGTCAACGGCGAGCGAAGCCACCTGTTCGGCGGATGCGCCGGGGTAGCTGAAAAACACGTCCACCATAGGCACGGAAATCTGCGGGTCTTCCTGGCGCGGCGTAAACATCAGCCCCATGATGCCGATGGCAAGGCTCGCCAACAGCAAGAGCAGCGACAACGGCGAATGGATGAATTCCTTCGCCATACCGCCCGCAACGCCCAAGGGATGCTTGTGCGGTGCGCCGTTGCCGTTTTCCGTCGGATTGGTGTTTTGATCGGTCATACGCGTGTGTCTCCCCTCGGCGTCTTACTTAGCCGAGCTCGACGACAGGCCCGCCGGTGGGTTGAGGATCACCTGTTCCCCACCCTTAAGGCCCGACAGCACGCTCATGCGACCGTCATCCAGATGCACGCCCAAGCGCACGAGACGCAAGGACACGTTATCGCCTTCCAGCACGAACACGCTGGGAAAACTCCCACGCCACACCAACGCTTCGGTGGGTACCACCGGCGCAGCGCGGTTGGCGGTGGACAGATCGGGCACGCGGATTTCCGCATACATGCCAGGTCCGCCGGGCGTGCCTTCGGGCAAGTCCAACTTAACCGTCACGGTGTGGCCCGAGGCATTGGCCATCGGGAAAATCTGTGCCACGCGGGCCATCACCTGGGGTCCGCGCACATCCAGGCGCGCGGGCAACATCATGCCCTTTTCAATGCTGGAGACGAGGCGCACCGGCACTTCCACTTCCAAACGCAGGTACTTGGTGTAGGCGTAGCGCAGCAACGGCATGCCGGGCTGAATGGTATCACCCTCTTCCACCAGTTTTTGCGTAATCACGCCATCAAACGGCGCCAACGTGCGCGTGTCGCGCAACTGCGCATCCAAGGTTTCCAGCCGGGCATGGGCTTGGGCCAACTGGCTTTGCGCTTGGTTCATGCCGCTGAAGCTGTTGTAGAGATCGGCTTGGCGTTCCACCCCGGTGTTGGAATTGCCGACCATGTTGGAAAAGCCGCGGGTAAAGAACTGGTCGAACATGGTCGGCATGCCCATACCCGGCATGCCGGTGATCGAGTTCACGCGCGGCGAAATCAACTCACGGGAATATTGCACCCGGGCGTTCTGCATGGCCGCCTGGGCGCTGGCGATGTCGGCCAACGCAGCGCGGCGCTGCGCCTGAATGCTTTCGTCATCGACGGTAACGAGCAATTCGTCCTTGTCGAAGGAGTCACCTTCCGCACCGGCAATGAACATGACATTGCCGGGCGTCTGGGCGGCCAGATTGACTTCTTTGTAGGGAACGACCGTGCCCGCGAGCGTGGTCATCTCCCCAATCTGCTCGACGGTCACGGTGGCGGTCCGGTAATCGGCCGCAAAAACGGGACTGGCGAGACCTAAAGCCGCAAGGGTCATAGCCCCAACGGCTGCGCCCCGCAACACGCCTGCTTTCGTCAACATGTTTCGCCCCAACATTCCCCGACCTCCGGTTTTCGTCGCTGTGTCCGTCATGGTGTTCGTCAATCTATGCGTTCGTCCGTTGCACGTTCGCGCTGTAAGCTCTTGGCCCGGGTGGATCAGGCCTTGCCCATCGCGGCGAAGCTTTTGATGAACGGACCCGCCATGCGCGGATCCTTGACCATGGCGCCGTAGTCGCCGACCAAAAACTTCAGCTTGCCCGACGTGTACGCCATGCCCAGGCCCATCATGCCCGGCGGCTTTTTCATCCATTTTTCCCAATCGCCTTGCGACGCGCGCAAATCCCAGTTCAACTCTTGGCCTTCATAAGCGCCGGCGGACACGGCCTTGCCGTTTTCCACCACCAAGACGCCCGTCGGCGCATCGTCACCGGTGAAACCGTAAGCAATGGTGGACGTAAAGTTGATTTTTTCGAGTTCATCGGAAAGACCGGCTTCAGCGTTCCAAACATTTTGGAACGACGCCATCCAGTCGGGCGAAAACAAGTCTGCCATGGTGTACCTCCCCATTATGGTCTTCATTGAATCGCAAGCGTTTGAAAGCCGCGTTTTTGACATTCCACCTGCCAAAGGACGCAAAGCTTAGCCTGACGGACACAAAACGTTAACCCCTCATTAAGCAACGGCTGTGCCACAGGGGGACTACAGCGCTTAACGGCATGAAATACAACAGTTTTTATGTGAAAAAATTTTGTCTGCGTGCAGCACCCTGCAACAGTCTTATATTAGCATTATTTTATATAATCAGTTGATAATGTTAGCTTTTTTGGACCGCAACGTCATGCAACATGTTGCGCAACGCTTCGTTTCATGGCAGCATCGGTTGCAACAATAACCAATACACCCGCCCTTCAAGCTCGGGGAGGCAACGCGTTCATATGGGCATTATCGACCACAAACTCGACTTGGCTGCGGTGAACCCGCTGTTCGAAACCCTGATCACATGCATGTCCGATGGTCTTCTCATCACCGATGAGGACGGCGAGGTTTTGTGCCTCAACGACGCCTTTCGCGACATGCTGGGCGACAAAGGACACGGATCGCTCGATGAGATGGGCTTGGAGCAACTGTTCGAGAAGTCCGAAAAATCCGCCTGCGCGGCCGTGTCTTATGCCGACACCAACACCCCCTTGGAGAACTTCGTGCGCGTGACGGAACGCATCACGTCCGGCGGCGAAACCCGCGACGTGGATTTATACTGCGGCACCATCACGGTGCCCGACAACGCCAGCGATGCGCGTCACCTAAAGGTTGTCATCTCCCAAGACCGGGCCACCGCCAAGGACGACGGCAGCACGGTCAGTCTGGTCGACGAAGGGTTCATCACCAAAGACCGCGAAATGCTCTCCATCATTTCGCGCTTGAACCAGATCGCGGACTCCTCGGCGCCGGTTCTGCTGATGGGCGAGTCCGGCACCGGCAAAACCCAAATCGCGCGCATGATTCATCAGCGCAGCCCCCGCACCGATAAGCCCCTGATCGAAGTCAACTGCGCCGCCATTCCCGAACAATTGCTGGAATCCGAACTGTTCGGCCACGTCAAGGGTGCGTTCACCGGCGCCACCCAGAAGCGCAAGGGGCGCTTCCAGGCCGCCCACGGAGGCACCTTGTTGCTGGATGAAATCGGGGAAATTCCACTGCACCTGCAGGCCAAGCTGCTGCGCGCCATCCAGGACCAGCGCTTCGAGCCGGTGGGATCGGATGAAACCATCGAAGTGGACGTGCGGGTGGTCTCCGCGACCAACCAGAACCTGCGCGACATGGTCAACAACGGACAGTTCCGCGCCGACTTGTTCTACCGCTTGGCCGTGGTGCCGATCAAAATTCCGCCTTTGCGCGACCGGGTGGGCGACATCCCAGTGCTGCTCAAGCATTTCTGTTCGGATTTGACGGCGCGGGGCTATCCCAGCGACGTCGTTTGTACTTCCGAAGCCATGCGCATGATGATGGACTACCCCTGGCCCGGTAACGTGCGCGAAATGATCAATGCGGTGGAACACGCCTATATCTGCGCCGTGGACAATGCGGTGGTGCCCGAAAGCCTGCCCCAAGACATCCGCCATCACACCATGGGGGCGTCCTACACCGGCATCATCGACATGCCGCAAATCTATGGCCGCCGCCAAGGCGATACCCCCCTGCCCAAACATGCCGGAGCCGCACTCGCACACATGGGTTCGCCCGCAGACGACATCATCCAGGCCTTGAACGCAACAAAGGGCAACAAATCCGCAGCCGCCAAGGCATTGGGGATCGACCGCACCACCTTGTGGCGGCGTATGCGCAAATACGGCTTGGCTTGAGCGCCCGGCAACGTTAGCTTCTTCGCTAGACAGTCCGCATTGGGAAGACGATGAAACGCCTGCTCATCATTCTGCTGGGTTTTGTGGCCCTGAGCCTGCCATCCTTGGCGCAGGCGCAATTTGGCCTGAACGGGTTCGGCATCGGCCTGCACGGCAACTGGTGCGGTCCGGGCACCGGCACACAATTCCGCCCGCCCATCGACCCACTGGACAACGCCTGCATGCGCCATGACATGTGTTATTGGCAGTCGGGCGACGGCGATTGCACTTGCGACATTGCCTTCATGAACGAACTGAAACGCATAGCATACCCCACCGAAGAATTGGAGGTGCGCGCACGGGCCATGTACGACGCCATCGCCATGACGCCGTGCGACGATCCCATAGGTTGGGCCTACAAACAAAGCTGCATGTGGCGCGACATGGCCACCGACATGGTCACCGGGCGCGCCATGCCCTATGAGGTGCCGATGCGCTGGATGTATCTGTTCATGCGATCCTACCCGACGTATTGATACCCTGCGGGCGGATTAATTGATGGACCAGCCCCTATCCGAACCCGACCATCTGCCCCGCCCGCCGAAGCAGGGCCGCACCCAATGGCTGTGGCTGCTGGTGGTGCCGGTGATGATGTTCGCCTTCTACGGCGGTGCACGCACGTGGCTGTCCCATGACCTGCTCGAGGACAGCGAACTGACCCTGGGCCTTTACGTCACGGGCCTTGAGGAAATCCTGGGCAAGTTTCATCCATTGCCCGAAATCTACGCATTGCACCCGCTGATCCAAGACATGCTCGCCAATCCCAGCGATCCGGATTTGCGTCACCGGGTGGATTTGCTGCTGGAGAATTTCAACACGTCATCCCAAGCGTCGGATACGTATGTGCTCGACCCCACCGGACTGACCCTCGCAGCCAGCAACTGGAACCACACCCCCACCTTCGTCGGGCGCAACTTCAGTTATCGTCCCTATTTCCAAGACGCCATGGACCAAGGCCAAGGACGGTTCTTCGCCCTCGGCACCACGTCTTTGCAACGCGGCTATTATCTATCGTCTGCCGTGAACGGCGCCGACGGCAAGACCAAAGGCGTGGTGGTGGTCAAGGTCGACGTCGCAAAAGCCGAAACCGGATGGAAAGCCCCCACGCACGAAGTCATGGTGACCGACAACGCGGGCATCGTGTTTTTGTCGTCACGTCCCGAATGGCTCTACAACGCCCTTGAGGATCCGCCCGTCGAAGCCTTGGTCGAACTGGGCGAAACCAAGCGTTATGCGGACAAGAAGATCGGACGATTGCCATACACGCTTCACCCGGGCGTTGGGGGGTGGGCAAAAACCCTCAAACCGACCGACAAAAACGGCCCCATTTATCTGGCCACGTATCAAGACATCGCGGACGCCGGGTGGCGGGTGTGGATCCTCGCCAATTCATCTCCGATGCTCAACACCGCGCTTGTTTACGCCGGTTTGATTTCCTTGATGGTCACCATGACCGTGATCGCGGTGTTCAGCTTGATCGCGCGCCGCCGCAGTCTCTTGCACGCTCTATCGGTGCAACAGCGCGCCCGCCAAACCTTGCAAAACGCAGCGACCGAATTGGAGCATCAGGTCGAAAAGCGCACAGCGGATCTGGAACGCACACAAAATGAACTGGTGCAAGCCGGAAAGATGGCGGCGCTGGGTCAAATGTCGGTGGGCATCAACCATGAACTCAACCAGCCGCTCACCGCGATCCGTTCCTATGCCGCCAACGCGGTGAAACTGTTGGAACATGGCCGCACGGAGGACGCACGGGAAAACATGTCCCTGATTTCGACGCTGTCGGAACGCATGGGCGACATCATCCTACGCCTCAAGATTTTCGCCCGCGAAAGCTCGGAAGAGCGCAATCCGCACGTCCTGCAAACGGTGATCAGAGACACCATGCGCATCGTCGAGCCCCGCCTGAAGAAAGACAAGGTCACACTCGACATCGATGTGCCGCCTGAGGACATTATCGTCTTGGTCAACGACGTGCGTCTGGAGCAAGTTCTGGTGAACCTGATCAACAACGCCATGGACGCGTTCGAAAGCGATAGCGACAAAAGCATCCGGCTCACCGCCGTCAGCGACGGCGCGAACGCCATCGTCCAGGTCCTCGACAACGGCCCCGGCATTCCCGACGATGTGGTGGAGCATCTGTTCGAACCGTTTTTCACCACCAAAGACGTGGGCATCGGACTTGGCTTGGGGCTGTCGATATCGTATGGCATCATTCAGGAATTCGGCGGCGAATTGAATGCGCGCAACTTAGAAGGCGGTGGCGCGGCGTTTACGTTCAACATCCCGCTCGCCAAATGAAGGTGGACCGCCCATGCTCGACAAACCCCCGGTGATCGTGATCGACGACGAAGAACACGTACGCCGCGCGTGCGCGCAATCCCTGGACCTGGCCGGGTTCACCGCCGATACCGAAGACAGCGCGGAAAGCGCACTCGACTATCTGTCGCGCAGCTTCCCTGGTGTTTTGGTCACGGATGTGCGGCTCGGCGGCATGAGCGGGTTGGAGCTGCTGGACAAAATCAAGGAACTGGACGAAGACATCCCCGTGATTCTGATCACCGGCCACGGCGACGTCTCCATGGCGGTCGAGGCCATGCACCAAGGCGCATTCGATTTTCTGGAAAAACCGTTCGACACGGAACGGCTGATCGACGCGGTTTCGCGCGCGGCGCGCAATCGCTGGCTGGTGATGGAAAACCGCCGTCTTTCCACCAAACTCAATGCCAGGTCCGGGGTGGACAGCGTGCTGCTGGGCCAATCCCCGGTGATGGTGTCCTTGCGCGACCAGATCACCGCCATGGCGCAGACCGACGCCGACATCCTGATCATGGGCGAGACTGGTGCGGGCAAAGAGTTGGTGGCGCGCTGCCTGCACGATTTCGGACCGCGAAAGGACAAGCACTTCGTCGCCATCAACTGCGGCGCGCTGCCGGAAACCATGATTGAATCGGAACTGTTCGGCCATGTCGCGGGGGCGTTCACCGGCGCACAGAAAAGCCGCGTCGGCAAGTTCGAACACGCCCAAGGCGGCACCGTCTTCCTGGACGAAATCGAAAGTATGCCTTTGGACTTGCAAGTGGGCCTGCTGCGCGTGCTGCAGGAGCGCACGGTGGAACCGCTGGGCGCGAATACATCCATTCCACTCGACATCCGCGTCATTGCCGCAACCAAGGTTGACCTGTTGGAAGCGGCGGGCGCGGGCAAGTTCCGCGAAGACCTGTATTATCGGCTCAGCGTCATGACGTTGAACATTCCGCCGCTGCGCGAACGCAAGGAAGATGTCACCAGTCTGTTCCAGCACTTCGCCGACATCGCCGCCACCCGCCAGCGGCGCACCAGCCCGAAGCTCGACGGGGCCCTGATGAGCCAGTTGATGCAGTACGACTGGCGCGGCAACGTGCGCGAACTGCGCAACGCCGCCGAACGGTTCGTCTTGGATCTGCCGCCGCTACCGGGTCTCGCCCCTGCTGGCGGAACCGACGTGCAAACCGTCTGCGCCGAAGGCGCCACACTGCATGAAAAAGTCGAATGCTTCGAGAAATCCCTGATCGAGGCCGCCTTGCACGAGACCCACGGCAATGTCACCGAAACCGGCAAGGCCTTGGGTCTGCCGCGTAAAACCTTGTACGACAAGCTCGGCAAATACGGCCTCAAACGGGACGATTTCAAAGCTTAGAGCCCGCTCTCAACCTCATCTACCGCAGCCTAGGGTCGGGTCGCCTTAGGTGGACTCACTTTTGTGCTTCCCACCTAAGACGTGAATCCGCCCCTCATCCGTGAATCGCCCTCTAGTCCACGCGTAAAGTGTGCGCAATTCCGCACACGATCTAAAAAGATATGCGCGGAAACCCGCACACTTCGCGATCCCCTCGCCGCCACTGCGCTGCGAATTAAGGCACTTTTTTGGCAAGCATTTCATCTGGTTGGCGTCGTTTTCATTCTGCCAGCGCATGGCTGGCATGCGTTTTGAGTACCCCGGGACACCCGCGGACCTCCCCAACTGGTCGGCGGTTGAGGTTTTGAGTCTAAGGGAGACATAAATTATGCGTATCGTGAAAACGGCCATTATGGCTGCTGTGGCAGCCACCATGCTCACCGGTGTGAGCGCCAAGGCTGAAGAAATCGTGATCAAATTCAGCCACGTCACCGGCGGCACCGTCCACCCGAAAGTTCTGGCGGCCAATGCCTTCGCCGAGCGCGTCAATGAACGGATGAAAGGGCGCGTGCGTGTTGACGTATTCCCCAGCGGTTCGCTGTTCAACGATGACGATCTGCTGATCGAACTCATCAAGGGCAAGTCCGTGCAGATGGGCGCTCCGTCCTTGGCCAAGTTTGAATCCATCACCAAGAAGTTCCGCATCTTCGACCTGCCGTTCCTGTTCAACGACATCGAAGCCGTCAACCGCTTCCAGACATCCGAAAAGGGCCAGGAACTGCTGCGGTCCATGGAAAACAAAGGCATCTTGGGCCTGACCTATTGGCACAACGGCATGAAGCAGATGTCCGCCAACAGGCCGCTGGCCATGCCGTCCGACGCCAAGGGCTTGAAGTTCCGCGTACAGCAGTCCGACGTGTTGATTGCGCAAATGGAAGCCTTGGGCGCCAGCGCGCAGAAGATGGCGTTTAAGGAAGTCTACGGCGCGCTGCAAACCGGTGTCGTGGATGCCCAGGAAAACACTTGGTCCAACATCTACACCAAGAAGTTCTATGAGGTTCAGGACGGCGTGACCGAAACCAACCACGGCATCATCGACTACGCCGTGATCGTTTCGCGCCGTTTCTGGGAAGGCTTGCCGGACGACATCCGCACCGAGTTGGAGCAAATCCTCCACGAAGTCACCGAAGAGCGTAACCAGAAATCCTTTGAGCTGAACCAAAAATACCGTGGCGAGATCGCAAAATCTCCGAACAACAACACCATCCGCACCCTGACGCCACAACAGCGTCAAGCCTGGGTCGATGCCATGAAGCCGGTGTGGAAACAGTTCGAAGGCGACATCGGTGCCGACATGATTGCCGCCGCACAAGCGAGCAACATGTAATCACCGCACGGACCCGGGGAGATCGTCATCATGATATCGCGGATCATCTATTATCTACACAAAGCGGAGGAAGGTTTCCTGGCGTTCCTTCTCGCCGCGATGACACTGGTGACGTTCTCCCAAGTGGTTGCGCGTTATGTGTTCAACTCGGGCGTCGTTTGGGCGCTCGAGCTGACCACCTTTCTGTTTGCCTGGCTGGTGATTATGGGCATCTCTTACGGGCTGCGCATTCACAGTCACATCGGTGTGGACGCCTTGGTTAAGCTCTTTTCCCCAAACGGCCAGCGCGTTGCCGGTTTGATGGCCGTCTCTGCCGGACTCGTATACGCCGGACTGCTGCTTTACGGCTCTTGGGATCAGGTCATCGGCATCATTTACACATACGAAATCGAAGCGGAAGACTTGAAAATTCCGCTGTGGATTCCGCAAAGCGTCCTTCTGATCGGCTTCACCCTGATGATCTGGCGTCTGCTGGTCGCGGCGTACCGGATCTTCACCGGTCGTGACGTCGGGCTGACCTTGGGTGATGAAGGCCAAGACGCCATGGCGGCATATGCCGATCATGACGACAAAAAAGCCGAAGACCTGCGTCACCACGACGATCTGGAAATCGAGAAGCAAATCGAAGCCGAAGAAAAAGCCGCCAAGAAGGGAGATGACAAATGACCATCGCATTCCTGTTCATCACCCTGTTCACCCTGCTTTTGCTGGGCACGCCCATCGCCATCTCTTTGGGCCTGGCGTCGGTTTCGACTATCCTGTTCTTTTCCGGCGACGATTTGGGCTCGCTGGCGGGCAAGTTGTTCGACACCATGCACCACTACACGCTGATGGCGATCCCGTTCTTCGTGCTGTCATCGGCGTTCCTGTCCACCGGCGGCGTCGCACGGCGCTTGATTCGTTTCGCCACCAACTGCGTGGGGCACTTCCATGGTGGCTTAGCGATGGCTTCGGTTCTGGCCTGTATGCTGTTCGCCGCAGTATCCGGTTCGTCCCCCGCAACCGTGGTGGCGATCGGCTCCATCGTCATCGCCGGCATGATCAAGTCCGGCTATTCCAAAGATTTCGCTGCGGGCGTGATCGCCAACGCAGGTACCTTAGGGATTCTGATCCCACCCTCGATCGTGATGGTGGTGTACGCCGCCGCGACCGATGTGTCGGTGGGCCGCATGTTCCTGGCGGGCGTGATTCCGGGCCTGTTGGCCGGTACCATGCTGATGGTCGCCATCTACATCGCCGCACGGTGGAAGAACCTGCCCCGCCAACCGTTCCCCAAATGGCAGGAGTTCAAGGAATCCTTTAACGACGCCATCTGGGGCCTGATGCTGATCGGCATTATCCTGGGCGGCATTTACGGCGGCATTTTCACGCCGACGGAAGCGGCGGCGGTTGCGGCGGTCTACGCCTACGTCATCGCCGTATTCGTCTATCGCGACATCGGCCCGCTGAAAAAGGGCGAGCCACGTGGCCCGCTGCTGAAAACCATGGTCGGCATCTTCGCGCACAAGGACGTGGCCGACACCTTGTTGGACGCGGCGCGCGTGACCATCATGCTGATGTTCATCATCGCCAACGCGATGCTGTTCGCGCACGTGCTGACGACTGAGCGCATCCCGCAAGCGATCACCGACGTGATCATCGGCGCCGGGTTCGAGCCGTGGACCTTCCTGATCGTGGTCAACATCATCCTGCTGATCGCGGGCAACTTCATGGAACCGTCGGCAATCTTGCTGATCATGGCCCCGATCCTGTTCCCCATCGCCATGGAACTGGGCATTGACCCGATCCATCTGGGCATCATCATGGTGGTGAACATGGAAATCGGCATGATCACCCCGCCGGTGGGCCTCAACCTCTTCGTCACAGCCGGGATAACAGGCATGTCGCTGATGCGCGTGGTCAAGGCCGCGTTGCCGTGGCTGGGGATCCTGTTGGTGTTCCTGATCATCGTCACATACATCCCGGCGGTATCGACCTGGCTGCCCAACACCCTGATGGGACCGGAGACCGTACACAGATGACCCCCTGAACACTTTGCACGCACATCGTCCAGGAAACGAGCGGACCTCCCCATTCAACTCCTGACACTTCGCAAGGTGCTCGCTGAAAGGCCCTCATCCAGCAGATGGGGGTCTTTTGGCACCCACAGCCAGTATTTGCAGTGGCCGGAAGCTCACATATTGCACCGATCTTCCATCCATTTTGCAAAAAACGGTCATGACGCCGGTGCCACGATTCGTAAGACAGTGAAACGCATCAACCATAGGAATAATTGAATATGCGTAAGCAATTTATTATACATAGTAATTGTTGCCTCCATGCTCACGCACGGTCTAACACATTGTTTTTGTATGCTTTTGTATTATAATTTTGTTTTCCCAACATGACAGTCCAAATTGATTAAGTGCAATTTGAATGGCTTGTTGGAACATTTGACCAAAAAAACAGAACGGATTCATGGAAATGCCGCCCAAACTGGCCCACCATGAACATATGTTAAGAGTGCGAAAAGCGCTCATTTAGAAGAAACAACGCTCAACATGGCAAACATTCTGATCGCAGATGATGAATACACCATACGTTATGGTCTACGGCGATTTCTTGAACAGAAAGGCCATACCGTGTTCGAAGCCTGTGATGGCGAGGATGCCTTGTCCATCATGGCCAGCCAGCCCGTGGACGCGGCGGTCGTCGACATCATCATGCCCAACAAGGAAGGCGTGGAAACAATTATAGAAGTTCGCCGCCAATATCCGAACGTCAAAATCATCGCCATGTCCGGCGGTGGGCGAAACCGGGATGTCGATTTTCTCAAAATAGCAAAGCAATGTGGCGCCCAGGACATTCTTCGCAAACCGTTCACCAACGAGGAACTGCTAAAAATCTTGGCTTTCTAGAAAAGGAAACCTGAAATGACTGCGCAAGGGCCCAACGCAATCACAATAGAGCCTCAGGACAAAGAAGAGTTCCATACGCTCACTCTGAGACTAAAAAACCAAGACACGCAACTCGTAGGGCGTCTGCACCTTATCCGTCTTGGACGCTTACGTTCCTTTTTAGAAGAACGCTGGGATCACTTATCGGAGCGCATTCACGCAACGTTCCATTCCTACCTTCAAAACCGTGCTCTGAACAATTTTGTCTTTTACCCCTATGACGAAGACTCGTACTTCATGTTCACGTATCAGGGCAGTACGAAAAGTGCCCAACGTCGTGCGGAAAACATCAGTCACGAAATCTTGGCGCGGTTGCTCGGCGAAGAGGCGCCCTTGGACTTGATCGAAGTTTACACATGGGCACGGGGCGACAACGGCTTGCCTTCGTTTCAGGCCTTGCCGGCCCCTCCTGATATCCCATTGACCGAGTTGAGCCAACAGATCGAATACGTATATCGGCCGCTCTTTTCACCCAGAAAAGGTGCCATCCAGACTTTCGTATGCATGCCAACTCTATCGCTTGGACCGATCGGACATTGCACGGGTTATGACGTTCTAGACAATCCCGATGACGCTCAAGCAACTGCGATGTTGGATTTGCAAATGCTCCAGCATATCGCCAAAGAAACATCGAACTTGGAAAGCCTGAAAGACGAATGCGAAGTCATTATACCGGTCCATTTCAATACCCTTCGCCACCCCGATTATGGAGCGGCGTATAATCAAGCTTGCCGCGACCTCATCGGCGATTGCAAAGATACACTCGGCTTTGAGGTGGTCGGGTTGCCGGGTCGTTTGGCGGAGCACAACTTTGCTCCACTGATTGGCGAACTGCATGAATTTTCGGTCTACGTGATCGCCCGCTTGGAAGTCGACAGTACTGTTTTTATTGACTTTCGCATCGCGGGACTTGAGGCCGTCAGCATCGACCTCTACAACGATTTCCGCAATGAAGCGCAATTGCTGGAAGCGCTCGAGCGCTTTACCATCACGGCAAATGAAGAAGGGCTCGATACGTGCGTTTATGGCATTCGCACCTTGAGCATGAACACCGCCGCAATCGGCGCAGGGGCCAGCTACATTGGTGGATACCCAATCTCAAAAACCTTGCGCACAATCAGTGGGCGTTCACGGTTCGATATGCTTGAATTATACACCGACGGTTTCGATGCTGCGTAGTCTGCACAGGTGATGCAATCGAACCTCGTGTTGTTCAAGGGACAGCACGACACCTGAAAGATGGACAGGTCGTTTCCCCAGGTCAAGAATTTGCGGATGGCCCTGGCTGTTTAGCCGTCAATCCGGACGCTTCTCGAGCATCTGGCCGATTTTTTTATCCTTCATCACGTCGCGGGCCTTTTCGTATTTGGGATCGTGCCAGAACATATGGCACCCGTTACACCCCAAACCGCAGCAGGCATCCAATCCCAAGGCTGGAGTCTTGCCGGTGTGGGCGCGCCCCTTCAAGGTCGGGCGCGCTTCACTCCCGTCGCGAAGTCCCCGTTCCATGTCCAGGCTCATCAGGTTGCCTTGCAGCAGAGCTTGGCGCTCTTCGTTCAACACCGCTTCGGTGCGCCCAACGCTCATGGGCGGCAAAATGCTTTTGAGCTGGTCCTGATCTTCGTTGTGAAAAGCGGATGCGGGAATGCGGATGGCGCGGCCATGGCCGGGCGACGCTTTGTCTGCAACCTCTCCGGTTTTCGCATTCTCGAATTCGTAAAGCCGCAAACGGATGGGTTCGAATTGGCGGGGGCTCAAAAACTCGACCACCGCGCCCGGTTTCAGAGCATTCCTCAAGCTGAAAATCATGTCGTCGCCATCCCAGCGTTCGATCACGCCCGCAAACAGCCACCCGCCCACCGTGTCGGTGCGCGCATAGTTATGCGCCAGATGGGTCAACCGCCCCTCGTGGAAGCCCAAGGAATAACCCCTGTTCTGCAAGGTGAAAATTTCGCGCAAATAAGATTCCGGCGACCATGCATCCGGGTCCGCATACCAGGCGTCGATGGCAAGACGATAAGCCCGTGCGGTGATGGCGGCATAGTATTCGCTTTTGTTGCGTCCTTCGACCTTGAGGCTATCGATGCCGAGCCTCAGATAATCGCCCAGTTTGGGCATGAGGCACAGGTCTTTGGCGTTTAAGATGTAGGAGCCGCGATCGTCCTCTTCGATCTTGAGAAATTCACCGGGGCGGAATTCCTCTTCCAAGTAGAAATCGAAATCATCCTTGTTGTCCGGCGTGATTTCGACTTCGCCTCCGTCCTTGGTGCGCGCCAGAACCCGGTAGTTCCAACGGCAGCTCTGGGCGCAATTGCCCTGGTTCGCGCCCCGCTCCGCCAGATAATTGGATAGCAGGCAGCGACCTGAATAGGTCATGCACATGGCGCCGTGGATGAAGGCTTCCAATTTGACGTCGGGGCATTTTTCGCGGATTTCCGCCAGTTCCTCGAAGCTCACTTCGCGCGCCAAGACGCAGAGCTTCGCGCCCATGGCTTGCCAGCTTTGCACCGTGAGCCACGAACACGCATTGGCTTGGGTGGAGATGTGAATATCCAATTCCGGCGCGTTCTGGCGCAGGTAATGCACCACACCCTGGTCGGCGACGATCACGCCATCGGGTTTGACTTGCCGAATGGTCTTGACGAACTCCGGCAGCTTTTCGATGTCGCGGTTATGGGTGAACAGGTTCAGCGTCAGGTAAATCCGCTTGCCTTGCTGGTGAACAAACCGAACCCCCTCCAGCAGGTCGTCCAACGTGAAGTCGGACTGGGTGCGCAGCGACAGATCGGGCGTTCCCGCATAAACCGCATCCGCGCCATACAAGATCGCGGTCTTCAGTTTCGACAGCGAGCCGGCCGGCATCAAAAGCTCGGAACGGTGGTTGGGATCGCGCTTGTACATGCCTCCTCTTATCACTTCAAAGTCCCCAAGACCATGGTACAGTGCGCCACAAACCGATAAGGACGCCCCATGTCTCCCGCCGAACAGCGTGCGCAGCTTTGGACCATCATCGCCACTATCTTGGTGTCTACATCCTTCCCCATAGGCGCCGCCATCACGCACGGACTGGACAGCGTGGTGCTCACTTTGTTGCGTTTCGTGCTGGCTGCGATCATGTTCGCCCCCGTCGTGATTTGGAAGTTCGGACTACCTATGCCGACAATCAAGGACCTGGGACGCTACAGCGTGCTCAGCGCCCTGATGGTCGGGTATTTCTGGGCCATGTTCGAAGCACTGCGCTACACCAGCCCGCTGAACACCGCGACCATCTTCACCCTGACCCCCGCCATTGGGGCGGCTGTCGCGGCTGTGGTCCTGCGCGAACGGCTCAAGAACCGTTCTTTCATCGCTTTGGCCCTGGGATTGGTCGGTGCCGTGTGGGTGATCTACCGGGGCAATCTAGACAGCTTCCTGGCGCTGTCCTTCAACAAAGGTGATGCGATCTTTTTCGCCGGCACCGTTTGCATCGGTGTCTACGGCCCCTTGATCAAATTCTTTCATCGTGGCGAACCCATGGCGCGGATGAGTTTTTGGGTCATGGCGACCGGTTCCGTATGGCTGCTGCTGATCGCCCTGCCCCGTTTTGACGGTGTGGTGTGGAGCGACGTGCCTGTGAATGTGTATTGGGGCATCGCATATCTGGCGCTTTTCACCACCCTGATTACATTCTTCATTTTTCAATGGAGCGCCACCGTCATCGGGCCGACCAAGGTGCTTTCGTACACCTATGTCCAACCGGCACTGGTTCTGGTCATCGGGCTGATGCTGGGTGACAACCCGCCGCCCGTCATGACATATCCGGGGATCATCATCGTTTTCAGCGCGATGGTGGTCTTGCAACTGGCCGCGCCCAAACCAACGAAAGCTTAAGCGCCATTCAAGAGTTGGAGGGTATCCAGATCGAAATGCAGATTGAGAAACGACGACCAATTTTTTTCCGATCCATCTCGGCGCGGTGACATCAGTTCCAGCAGCATGTCCTCTGGGCTTTTGGTCTTCTCTTCCGGCTCCCAATGGCTCAACATTTGAGAGCGCATTCGGTCTTGCACGAAGTCCTGAACACGCTGGGTCCGGCTCTCTTGTGTCTCACCATTCGCATCGACACGCACGTCGATCAGTTCGAAGAACTTGGTAAAGTCCCTTTCCGACAAGCCGTAACGCTTGGCGTTCTCGAGCCACCGCTCATCCAAAGGCAAGCTCCAAGTGTTAATAGAGTGGGTCATGCGCGATCCCGCTTGCAACCATTTGCCAACATACTGTGCAAGCGCTGTGCCGCGCTAAGGCATTGAAAATATAGAATCAAAAAAGAAAGACGGCGGCAAATCCCGCCGCCTGGGCAAAAGTTTCCGGCTCAAGCATCTTCAATTTCCTCGCGCAGCATTTCCAATGTCAGCCACTGTTCTTCGGCCGCGCGCAGCTCCTGGGACTTGGCCTCCAACGTCTTCGCGGTCTGGGTGAAGCCATCCGGGTCGCGGCTATAGAGGTCCGGATCATCCATCTGGGCCTGGAGTTTTTCGACCTCCGCGCTCAGTTCTTCCATCTTTCCCGGCAGGGTTTCTAAAGCGTACTTTTCCTTGTACGACAACTTGAGCTTCGGCGGGTTGACCTTCGCGGACGCTTCCTTTTTGGATTTAAGCGGCTTGTCCTCAACCTTCGGCGCAGCGCGCGCGGACACGCCGTCGCCCCGCTGCATCACCATATCCGTATACCCACCCGGATATTCCCGCCACTGGCCGGGACCTGCCCCATCCACCTCATGAATCACCACCGACGTCACCACCCGGTCCAGGAAATCGCGGTCGTGGCTCACCAGGATCACCGTGCCGTCGAAGTCGGACAACATTTCCTGGAGCAGGTCCAAGGTTTCCAGATCCAGATCGTTGGTGGGCTCGTCGAGCACCAACAGGTTCGCCGGTTGCGCCATGGCGCGGGCCAACATCAGCCGTCCCCGCTCTCCCCCCGAAAGGGCGTGAACCGGAGTGTTCGCCTGTTCCGGCGAGAACAGGAAATCCTGCATGTAACCCATGACATGCTTTTGTTTGCCGCCAACGGTAACGCTGTCGCCCTGGCGTCCGGTCAAGGCGTCCACCAGGGACCAATCGGGTTTGAGCGCGTCGCGCATCTGGTCCAGCGCCGCCAATTCGATCTTCGCGCCCAGCTCGACCCCACCGCTATCGGGTTCCAGTTTACCGATCAACATCTTGAGCAACGTCGTCTTGCCCGCACCGTTGGCCCCGACGATGCCGAGCCGGTCGCCGCGCTGCACACGGATGGAGAAGTTCTTGACGATGGTGTTGTCGCCGTACGCTTTGGAGATATTTTCCGCCTCGATCACCCGTTTGCCGGACTGTCCCGTTTCGGACACGGTGATGTTCACTTGGCCGCCCATCGACTTCTGGTCGCGCCGGGCTTGACGCAATTCGTTCAAGCGTCGCAACCGCCCCATGTTGCGCTTGCGCCGCCCGGTGACGCCGCGCTGCAACCACTGAAGTTCGCGCACGATCTTGCGGTCCAGCTTATGGCGGTCCAGTTCGATTTGTTCCACCTTCTCATCGCGCCATTGTTCGAAATGCGCGAAAGATTTGGGCAGTTTGTGAGTGACGCCCTGGTAGATCCAAACGGTCGATTTCGAGACGTTTTCCAAAAAACGCCGGTCGTGGCTGATCACCACCAGGGCCGCGTTCATGGCATTGAGCTCGGCCTCCAACCATTCGATCACCGGAAGGTCCAGGTGGTTGGTGGGCTCGTCCAACAACAAAATATCCGGTTTCGCGGCCAGGGCGCGGGCCAACGCCGCGCGGCGCGCTTCGCCACCGGAAAGCGTCTTGGGGTCTTCCTGGCCGCTCAGCCCCAGGTCTGTGAGATAAATCTGCGCCCGGTAAAGGTCATCGTGCGGCCCCAACCCCGCCTCGGCGTAGTCCAGCGTGGTCTCGAAACCGCTCAAGTCCGGCTCTTGGGATAGGTACGTCACCCCTTTTCCGGTTTGCAGCACCCGTTCGCCACGGTCGGGTTCGATCAAGCCGGCAGCGATTTTCAGCAGTGTCGATTTGCCGCAGCCATTGCGTCCTACCAGACACAAGCGCTCGCCCTGCTCGATGGTCAGGTCGGCCCCTTCCAACAAGGGCGTGCCCCCGAAGGTCAGGTGGATATCCTTGAGCATGAGAAGCGGTGCGGCCATGGGCCTGTGTTTAGCGCGCGTAGACGCAACGGGCAAGGGCCCTGGTGAGGCCGCCTAGCGCCCAATATCGGTTTTGATCTGTTGCACCACATCCTGCACCGCGGCTTCCACGTCGGGCGACAGCCTGGAGCCGAAACCAAAATCCACCCCTTCGATACCGTACACCGTCAAATGGCCCGGAAGTTGATTCAAGACGCGCGCCATCTCCACGGCTTCCGCGACGCCGAACTGGTGGGTTGAATGGCGAAAGAAGTTTTTCGGCAACTCTTCCACATTGGCCTCGAACCGGTGCAATGTGCCTGCAGGCGCACCGCTCGACGCCGCGTCGATGACGATCACGCGGCCCTGACCGACCCATGTTTCCATCAATTCGGCCCCATCGCCGTCGAACTCGTACGCGGGAATGTCTTCAGCTTTCAAATGCGCAATCACCGCAGCAGCCACACCGTCGTCACCCCGCAAGGGATTGCCGACGCCGATGATCCAGGGCGTTTTGGATTTTACGATTTTAGTCACGGGTGATGTTCAACTTCAGAAAATGGGTGGCGCAGGAAATGCACGGGTCATAATTGCGAATGGTTTGTTCGCAGCGCCATTTGAGCTTTTCGTCCGCCAACGTCAAGTTCTTTTCCACCATACCGTGGAGGTCCGCTTCAATCTGCTTTTGGTTCTGCGCCGTGGGCGGCACGATGGTCGCCCGGGTGATCAGACCTTTTTTATCCAAACTGTAGCGGTGATAACAAATCCCGCGTGGCGCTTCGGTGCAGCCGTGTCCCGTACCCTTTCCGGGCACCATCTTCACGCACGATGCATCCGGCTCCTCATACGTTTTGGCGATGCGCAGCGCCTCTTCGCAAGCGTATTGGGTTTCGACCATACGCACCAAAATGCTTTGGAACGGATTGGTGCAGATATTGCCCAAACCGGCGGCCTTGGCCGTGGCCCGGGCGGTTTTGGACAACTGATCGAAGTTGTTGTTGTAGCGCGCGATGGGCCCGACCAGATACGCTTCGCCGTCCTTGGTCATGCCGTGCAGCGCGTTGGAATGCGCCACATGCTCTTCCAGGAAGTGATTGGGAAAGTCCCGCACGGGAATATCGAGCCCCCGGTTGGACACGATGCGCCCTTCGTGGATGGCGTATTCCTTTTCATGTTTTAAGGACACGCAGGTGTAGTCGTAATCGAAGTCTGGAAAATCGAATTTGCCGAACGCCACCGCCAGCTCGCGGGACGCTTCGATGCCCCACTTCAAAGGTTCGATCAATGCCCGCACAGCCGATTTGCGCGGCACCTTATAAAACCCGCCAACTTTCAGGTTCACCGGATGCACTGCACGCCCGCCGATAACTTCCAGGATATCGTTGCCGAGCTTTTTGAGTTGCAGGGCGGTTTTCACCAGCTCCGGATTGCTCTTGGCGATTTGCAGTGCGTCGTCGAGTTCTAGAAAATCCGGCGCGTGCAGCATCGCGGCGTGCAACACGTGGCTTTCGATCCATTCCCCGCAATAGATCATGCGGCGCAGGTCGTTGAGCGGCCCGGTGACTTCTACACCCAACGCATCTTCCATGGCGTGGCTTGCGCCCATGATGTAGGCAATGGGGCAAATCCCACAGATGCGCGACGTGATGTCCGGTGCTTCGGAAAAGTCACGGCCTTGGAGAAAGGCTTCGAAGAAACGGGGCGGTTCGAAAATGCGGAACTTCAAATCCTTGATTTCGCCGTTTTGGATATGCAGATCCAACGCGCCTTCCCCCTCCACACGGGACAAAGCGTCGACTTTGATCCTTCTCGATGTTGGGCGCGACGTCGAACGGGAGGCTTTTTTAGTCATGGTTCAAGCTCTCCTTCGCAAAGGCGTCCGCGGCGGCGTTGAAGGTACGGAACACATCGCGGCGCTGTTTGGTGTCCAGCCCCAATTCGCCCAAGCGTTCGGCCAGCGCGCGGGTGTTGGGCAGCTCCTTCGGGCCGAAGCAACCATAGCACCCCCGGTCGCAAGCCGGACAAATGTTGCCACAGCCCGCTTGCGTCACCGGACCTAAGCAGGGTTTGCCCTGGCTCACCATCACGCACACGGTGCCCGCCATTTTGCATTCGATACACTGGCTGTGATCCGGCACGTTGGGCTTGCGCCCGACCAAAAACGCGCCCAGGACCTCCAGAAGTTGCGTCTTGTTGATGGGACAGCCACGCAGTTCCATGTCCACCGGAACGTGATCGGCAATGGCCGTCGATTTCTGCAAGGTTTCGATATAATCCGGGTGCGCGTAGACGGTTTTGATGAAATCATCCACGTCCGCGAAGTTTTTCAACGCTTGAATGCCACCCGCCGTGGCGCACGCGCCAATGGTAATCAATATCTTCGACTGTTTGCGCACCTTGTGAATGCGTTGCTCTTCTTCCGGCGTGGTGATGGAACCTTCCACCAGGGAAATGTCATACGGCCCTTTCAACCGCGCCCGGGTCGCTTCCAGAAAGTAGGCGATATCGACCTTGTCCGCGATGTCCAACAATTCGTCTTCGCAATCGAGAAGGCTCAACTGACACCCGTCGCACGAAGAGAACTTCCACACCGCAAGCTTGGGGTTTTTGACCTTCGCCGCCATCATACCCCCCTCACCTGCAACAGGTTTTCGATGCGCCCGTACGGAAACACGGGTCCGTCTTTGCACACGAAGTGGCCGCCGAACTGGCAGTGCCCGCAATGGCCGATGGCGCATTTCATGTTGCGCTCCATGGAGACATACATGTCATCCTTCGCCACGCCCAGGACACTCAGTTCCCGGACGGTGAAGCGCATCATGATTTCCGGGCCGCAAATAAACGCTTTGACGTGGTGCGGGTCGAAGTTGGCGCGCCCGATCAGACGCGTCACCACGCCGACATTGCCCGCCCAATCGCGCCCGGCTTGGTCCACGGTGACGTCCACATAGGTGTCCAACCGCCCGCGCCAAGCTTGCAACTGCTTCATATACAGCACGTCTTCGGGCGTGCGTGCGCCGTACAGAATGGCGAAGCGGCCGTACTTCGGCCGGTTTGCGAGCACGTGTTCGATGGCCGGGCGCAGCGGCGCCAGGCCGATGCCGCCCGCGACAATCACCACGTCGCTGCCTTCAGCTTCTTCAACCGGCCAAGCGCTGCCGAAGGGGCCCCGCACACCGATTTGTGCGCCTTTTTTGAGGTTCGAGAGCGCATCCGTCACTGCGCCGACATTGCGGATGGTGTGGATCAACTTGTCGGGCTTGGCCGGATCGCCGCTGATGGAAATGGGCACCTCACCAACGCCGAAGGTATAGAGCATATTGAACTGGCCGGGCTGAAACCGGATTGGGTCACCCCCATCATCCGGCTTCAATTCGATGGTGAAGGTGTCCGACAAATCTTGGCGGCGCGCCACCACAGTGAAAGGGCGCGGCGTCATGGCATCAGACATCGGTGCGGGCTTCGGTTTGGCGGGCATGTCGGGCGCCTCACGTTGTCGCATACATGTCGGTCAGTTGCTGCCGCGCACTGGCCAAACGTTTGGCCATCACCGGCAAGAACCGGGCATACAACTCGTATCCCAGCGCTTTGTTCTTCTTGAACTTCTTACGCAAACACGCGCCGTCCAGGCTGATCACGCGGGTCAGTTCCACCGTGCGGATGTCGTAGGCCCATTCGTACGGCTCCACCATCCACGACCAACCGAACACATCGCCGTCGTGCAAGGTTTCCAGCACCCGGCCGTCTTGACCCGGCATGTGGAACTCCAACGCCACGGTGCCGGTGCGGATGAAATAAAAGCGTTCCGCCGGCTTGCCTTCATGCGCAATGTACGCGCCCACGTCAAAGCGTTCATTGCGCGCGCAGCCCGCCAGGGTCTTGCGCGCGTCCTCATCCATGCCTGCGAAAAACGGATGCTCCGCCAGCAGTTTGTCGAGACCTTCTACCTTGACCATCTCGCGCCTCCTTATTGTCCGTCCGCCATGGCGCGGGCCTCAGCGGTGATGTCGATGCCGACCGGACACCACGTGATGCACCGCCCACAACCGGTACAGCCCGACGTGCCGAACTGATCGTGCCAATGGGTGAGTTTGTGGGTCATCCACTGGCGATAGCGCTCAACGCCGCTCCGCCGGATCGCGCCGCCGTGGATGTAACTGAAATCGAGGGTGAAACACGAATCCCACTGCCGCCAGCGCTCCGCAATATCGCCATCCAAGCTGGTGGTGTCGGTGGTCGTGTTGCAAAAGCATGTGGGACATACCAAGGTGCAATTCGCGCAATCCAGGCAACGCTTGGCGATGGCCTCCCAATGGGGGCTCTCCAGGTTGTCGGCCAAGACTTGTGCTGCGTTCTTGGGCATCTCGCGCCCCATGGATTTCGCGGCCGCCTTGACGGCTTTGCGGGCGGCTTTGAGATCACTGTCCGTGGCCGGACGGGTGTCGAGCTTGGCGAGAAGCTTTGCGCCTTTTTCGCTACCCACTTCGATCAAAAATTCATGCGCGCCTTTCGGCGTCAGTTCCGTCAGGGCCAAATCATAGCCGCCTGCGACCTTGGGGCCGGTGTTCATGGACACACAAAAACACGTACCGCCCGCGCGACGGCAATTGAGCGCGACGATGAACGCCTTGTCCCGGCGGGTTTGATAAGGTGTGGAAACGTAATCACCCGTGCTGAAAACCTGGTCTTGAATGCCGATACCGGCAAGCTCGCACCCGCGCACGCCGATAAACGCATATTTGGGCGCGTCGATTTCGCTTTGCACGTCGAAGCCGGATTTGGTTTTCACCGCGGTCCACAGCTTCTCTTTCGCTGGAAACAGGTAGCGTTTCCAGCTTTGCGGGCCATGGGTGAAATCGAAGTATGCGGGTTTCTTGGCGTTGGAAAGGCGATAGCTTCCCGGTTCTTGATCATCGACCAAGCCCAAAGGCAGGTCGACGGCACCGGAAATCGGTTCCAAGACGATCGCACCGTCTTGCGCCTTGGGCCCGATGGCCGCGTATCCGGACCGCTTCAAGGCCTTGATCAGGCTGTCCAGGCCATCCGCGGTCATCACCACTGGATCGGTCATCACTCCCTGCTCCTCAAGATCATGAGGAAAAATCTCATAGAATTATAAAGGACTTATGACAGACCTTCTAGAAATCTTAGGGCCCATACTCACGATAATTGCATTTGAGCAAGTGTGGACCCTAGGGAAACACGACGGTCTTATGGCCATTGAGCAGGACACGCTGCTCACAATGCAGCTTGATGGCGCGGGCCAGCACCAGGTTTTCAAGATCGCGGCCGATGGCGATCAACTGTTCCGGCGTTTGCGCGTGGGTCACGCGCGCGGTTTCCTGTTCGATGATGGGGCCTTCGTCCAGGTCCGGGGTGACGTAGTGCGCCGTCGCGCCGATCAGCTTCACACCCCGCTCATGCGCCTGGTGATAGGGTTTCGCCCCCTTGAAACTGGGCAGGAAGGAATGGTGGATGTTGATTGCGCGCCCTTCCAGGTGATCGCACAGATCCGCTGACAAAATCTGCATGTAGCGCGCCAGGACCACCAGATCCGTCTGGGTCTCTTCGATCAGAGCCTTGAGTTTTCCTTCCTGCTTCATCTTCATATCCGGCGTCACCGGCATATGATGAAACGCAATGCCGTGCGCGTTGGCGAGGTGTTGCAAGTCCGGGTGATTGGAAACGATCGCCGGGATGTCAAAGGGGATCGCACCGATGGAATGGCGGTACAACAAATCGTTCAGACAATGGCCGAATTTCGAGACCATCAACAAGACCTTGGGCCGGTCCAGAACATCGTGGATTTCCCAGTTCATTTCGAAGCGGTTGGCGATGGCCTTGAACGCCGCCTTCAAATCATCGATTCCCGGGCTGTAATCGCCGGCGGCGAACACCGTGCGCATAAAGAAGTGCCCCGTGGTTTCGTCATCGAACTGAGCGGATTCCAGGGTGTTGAAGCCCTGCTCCACCAAAAAGCCCGCGACCGAAGCGACGATACCCATGCGGTCGACACAGGAAAACTTCAAAATATAGGTTTTGTGCGTACTCATGCTTTAACGGATCCGATGGTCACTGAAATGCGGCCCCATCATAGGGGTTTTCACGCACAAGGCACGCACGAAAATGCCCCCTCACAAGAGGGGGCATGTCGCGCGTGGGCCGCTGGGAGGTTTAAGATCAGGACCTAGGAACGTCAGCTGCGCGCCCGCGACGGAGAAGCGTCCGTCTTGAGCACCAAATCGCGAAACCCACTCAGAACGTCGCCAAAGCTCCAAACGGCGCCCGCGGCGGGGCGAGCATGGCGCAACATCGTTTCCTTGTAGGTGCGCGAGGGTAAAGAGCAGACCACGCAATTGGTATTGGTAATGACGCAGTTGGGGCGTAATGCGCCAACGCTGGTGGCGTAATCGGAAAAAGTATCACCGATTTTCAGGGGCGTGATGGTCGTGTTGTCAATGGCATTATCCACAGCAACGGCCTTGCCCATGACCATGAAAAAGACGTCATCGCGTTTGCCATGCCCGAGACGGATGGTGGAGCCCGCACTGATCAACCGGCATGACATACGCCGTTCCAACTGGCATTGCACGGATCGCGGCAATTTGCGCAACGCCGCTACATTGATGGTCGCCAGATGGGTAAACGATTGGCGATTCTTGATCGCTCTCGATTGTCCGTTGATCAGCTGGGCCATGGCGGCCTCCGTCTTCTGGATATTCAAAACGCAACGCTTTGGCTTGCTCTTGAATCCAGTAAGCGCCTTCAAACACGGCTTCTCAACAGCCGTGCGGTTTCCCGGATATTTCTGGTTTTATTGATTTTAAATCAGATCGATAGGCTGGAAATTGACGCAATTGCGCGGATGGTTTTTGCGGGCCTCAGGGGCACTCACCCCGAAACAGTTTCCATTCTTCGCAAATCGTTCCGTCAGGCAAGTGACACAAGCTGTGTTCACCCTTGTCGGTCGTGATCAATTCCAGTGTTCCGTTCTGTTCAATGCAGTTGACCGACGCGGGATTGGCGATGGCGGCGTGACCCGGCTTGAGTATTGGCCCCTGGCTGGGTTTGAAGTCGAGTGTCACACTCTCGCCCGCATTTTCGAACGACACACTCAACGCACCAACGGTAATGTCCGGAACCTTCTTTGCACCCAGACCGTAGTGCCGCACCACGGACATCAACAAGCGCTCGGACGGTTTCAGGCCATCGCGATCGTATCCGGTGTGCATATGAAAGCGTACGAAGGTAAGTGTCAGGAACACCCCGCTCCCCCCTCCCCAATCAAACGTCAAAAGCACGTGTACGCCGTTGTCCAACCGCCCGAGATGGCGGTATGCGAACGTCCCGCCTTCGGACAATTGGATTTGCGGATCTCCATTTCGGTTTCGTGTGACGTTCTCATTGTACTGGTTGGTGTCAAAGGCCGCGCCGACATCCAGCGTCACCGTTATGGGCGGCCGGTAGTCCGACAGCCAATTTTGAAAGGCCATGATCAATCCCGGGTGAATAGGTTCGCCCTTGTACATAAAGGCCCTGTCCGCTTCCTCAAGCGGCGTCTCGGCCCATGCTAAAGTCGGCACAAACAACAATGAAATCAACAGCAATATCCGCACCATTTCATTCCTCTACCTTGCGTTTGGCGTAATCGCGCCACATCAGCGCAAGCGCCAAGCCCGCGGCGAGCATGGCGACCATCGCCCCCACCGGCACTGTGAAATAGAGCAGCCAGTGGTATGTCATCAGCCCCATGTCATCCAAAGCCAGACCGACCAGCGCAGGCGCCAGAGGGCTCAAGGCAAATCCACTGCCGAGCGCGGCAAGGATCCACAGCCGCCTGCGCCACGGATTGTTCTTGTGACCATTCTGGGGGCTATCCTGGGGAGGGACGGTCTGTGTCATGACGAGCCTACTTGGTTTCGAACACCCACACGCCATCCCAATCCGCGGGTGGCGGTGCCGTGCGCAAGTGTTGGATGCGATCCTGATAGACCTGGGCGGCGCTGTCGCCGGAAAGCGCGTCGAAGGCCGCCTGGGCTGCGTCCCAATCTTGGGCGCGGTAAGCCTTAAGACCGTTTTGTAAGGACGGTTTCGAATCCGCATCGCTCAAAAGCTCATAGACGCGGACGGGTTCGTGCTTGCCTTTGACGCGGATCATGTCGATTTCCCGCGCGGCAACGGTGTCTCGGGCAAGCTGGTAAGTGCGCTCCGAGACCAGGATACGCGTTCCATAGGCTTTGTTGGCGCCTTCCAGGCGCGAGCCCAGATTCACCGGATCCCCCATCACCGTGAAGTTGCGGCTGGCGGTGGAACCGATGGTGCCGACGATCATATCGCCGCTGGAGACGCCAATGCGCAGATCTATATCCAAGCCATCCGCCTGCGCGCCCAACTCCGCATGCACGGCGGCGCGAAAGTCCTTCAAGCGGGACAGTGCATCCACCGCCGCGCGGCAGGCCAAGTCCGCGTGATCTTTCGCATCACAGAACGGCGGGCCCCAATAGGCCATCACCGCATCGCCCATGTATTTGTCCACCACGCCTTGGTGGCTGGCGATAGCATCGGTCATATGACCAAAAAAATCGTTGACCATGTCCACCAAAGCATTTGGCGGCAAGGCCTCGGAAATGGAGGTAAACCCCTTCAAGTCGATGAACATCACCGACATCTCGCGCTTTTCCCCGCCGGGGTTGGTGAATTCGGGGTGTTCCAACAGGCCCGAAACGATGCGCGGATCCATGTACTTGCCGAAGGTGTCCTTGATGCGCTCCTTGAGGCGCAGGCCATCGACCATGCTGTTGAACGCCTTGCTCAGGCGGCCGACCTCATCGTGGGTGGTAATCGCGACTTCGGTGTCCAGGTTTCCCGCTTGCACCGCTTCCGCTCCGGCCACCAATTCGCGCACGGCCTGCACCAGCAAGCGCGTTACGATGGCGGAGAAGAACAGCGACATAAACGTCGCAAACACCGTCAGAACCGTGTTGACCAACAGCAAGTTGCGCTCTTCCATATCCGCGTGCCTGACCGCTTCGTCGGTGACGTCGGCCATATAGCCATGCAAGTTGGCGATTTCCCTGTTGATGGCGTCTTGGCGGGTGTTCAACGCTGAAACCAACTGGTCGAACTGCCGCCGATCCCATGTTTCACGCGCTTTGAACAATTTCCAGCCATGGGTCTCGAAAGCCTTGTATTCGCGTTCGATGGCGGACAAATGTTCGGCCATGACCGCCTCGCCCCCTTCGCGCAAGATCGTGTGGGTATGATCGAAGGCTTTGGCGACTTCGACGCTCAACTTTCGAAAGTGTGCCGTATCCGCGGCCAAGGTCTTGGCGTCTTGCGCGGGATCGTTGCTCAACGAAAACAACCGCTGCAACACCACCCCTTGATCCAGCATCATGATGTTGATGCGGGCCGCCGCCTGGCTGGCCGGCAGGTGGCGTGCGGCGATGGCGCGTAAGTCTTCGCTGATGCCTGACGCCAAATGGATGGAATAGAGCGCCACCGCAGCCATCATCAATAGAACCACGGCGGCAATGCCGAAAATCTTTTGTCCGATGTTCAGGTGCATGTTCCCGGCCTTAACTTTCCACGCCACTGCTCAGCGGTTTTCCCGCTCAGCTTCCGCGAACAACACTATACCCGCCAAGATTGAAGACAAAGCCTTCAAACCATGCGCCAAGCCAAAAGCAATGACGCCATGATGCGCACCCAGTTGGCCCGAGCGGATATCGCCCCAGATTTCCTGGCCCGCTTCGGCGAACCCGCACACCATCAAGATGATGGCCAGGACCAGTTCGAAGTAAGGGTTGCGAAGGGCTCGTTCGACTTTTTGAAGGAAACGATGCATGGTTCGCTCCATTATCCACGTATGTCGCGTATGCAACCGAATGTGTCGCATTTGCGTCTTTGATCACTGTCCCCCCGAGGGACGCCGAGGTCAATGCCACGTATGTTTCTGAGATGTTTCCACGCTCCCCACCGACATATGTAGCCCATAAAAAGGGCGTCTCAGGACGCCTTTTTCGTTCTCTTTCTGTCCTGCGCACCGATCGATGCAAACGTGGCGCAAATTTAATGAAATCCATCGTAGGGATGGCGGTGTGCGTTTTTTGCGTGATGCAGATAGCCGTAGATCACCCAGGCAATCACGGCGCCGACGATGACCAGCACGCCCAGAATCTGATCCGTGGTCGCGGACTGGCTGAACGTTTCGGAAATGGAATGCAAAATTTGTTCTTTGGTGCTCATGGCTCTTCTCCTACCGGGCGGCTCGGCCACCGCTTCGCTTGCATCGACCGGCCCGGAGGCTGTCTCCTGAGCCCGATGGGTGCGCGCATCCGCTCCGTGCATCCGCTGGCCCACCGCTTGAATCCAGTAAGCGCTTAGAGCCGCCAAGACACAATGGTTCTGCGGTTTCCGGGATGTTTCTAAGAAAATTAATGTGAAAAATCAGAAATCTAAAGCACACCGCCGAGCCAACGACGGCATCGTGCGGAACCAAAAAAAACTCCGCCTTCCCGATGAAGACGGAGCTTTTAAATTGGTGGGCGCACAAGGACTCGAACCTTGGACCCGCTGATTAAGAGTCGCATTTTACCCAATGCGATGAAATACAACGAACCACGCCACGGCACATATTTTTTCTGCAAAATCAGCAACTTACGCATTGCTGACGCACCACGAACCACGATACAATTCACCATTATACGGGCGTCGTTGGTGCCCATGTGGTGCCCACGGGCACCACCCCCGGTGGCCCGAAACCCGGACGACGCACACGCCCAAACGTTCAAATGGTGACGGCATGCCACGACTAACCAAGAAAATGGTGGAAACGGCGGAAATCAAAACCCGCGACTATTTTCTCTGGGACACTGATCAAAAAGGCTTTGGGGTACGCATCCGCCCTTCCGGCAATCGTATCTACTTCTTTAAATATCGCAGCGCTGATGGAAGGCAACGAAAGTACCGTATCGGCCAGCATGGCAACATCACCGTAGACGAAGCCCGCAAAGTGGCAAAGCGGATTGCCCTGGATGTTGCCAATGGCGACGATCCCGCCGCCCAACGCACGTCATCGCGTACCGCCCCCACCATGCGGGACCTCTGTGAACGATATCTTCAAGAGCACGCCGAAACGCACAAAAAGGCCTCAAGCATTCGAAACGACAGAGCCCAAATCAAGAACTGGATACTACCCACCTTAGGTCACCACAAAGCAGCTGGGGTGAACCGGGAAGACGTTTCCCGCCTCCACCACTCCATGAATGAGGCCCCCTACCAGGCCAACCGTGTACTTGCCCTTCTGTCGAAGATGTTCAACTTGGCGGAACTTTGGGGCTGGCGAACTGATGGTTCAAATCCCTGCCGTCACGTTAAGCGCTTCAAAGAGGACAAACGCAGCAGGTATCTGTCACCAGAGGAACTATCACGCCTCAGTGCAGCTCTGACCGAGACAGAACGCGAGGGTGTGGTTTCACATAGTGTGACAACAGCAATTCGCTTGTTGATCCTGACAGGGTGCCGACTCAATGAAATCCTGACGCTGGAGTGGGAGTGGGTGGATTTTGAGAACCAGTGCCTTTTGCTTCCTGACTCCAAAACCGGAGCAAAGACCGTCCATCTGGGAACAGCCGTACTTGCTTTGCTTTCACAGCAGGCCCAACGAAGCACAGGCCCTTTCGTCATTCCGGGGCAAAAGCTTGGTTCTCACTTGATCAACTTGCAAAAGCCTTGGCGCTTGATCCGAAAGCGCGCCGGACTCGATGACGTGCGACTACACGACCTGAGGCACACGTTTGCCAGCTTCGGTGTCTCAGCCAACCTCTCCCTACCCATGATTGGTGGACTATTAGGGCATAAAGAAGTTAGCACTACGCAGCGCTATGCACACTTGGCATCTGATCCGCAAAAAGCTGCAGCTGAACAAATTTCAAGGAGTCTTGCCGCCGCACTGGACGATCAACCTGCCGATGTTATCGTAATCTAAGCCCCAAAGAAGTGGATTCAATTATAATCCCTCAGCCTTAAAAAAACGTTAAGTTATAGGCCGGTAGGCCATATGTATAATGATTAAACACCCATACCATTCCCTGTGACCATTATCCAGACTCGATATGCGCTGTTGAGACTCCCTTACAATTCATCACCTTTCGTATTAATTCCCCCTGGGAATTCAATGACGCCACAGCCCCTATTGCGGACAAAACCAGCATATAGTCCCGAAAAAATGGCGTGTGCAGTTGGGTGGTATGGCTCTTTCCCGGGTTTGAACCGTCCGCGTCCCACCACAATGCACTTTGAACTTCCCCCCGCCCCGACATGGAGCGAATGTGGGCCATCCACCCGTTCAAACCACGCGGACACGCAATCATGCACACGCAACAAAACCACCCCCGGTCATCTGCCCGCAAAGATGGCAATGTTGAAGAGTTACTCACTCCTAGTGAAGTTGCCGAAATGCTGGGCGTCAAACTACGAACCCTCGAAGCATGGCGTTATCGAGGGGGCGGCCCCCAATACATCAGAATTTCGCATCGGTGCATTCGCTACCGACCGGAAGATGTGCGCAATTGGTTAAAGGCGCGCGTACGTGCAAGTACGTCTCATGTTTCCTGACGAGAACAGCAAATGAAACTCTTGAGCGAAACAGACCTTCAGGCATTGCCGGAACCGAAGTGGCTGATTCCAGGCATCATCCCGGAGCGAAGCTTTGTTGTGATGTACGGGGAGCCTGGTTGCGGTAAAACTTTCGTAGCCTTAAGCATGGCTTTGTCCATTGCCTCGGGACACCAATGGTGCTCGCGAAAGCCTCTGCAAGCTGATGTCCTGTATATCGCTGGTGAAGGTGCATACGGCCTGAAATTCCGATCCGCCGCCTATAAAAAGAAGAACGCAATTTCAGATGCCGTTTCAATTCGATACGTTCCCGAGCCCATTCACCTACTGAAAGCGGATAATCAAAGAGAACTGATTGAGGTGTTGAAGGCGGAAGGCTTTTGCCCAGGCCTGATCATCTTTGACACTCTGGCCAGGTGTTTTGTCGGTGGTGACGAGAACTCAGCAAAGGACATGGGCCAGGCTGTGGACGGCATCAACAAGCTACAGCAACAATTTGGCGCAACGTCTCTGGTCATTCATCACACTGGCAAGGCTGGGTCGTCGGAGCGTGGCTCCAGTGCCTTGCGCGGTGCAGCTGATGTCATGATGTCCTGCAGCGGAAGCCCTAACGAGTTTGTTCTCCTTTCCTGCGACAAAATGAAGGAAGCCGAGCCCTTTCCGGATCAGGCTTTCCGTACGGATAGGGTTGAACTGTCTGGCGGTCGCTCATCACTGTCCCTTTCCCCCTTTGACGGTCCACTGCCAAATAAGTCAGAAGAAGCAGAAGAAAACATTCAAGCTGCGCTGAACGCTTTGAGAGAGCTCGGTGATGACGGAATCACGAACACCAATTTCTGCGACGCCTTTATGCAGCTAACAGGAAAGTCGAAATCTTCTTTCAATCGTATTTTGCGCGAATTGAAATCCCGAAAGCTGGTTAACGTGACGGGAAAGGGAAAAGGCGCGCGGTATTTTCCCACCCCAAACGATGGTCAATCGGTGTCAGTGCCATCTAAGTGTCATGACACCATCACGACACAAACATTATTGGGTGTCACGTCACCCCCTTCTCTAGGGGGTGACAACGACACCAATGGAAAAAATGAAACCAACGAAACGTCCGCCAAAACGTCCAACATTAAATCTTCGGGGCATCATCCCACGAATATCCATCCGTTGCGCCCCACGGGCGTTTCTACGGGCATGGCGGGCATTTCAAATCGCCCCCCATTTACCCGCCCCACCATGATGAAGGAGAAATCGAATGTATAACGGTCAACCATACCGACAGCCTGAAAAACATATCCCCAAGCGTTCCTATCTTTTAGCGGCGGCATCAAGCTTTCTTCACAAAGGCGGGTTTATCAGTTTTGCCAATAATCGATTTTTTGATGTTAAGCCGCCCAACCCAGGGAAATACGAAGTAGTTAATGAGATCTGGAGAGTTGCAAGTAACTTCAGAAATCATCGCTTCGTCAAATCTGCCTTAAGAACCGAGACGGTTTCAGCTGCAGAATTAGCCGCTCACTGGGGTGTGCTTGAAACTGAGATTATTCGCCTGATTGTTAATCGGAAAATTGGGGGTGTACATATATGTAAGAGTTTAAGAGCCGCCGCAGAATGGAGGTGTTCAAAATCCCTCATGCATGATCTAGGGGGGATAATAGATGCGGCTTGATGAATACTATGCGCTTTTGCAAAAAGCTCTCGCATCTCCGTTCGGAGTGGTCGTGGATGCTAGTGAGCCCTATGCCGCGCGGTGCATCCGGCGCAGGTTCTATTACATTCGGGAGAGCGCTCGCCAGCAAGGCGACACATCGTTCGATAAACTCAGCTTCTTTGTGATGGGCAATGGGGAAGTCTGGATTGTGAAGCGGGATATCCTCGCCCCCAGATCAACAGAGGACGGATACCCCGTAGTGGGAACGCGGGAAGTCCAACCCGGAGAAATTCCTGAACGGTTCACGCCGCGCGGCAAAGGGAAACCCCGCCCCCGCCGATACATTCCGTTTGGTTTCTTTTGAATTCGTTTGTTTTCTTAACGTTATTCATCTGATGATCGCGGAATATCCAGGGAGTCCGTCATTTCCATGACCATGTATGGGTTTGCGCGCTGAAAACAACGCTCAATATATCCAACGATCCATTGGAATTTGTTCTCTGGAACTACATGTACCCCTGTTTCCTGCCTGTGCACGACCCACATACCCATTGCGCAACCTATATTCATTGAATGCGTGAGTTGTTCGCCTGCCGGTGAGTGGTCATGAACTAACCCTCCCCATTGCTTATTCAGAACGGCCAGAGCAAGGTCGTAATCCCTTTGAATGTCACGGGAGAGCTTTTTTCGTATCTTAACCGCAGGCTCATCAAACAATCCAAACATGATGCCTCCTACTCATCTTGATGTTCATGTCACGCAATAAGCCAACTACTTTTTGACATCAATGCCGATAGTATTTTGCGGCAGAGGGACTTGTTTCACCTCAACCAGTATTCCGTTGCGAAAAATCGAATGAATTGTCGTGTAATCGCAATAGTAAGTTTCCGTATCTTCTTTCGCACCAACAAGCACAGCCTGAGTCAGGTTTGCTGAGATGCATTTCGACTTATACTCATCAACAGTCATGCCCAGTTTTGGCTCAAAAAGAAAACCACAAGCCACACATAGAAATCCCGTACTTACCAAAACCCCAAACATCTTCAATTTGCTCATAAACGCCCCCAGTCATTAACCTGCATGGCAGTTCAGAACCACGCATAAGCAACCGCATACTGCAATCCGAATATGTATTATAGTACATAGCCGGCCACAGCCAATATCTGTTCCATCAGGGAATGGATATTCGGCAGACATTGGGGAAAAACATCAAAGCTCTCAGACAGGCAGTAGGCATGTCACAAGAGGAGCTTGCCGCACGCATGGATGTCGATCAGGCGTATGTCAGCCGCCTTGAGGCTGGAGAACTAAACCCTACTCTCTTAACGATTTGGGACGCAGCGCAAGCGTTAAACACCTCACCTGATGAGCTTTTAAAAGCCATATCTAACGCCTAAAGAGGCTGCGTAAATTATTCCCAGAAAGAAGCATAGATAGATTAGATGTCAGCTCTGACACAGTTGGGGTAGTAGCCGTGGTACTTGATGTATTGCTCGACCTTTGCAATCGATTTCAGGGGTCGCCATCGAATTCAAAACCCAAGTTTACGTGGAGTTGAGTCCTTCTTCAGCAGTGCGCCAATTATCAAATACATATCTAGGTGCTATTTGCTTGGCACAGGCTGAGCCCCTGAAATCTTGGCTGGTTCAGGGTCGTACGAAATGCTGATTTTTATTCGGTCATTACTCACTAGGAATGCCGTAATCACAACCAGCAATGCAATAAAGGATAATATCACCCCCCTATGCTCACGCACCCCCCTCCAAACAGTCGGAAGCAATTTTTTATATAACTGATCATCAAAGTTGGGAATATTAAGAAAACTCTCATCAAAATCTGAATGGCACTGTAGTTCTAGATCGCTGATATATCTATCGCGGTCTACACGCTCATCCTTTCTATGAAACTCTCGGATGTCATCATGTTCGAAGAAAGCAATTCGAAAAAACGGTTCTCCAACTTGAACCCTCCTTGGGCGATCAGAGAAATTAATTAAAGCTGTACTAATGGGCCCCTCAAATAGGGGGTCAATGATACCCACATTGATGGCTAGTATCCCTTGACGTGTATATGTCGTTCTTAATGTTGCTAGGCCTGTTACTGTCTCGGGCATCCGAAATTCTTCTTCAGAAAGAACCCACACCATTTCCCTTGGCTTCAAATAGTGTTCTGTGAGGAAATCATCCTTATGTGCATTGTTGCCTATGCGAAAAATTCTGCCGATTCTAAGATCGTATGTGCTGTTCTTGAGCTGCTTTTCTTCACCGAAAAGCACCAACTCTCTTTCAAGTATTTGTTTCCCAACTATCATTTCATCCCCCTGATAAACACGGCTATAAACCTACCTGTTAAAGTAGACCAATTTTGGTTTCCATCTTCTCTAGAATCTGACAAATCCCTTGATAACACTAGCACAAAACGCTTTAGTGCCCTCACCCTATGCTTGAAGCAGGCCAACTAACCTAAAGCACTACCACCCAATAGGCAGCAGTACTGCGACACAGGACCTAAGGACGAAGATATTGTACGAAAAACGGCAACTCCGGGAATTTGCGGACCTCATAGCGGGAGAAGTCGAGGACCGTATTGCAGAGCTAGGAAGCAACGCAAATGAAGTTGACCGGGAGAAGGCATTTACCCAGACGGCGCTTGAGTACCTTGAAGACAATGGAATGATTTCAACTCCGGTCCTCTGCCGACATCAAGAGGACAGTGGTCATAGCCGATGCCGGTTCACTGGCTTCGCGGTTAGCGACGATGGCTCGAGACTTGAGATTTTTACGACCGAATATGTTTCGGACCGCATACTTGGCACTCTGATGTCCAGGGATATCGCGAAATTGATGGGCCAAGCGACAAGACTGTTTGCGCGTGCACGAAAAGGCGGGCTGGATAAATTTGAGGGCAATCAGGAGGCTCATGAAGCTGCCCAACGCATACTCAGAGAACACCAAAACTATGAAGATGTGAAGGTCTACCTTCTGTCCAATGGGGTCGTTAAAGACCGGGCGGTGGAAAGCATCGATATTGAAGGGGTGCCTGTAAACTACGAAGTCATAGATATTGAACGCCTGTTCCGTGCAGCCAAAAGCTCAATTCCCAGGGATGAAATTACAATCGATTTTGTTAAGCTGATGGGGCGACCAATCGCTTGTCTTGAGATGACGCCACGTCCCGAGGAATATGAGACCTACCTCCTGATCCTTCCCGGGGAACTGCTGTTTACACTTTACGATACCTATGGTCCCCGCTTGCTTGAGTACAACGTTCGTTCATTTCTTCAGGCGCGTGGCAACGTCAATAAGGGGCTCAGGGATACCTTGAGAGATGTCCCTGAACGTTTCATGGCCTACAACAACGGGCTAGCCGCTACCGCTGATGAAATTGAAGTCGGGCAATTTCATGGCGAGACAACCATCACAAAGATATCAGGTCTTCAGATCGTCAACGGCGGCCAAACAACCTCATCTATCCACCGCGCGAAAAAGCAGGAAAAGATTGACATAAGCTCAGTAGCTGTTCCGGTGAAATTAACAAAAGTAACACCGGAGAGGCTGGAGGAATTTGTCCCGCTGATATCACGGTATGCCAACACCCAGAACGTGATCCAAGTTGCTGACCTGTCTGCCAACCACAAATTTCATATAGAAATCGAACGCCTATCTGAAGAGGTCTGGTGTCCCGGTGAACAGTCAAGGTGGTTCTATGAACGGGCCCGTGGACAATATCAGGTATCTTATGCCCGGCAGGGAACAACGCCTTCCAGCCGGAGACGCTTTAAGCAGGAGACCCCGTCAAATCAGAAATTCACAAAAACAGACCTCGCCAAATACATCACAAGCTGGAACATGCAGCCTCAAATTGTCAGTAAAGGCGCGCAGAAGAATTTCAGTATTTTCATGTCGGAACTGCCAGATGTGTATGGGGAAAACTGGCTGCCGGACGAACCCTTCTATAGGGAGTTGATCGCCAAAGCGATCATCTTCAAAGCAGTCACAAAAATCGTCCGGCAAGAAGCATTCCCCGCCTACAGGGCAAACATCGTCAACTACCTGACAGCGTCCCTGGCAGACCGGTTCGGTGAGGATTTTGATCTCGGTCAGGTATGGCTGAAACAGACCCTTTCACCTGAGCTGATTGAGATGATACGCTCCTGGTCACATGCGATTAACGCTGAAATCATTCGAAGCGCCGATGGCCGGAACGTGACGGAATGGTGCAAAAAGGATGAATGCTGGGACATTATCAAAGGATTGGAACTGGAAGTTCCTGTGAACTTGCCTGTTGAAATTTCCGAAACGGAGCATGGGGTTGATCACGCCCCCCTTTCAGAGGATGAACAGAGAATTTTGCTGTGCATGGACGTAACCCCCCACCAGTGGCTGGACATACATATCTGGGGCAGTGAGACCGGCATCCTCAAAAAGTGGGAAAATGGAGTGTCTCAGACACTCAGTGGTTATGCAGCAGAGGGGTGGAAGAAAAAGCCCTCAATTAAACAAGCCAAAATTGGGGCCAGAGCCGTGGAGCTGGCTAAAAGTCACGGGATCATTCAAAACTCTGGAAGTAGTTAGTGGGTGAGTTAGAAACCCTCCGGTCTTATGCCACCCCTCTTTTTCTTCCTCTTGTTTCCGGACGCAGCACCAGCACGCTTCCCTTTACCGGAAAACGTTTTTGCAACAGTTCCAAGATTCTCTTTCTTGTTTTCCTGATCAGGAGAGGGGGACCACTTGGTTGCCTCTTTGATGAAATCCTCATCACCGATAGCCGTACTCACAAGATCTTCATCGAAATCGATCTTGACAAGAAGGGG
Organism: Magnetovibrio sp.; assembly: GCA_028281525.1. Classification (GTDB taxonomy): domain Bacteria; phylum Pseudomonadota; class Alphaproteobacteria; order Rhodospirillales; family Magnetovibrionaceae; genus Magnetovibrio. The sequence goes on from JANQJR010000013.1 coordinate 101,163, forward strand.
GAACCTGACAGCCTGACCGCTGACAAGACCCTGACCTGGCCCAAAGGTCTGGAGAATGTTCGCGTCGGATTCTGAAAGATTCTCCATAACAGACCGAACGAAATTCTTATCCTTCGGATTTACCAGTCGGAGAACAAGAAAGCTATTGCACTGGGCAAGGGTTGTTTCATCCAGTCGCGACGGACGTTGGGAAATGATCAGCAACCCGGTGCCAAATTTACGGCCTTCTGTAATCACTTTTCGTATGGTGGATAATGAGGGAGTCTCACCGGTCCCTTCCCCCCTGCTGGGGATGAAGTTGTGCCCCTCTTCGATAACAGCCTGGAAAGGCGCTATACGACCACTCAGTGTGGCCCTGTGGTGGAATAGTGACTCCAGTACGATGGATACAATGGCGCTTTGGGCAAGGTGGTCATATCCGGCCAGATAGAATATGGATACTATGCCGGGTTTAACGATGTTCTCAGGCTCATGCTTGGGGTCCGGCATCGGCGTGAATTCGTAATCTGGAAACCTGTTTCGGAGGCGTTCATTGTTCGCCTCCATCTGTTTGAGGTTACTGAGAACAAATTTCAGATTTCGCACTACAGCACCGATCGTACGCCCCAGGGTATCTTTCAACTCCTCTGAAACATCCTCACCCTTTTGCTTTTTAGCTCGAACATTTTCAGCGTGATCAATCAAATCCTGGATGAAATCCACTGCTGTACAGTCTGGTCGTGGGTCCCAGGAATTTATCAAATAGAAATAAAACTGCTGTTGCGGGTCTGTTAGCTTTGCTCCCATCTTCTCGATGAGATTGACCATCACATCAACATTTTCCTGCTCAATCACGATCCGCGGGTACACGATCTGTACCTTACAGCCCTCAAACAATTCCTGCTTCTCATAGAGCCCCAGATAGTCACCATGCGGATCAAAAATCACAATTGGATAATTTATCCCGATCAGTTCGCGGAGGATGCGCCGGGCTGCAACTGTCTTGCCGCCACCGGTCATGGCAAGAATTGCCAGATGTCGTGAAACGACCTGTTCCGCTGCCAGATCAACTCCAACATCGTGTCGAGCAATCAATGTACCGATCCGCAACGGTGTCTTGTCCTCCTGGTTACCGGACAACAGACGTTTAATGGCTTCCGCAGGTGGGTAGAGCACCTCACAGGCAGGTTCCACCGGGTAGGTAAGTGGCGAGAGCTCAAGCTTACTGGAATCGTCTACACTTGTGGTGCCAAGGATTAATACAACAGCTTCCAGCTGATCACGGCTATTCGAGAGGACAGTATCAAGAAAATCTATGTTCTCATTTGCCAGTTCCTGGGCTGCTTCAGCGGGAAAAAAGGGGTTGAAGCGATCAATACTAGTGATGCGACCCCAGACCCGAACCTGAGTGCGCTCATTAGTGCCACTGCTTGGCACATCGAGTGTGCAGGCGACAATGTCGCCCAGTGTCGCATGGTAACTCTTCAGGATGAACGTAAAACGATCCGTCGATGTGTTGCCAACGACAGTACCTATAGAAGGCCAGGAGGCGCTTTCAGCCCCCAAAGTGCTCTCGTTTTTGGTCATGAAATGTCCCCTGCTTATTGCTGCTTCTTTTATCAATTACGCTTTGGGTCTGAACAACCAATCCCGCCCCTTTGCTGCCAGAATTCTCTTCGCATAGGCAAGAACCGTTGGATCACTGTTCTTAAGGGCTTGCTTGAGTAATACGGTTGCATGCTGCCCACGAATACGATGGCTCATCCAGGCCGGAACCTTGGCGTATTTGTCGACAATATCAAGTCCGACCGGAAAGCCGTAACTCGGCAGCAACCGGGATGTGTGGAGGATGAGACTCAGATTCTGTTCAAGATGTTCAAAGTGTTCAAATGTTTCCACCCTGAAGGGCTCAGCATTCTCAGAAGGTTTGATGTAGGTGGTATAGGGAAAAGGGTAGGAACGAATATATGGAATCCACTCATTCGGCCACTTACTTTCCGGGCCCTGGCGGTTGATGAGCACGGGGCTGACATATTCACCGGGCTGCAAAAGAACGTCAAACACGGCAGCATCGTTCAGGCGATAATCCTCAAGGTGCTGAAGGATGTTTTTGACCATACGGGGAGTGAGTTGGTCAGAGGCCTGTAGCTGTTTGAGGAGCTCTTTGATGACTACCGGGTTTGCGCCCCGTGATCGCTCAACGACTCCGAATACCGGCACGTCTTGATCGTGGATTTTTTGCAACACCTCCTTGTATGCCGCAACGAAATGCCTAGCCTCCTCATCAAGTTCCTGCTCATCCGTTATCAGGAGAGTGTTATATGCCTCAAGACTGAAGGATGGAAACTTCTGGAAACCATATGGAGATACTGGGTTAACCAAAGGGCCATGCAGCAGGATGGCGTTCAGGTCTGGAGTGGTGCTGATTGATTTCCAGACAGCAGCTGTCTCGCTGATAATTCTTGCGGCGTCCCTCAATTTTTCAATATCATCCGTAATGTCCGCATATATCCAGGCATCATCACCATAAAGCTCGTCAACTAGGTTGAGGGCGACATTAAATGATTCACGATTGTCCGTAGTATCGCCGGGACGGACAGTGTATGTGCCGACACGAAGCCCAATTGGTGCGGCTGACGGCAAGTCAATGTCAGCGACACCGCCATCAATGAAACAGAAGGCCTTTCCCCGGCAGTCAGGCCAGAATGTACCCGGAGTGTATTCAACCTGCTGGATTAATGAGGCCCGGTCCAAAATCTCCCGGAGCCCATTTGCTGTGTTTGACAGATTTTCGATGAAATCCTGTTGAACATTTGCAGAGTCTTTCCTTGCCATGACCAGAAGGTTGGACAGAAAATGCCCCTGCTCCACCTTTGACTGAACGCGTTGTCGGATATCCGATGGTTCTGACATGGTAGAGTGCCCCCCCGGCTTTGTACTATTCAGACTTGCTGTTTTAGGGTTTCTACCACACTTTTCATGACAGGGGGGCAGACACCATTACCGAGCAGTCGTATTTTGTCACGGCGGGTGCCTTCGGTCATCAGATAATCTGCGCCAAAGCCCATGGCACGCTTCAACTCCGGCACCTGCAGCATACGCATGCGGTGTCCGTCCTTTCCAGGTTCAACCAGAGCAAACCGATCGACTGTTGTTATCGTGCGCAGAGGACGGTCTATTCGTTGCCAACCGCCACTACCATCACTCCCGTAATAGACCAGCAGAAACGGGGTCTCGTGTCCCAACTCAACAAATCCCCGCTCGGCCCGCTCGATGGTGGCCTCGGCACGTCCGTCCTTATAGAGTAGGGTCGTCTTCCAGGTGCCGGACTTGTCGAGCAGTTTTTTAATGGTGGGAGCCTTCTTCCTTTTCGGGGCATGAATGTCTTCAGGTTCGTCTTCCCTGTCAGCAACGATAAACAACCTGCGGCGTTTCTGTCCCACACCAAAGTCGGACGCATCGAACACGAATTCCTTCAGGTGGTACCCCATATCACCTAGAGTCTCGAGAAGCTCCCCGTAACGGGACCATGGGCGCATGTGCACGACATTTTCGAGGACGACCCATCGTGGTTGGAATGCTTTTGCAAATCGTATTGTCTGCATGGCCGTGGCACGGCTTGCCTCTGACCTTGGTGCGGCTCCCTTGGCGCAGGTGTGATTGGTGCATTCCGGGGAAGCTAGGAGCAGATCAATGTTGCCGATCTGGTCCCGTAGTTTGTTGGGTCGGATATTCTCCAGCCGGGATGTCCTGACAACAGCATTTTCAAAATTGTGCTGATAGGTAGCGGTGGCTACGGGATCAAGGTCTATTCCACAGACGATTTCAGCGCCACCGGCTCGAGCCCCGTAGCTGCTGCCTCCCCCACCACAGAAGATGTCCAGTGTCCGTACCATGCCCAGATCGTTTATTGTTGGTATGCGAATCGGGGCCAGGCTACCAGGTCACGATGCGTATTGCCAACAAAAAAAGCGTGGAGTTAAAGGCCTATGGCCGATGTGATGACCCCGGAGCAGCGCAGCAGGTGCATGTCGCGTATCAGGGGGAAGGACACAAAATCGGAATTGATCTTAAGGCGTGCCTTATGGTCACAGGGGTTACGCTACCGCCTCAAGTCCAAACTCCCGGGGAAACCTGACATTGTGTTCCCCGGTGCACGGGTCGTCGTGTTTGTTGACGGCTGCTTTTGGCATGGTTGCCCTGAGCATGCAACAGCCCCCAAGACGAACAGGAAATTCTGGTCCAAAAAGTTGAAGGCGAACAAGGACCGTGATCTCCGTGTTACCCATGAACTCGAAGAGATGGGCTGGACAGTCCTTCGTTTCTGGGAGCATGAGGTGAAACAGGATGTTGGGGCAGTGGTTTCAATAATACAAAGCCACATCAATACTCAGTAGCAGAGATAGGATAACCTTAAGTGGTATCGATTTGCATTCTGGTATGGCCCACCTTTGAAATCCCGCAGTTTGTTCTGGCCCCCTCCTGGTCGAAGTGGCTGCCCCTTGGGGGGAGGGGTGCCCCTCCCCTTTTCAGGACTTTTTATGATAAGCAGTGGCACTCCAAGGTCGCCAAAATGGACCAATCGGACCATGTCCGCCCATTTGATGTTTTGATCGGATGGTGCCCATTTGGTGCCCACGCCGCAAAAGAAAAGCGCGGCACCGTTTAGATGCCGCGCAACCCATTGAAAAATGGGTGGAACTTGGTGGGCGCACAAGGACTCGAACCTTGGACCCGCTGATTAAGAGTCAGCTGCTCTACCAACTGAGCTATGCGCCCCCAGGGGTCTTGAAGCGCGCCGAGAGGCGCGATTTCCTTGGGGAAGGCATCATATAAAGCCCCCACAGGCCGGGCGCAAGGGGCTTTTTTACGGCTTTGTGAAAATGTCGGCCGGGGCGGGACGCCGTCACCAGAATCCGGGCCCTAGTACTCATCCCCGCTGTCACGCCGACCGATGGTCAGATCGCGGTGGATATGCACGCACATCAACAGCCCGAACCCGAACAGGATGGTCAGCATCGCGGTGCCGCCATAAGACACCAACGGCAAGGGCACACCCACCACCGGAATCAGCCCCATCACCATGGCGATATTGATGAAGATGTAGAGAAAGAACGTCACGATCACACCGATCCCCACCAGACGTCCGAAGTGATTGCGCGACGACATGGTGATCACATAGCCGTACGCCAGCAACAGGACATACAACGCGATCAGCGTCAGCCCACCGACCAGGCCAAATTCCTCCGCCAGCATGGTGAAGATGAAGTCGGTTTGTTTTTCCGGCAGGAAGTTCAAGTGGCCTTGGGTGCCTTGCATGAAGCCTTTGCCGAACATGCCGCCGGACCCCAGCGCAATCTTCGACTGGATGATGTGATAGCCCGAACCCAAGGTATCCGTTTCCGGGTTCAGGAAGGTCAGAATGCGCTGTTTTTGGTAATCACGCAGAATGGTGAACCACGCCACAGGCGCGCTGATCAGCCCCAACACGCCGAGCAACACGAATTTCCACATACGCACCCCAGCGGCAAAGAACATTGCGCCGCTCGCCAACACCAGCATCAAGGTGGTGCCCAAATCCGGCTGGCGGATGATCAATACGGCGGGGACGATCACCATCAACACCGGCGGCACCAGGTAGAGCGGACGGCCGACGTCGTCGATGCTGCCACCGTGGAAATAGCGCGCCAACGCCAGCACCAACGCCACCTTCATCAGTTCCGACGGCTGTACGTTGAACATACCGAAGCTGATCCAGCGTTGCGCCCCCATGCCCACAAACCCCGCCAGTTCCACCGCCACCAACAAAACCAGAACCAAAAAATAAAAGGCATAGGCGTAACGCAGCCACATGCGGATGTCGGTCATGGCCACAACGACCATGCCGATCAGGCCTAAGCCGAAGCGCATCATCTGACGCGACGCCCAAGGGTCCATGTCTCCCCCGGCGGCGCTGTATAACATGGCGAAGCCAATGCACGCCGTCAGCGTCATCAAGATCACGAACAGCCAATGCACATGCAAAAGTTTCTGACCCAGGGACATTTTCGGCTGGGAGAGCAAACCGTCGTGATGCAACATCAGGCGTCCTCCCCTCCCCGCTCATGCGGGTCTTGATCGGCCTGGGCCTCCTGACGCCCCGGCGTGGGATGCAACTCCATCAGGCGTTGGGTTTCCGCCAACACGTCCCGTGCGATGGGGGCTGCGGCTTTTGAGCCGCTGCCGCCATGTTCCACCACCACGGAGACCGCGAAGCGGGGATTGTCCACCGGCGCATAACCGATAAACAGGGCGTGGTCACGCTCCTTCCACGGCAAGTCTTCGTTTTTGATCACCCCGGTTTCACGTTCCGCCTTGGAAATGCGGCGCACCTGCGCGGTGCCGGTCTTGCCCGCCATACGCCAGCGGGGTTCCTTGATGCGTGCACCGAATGCCGTTCCCGTCGGTGCATTGACCACGTCGTCCAAACCTTGCAGGACCAACTCCAGATGCTCCGGCACCAACCCCATATCCTGAGCTTCGACATCTGCGCGGGGCGTTACGCTTTGTTCCGTGACTTCGTCCATGGTCAGGCGCGGCGTCACAGACCGTCCACCGTTGGCCAAGCGCGCCGTCATGACCGCCAGTTGCAGCGGTGTGGTGAGTAGATAACCCTGGCCGATCCCGGCAATCAGGGTTTCACCCAGTTGCCACGGCGCGCCGATGGCCCCCCGCTTCCATGCGTCGGACGGCACCAGTCCACCCTTTTCCCCGGGCAGATCGACACCGGAAATATCGCCCAAACCGAAGCGTCGGGCCATGGTGGTAATGCGCTCAATCCCTGTGCGGCGCGCAATCTCATAGAAATAGACATCGCAAGAATGTTCGATCGCACCCTTCATATCCAACGCACCATGCCCACCCTTTTTCCAGCAGTGGAACTCCGCATTGCCAAGCTTGGTTGAGCCGCCGCAGAAAACCTTGGTTTCAGGCGTGACCACGCCCTTTTCCAAAGCCGCGAGCGCCACCGGCGGCTTGAACGTGGAGCCCGGCGGGTATTGTCCCGCAATCGCTTTGTTCGTCAGAGGGGCTTTGGGGTTGGAGGTCAGAGATTCCCATTCCGCTTGGCTCAGACCTTTGTTGAAGGCGTTGGGGTCGTACGAAGGCGACGACACCAATGCCAGAACTTCCCCAGTGTTCACGTCCATCACCACCACCGATATGCTTTCCCCCGCCACCCGTTCGGTGATGTAATGCTGCAACGCCATGTCAATGGTCAGCCGCATCTCGATACCGGGCTGGCCTTCCTGACGGTTGAGCTCACGGATTACACGGCCAAGCGCATTGACCTCCACTTGCGAACTGCCGCCTGAACCGCGTAGGGCCAAATCGTAGACCTTTTCCACACCGGCTTTGCCGATGCGAAAGCCCGGCAGCTCCAACAGCGGATCGCCCGTAAGCTCCTTTTCCGACACCGCCGCGACATAGCCCAGCACATGGGCCATTTCCGAACCTTGGGCGTAGTTGCGGCTTTGACCGACGTCGATGAGCACGCCCGGCAGATCCGGGGTGTTGACTTCGATCCGTGCGACTTCGGACCAGTCCAGGTTTTCGCGCACGGTGATCGGCACGAAGGCGCGCTTGCGTTTGACTTCGCGCAGAATTCGGCGGCGTTCCCCCCCGCTCAGCGGCACGATCAAAGACAGAAGGTCCAAAGTGCGCTGCACGTCGCCGGCCTGTTCAGGGATGATGACCACGCGGTAGTTCTGCTGATTGTCGGCAACCGGATAGCCGTTGCGGTCCACGATGCGTCCGCGCGGCGGCGGCAGCAAACGGAAGTTGATGCGGTTTTCGTCGGCCAACGTGACGTAGCGTTCAGATTCAACCACTTGCAGATAATACATACGCCCGGCCAGCAAAGACAGCAGCGCGGCTTTGCCCCCGCCCAACATCAGGGCGCGGCGGGAAAAGAGTTTGTGGCGTTCCGAATCCCGATGCATGCCTTAACGCGTCCTCCTCATGGCATCCTCAAAGGGGCGCCAGAACCGATTGTTGCCAACGCACCATCAGCCACGCCAGCAAAGGAAATATGCCCACCGTCAAAAGGTATTGGACCAGCACCGCATCGGGCGTGACAACCGCGGAAAACATCAACGCGGTCAACACCCATGTCAGCACCGTCGCCCCTGCCGCGACCAAACTGAAACCCAGCCAAATGATCATGAACGACCGACCGGTGAAGAACACCTGCTGGCTCATCACCGCCATGTGCACCAGCACGAACACCATGGCGTTGACGCCGAACGGCATGCCGCTGAGCGCATCTTGCAACAGACCCGCGAAAAACACTGCGACAGCAGGCAACAGGTCCGGACGGTACACGGCCCAGTGATAGACCGCCATCAACGGCAGTAAAGGTGCAACCTCGGCGAAGCCCGGAAGGTGCAATGGCACTTGGCCCAGCACCACAAGCACCAAGGTCAGCACGAATGGCGTACTGCTGCGCACAAACACATCCAGGCGTTGCCAGAAATTCGGCTTCATTTGGCGACACCCGCACCTTCGGCGGCGGAGGTGGAATCCAAAATACCCTGCAATCCGTAATCGACCACACGGACGTATTCGAGCCGGTCACGCTGCACATACGGTTTCACGGTGACCCCACCGTCACCGGCATGCCCCACCACCCCGACGGGAATACCGGGCGGGAACGCGCCGCCATGCCCTGACGTCACGATACGGTCCCCCGGGCTCACCGACGCGCCCGGCGGCATATGGATCAAACGCGGACGGTCGGAGTTATCGCCGGCCAAGATCGCGCGGGCGCGGGTGGCTTCGACTACCACCGGAATGCGGGAGTTCAAGTCGGTGATCAGCAACACGCGGCCCGACCGGGAGCCGACACCGTGCACACGTCCCACCAGACCGTCGCCCGTGATCACAGCCTGCCCCTTGGATACACCGTCGCGCTTGCCGGCGGTAATCAGCAAGGAATGCACGAACGCGCCACCTGAGTCCGCAATCACGCGACCCGAGATAAAGCCCGGCTCCGCCCCGGGGGCAAAGTTCAATAAGCCTTTGAGCTGTTTGTTTTCCGAAGCCAGCTTGCGCGACGCCGCCTGCCATTCGATCAGGTGCTGGTTCTCCAGACGCAGACGCGCATTTTCCTCACGCAGACTGGAAATGGCGTTCATTTCATCGACGATGCGATCGAAGGTCGCGACGGGACGGGACAGAACCTCCAAAACCGGCGCGACGGCATCCGAAATGGACGCGCGCACGCGTTCCATCACCACCACGTCGGCCTTGCCCAACAGCATCAGCGCGAATGCGGCCAACACCAGCCCCAGATATCCGAAGCGGTTCGCCAATCCCTTATCGGGATGAGTAATATGATGTCCTAAGTGCTGGCGGTTCTTCACCGCAGTTTCCCTACTCAGTACCCTGAGCCAAGGATATCTCCTCGACCCTTTTGGTCATCACTATCCGCGCGTTAGTTGTTCTGATTGCGCGAAACCCCATCTGTACTATGCCAAAAGCAGAGTTAACATAGTATATACAACCCCGAAACGGCAACACCCGTGCGTTTTACAGCACGGGCGCGGAAATCCGGAAACGGCAGACCGGTCAATACATCGTTGTCAGCACGTTGCGGAGTTTCTTCATTTCTTCGAGCGCGCGGCCCGTGCCCATCACCACGCACGACAGCGGATCGTCGGCAATGGAAACCGGCAGGCCTGTCGCATGGCGCAGGACATGATCGATGTTGCCCAGCAGCCCGCCACCGCCTGTCAGCACGATACCCTTGTCCACGATATCGGCGGCCAGTTCCGGCGCGGTGTGCTCCAAAGCGACCTTCACGGCTTCGATGATCGCGCCGACGGGCTCAGCCAGGGATTCCGCGATCTGGCGTTCGGAAATGACGATTTCCTTCGGCACGCCGTTCATCAAATCACGGCCCTTGATATCCATGGTGCGGCCCTCGCCGTCTTCCGGCGGGCAGGCGGAACCGATGGTTTCCTTGATGCGCGCGGCGGACGCTTCACCGACCAAGAGATTATGGTTGCGGCGGATGTAGGCGATGATGGCTTCGTCCATTTTGTCGCCGCCAACACGCACGGAACGGGCATAGACAATCCCGCCGAGGCTCAACACCGCGACTTCGGTGGTGCCGCCGCCGATGTCGACGACCATGGAACCGGTCGGCTCCGTCACCGGCAGCCCCGCGCCGATGGCGGCGGCCATCGGTTCTTCGATCAAGAACACCTTGCGCGCACCGGCGCTTTCCGCACTTTCCTGAATGGCGCGCCGTTCCACGGCGGTGGAGCCGGACGGCACGCAAACCACGACCATGGGGCTCGCGAAAGTACGGCGGTTGTGCACCTTGCGGATGAAGTATTTGATCATCTCTTCGGCAACTTCGAAGTCAGCAATCACGCCATCTCGCAGCGGGCGGATGGCGCTAATGTCGCCCGGCGTACGGCCGAGCATCTGCTTGGCTTCATTACCGACGGCGAGAACCTGTTTCTTGCCCTTCGATTCGGTGATGGCGACCACGGAAGGCTCGTTCAAAACGATCCCCTTGCCCTTGACGTAGACAAGCGTGTTCGCCGTTCCAAGATCGATGGCCATATCGGCCGACAGGAAACCAAAAAGAGACGAAAGCATTGGTTGTCAAACCCCGTAAATGTGACGGCCTACGCCTTGGTTTTCCCTGATTTCTGGGCTATTGGCGCAAGCCTCATAGAAAGAGTGCCGGAGAATCGATCCCGGCACTCTCTTTATACTCAACCCGGCCCTAGGAAAGCTAGGAGAAATACTCGCTTCCGGTCCCTAAGCCGACAACGCCGAAGGGGCGCTTTTTTCACGCTTCACCAGCAGTTTGTTCAAAGCGTTGATATAGGCCTTGGTGCTGGCGACCATGGTGTCCGTATCGGCGGCCTGACCATTAACGGTGCGCCCGTCTTCTTCCAGGCGTACAGTAACCTCGGCCTGGGCATCGGTGCCCTGCGTCACGGCGTGCACTTGATAGAGTTGCAACTTCGCACCATGGGGAAACAATTCCTTGACCGCGTTGAAAGCCGCGTCGACCGGCCCGTCGCCTGTGGATTTGCACGCCTTGGTCTCGCCGTCGATAACCATTTCCAGTTCCGACTTGGGTGGCTGGTGCTTGGTGCCGCACAGCACCTCCAGCGACACCAACTGCAAACGGTCGTTGACGCGCATCACCTGATCGTCAACCAGGGCGACAATGTCTTCGTCGAACACGTCTTTTTTCTTGTCGGCCAGATCCTTGAAGCTCTTGAACGCGACTTCCACCGCATTGTCGCCGATGTCGCCATAGCCTAAGTCCTTCAGCTTTTCCTTGAAGGCGTGACGGCCCGAATGCTTGCCGAGAACCAATTTCGATTGGGTCAGTCCGACAGATTCCGGCGTCATGATTTCGTAGGTTTCAGCATGCTTCAACATGCCGTCCTGGTGAATGCCGCTTTCGTGCGCAAACGCGTTCTTGCCGACGATGGCCTTGTTGGGTTGCACAGTGAAGCCGGTCACGGCGGACACCAGACGCGACGCCTTCATGATGTCCTCGGTCACCACTCCGGTGCCATAAGGCATCAGGTCGTGACGCGTGCGCAAAGCCATGACGATTTCTTCCAACGCAGCGTTGCCGGCGCGCTCGCCCAGCCCATTGATGGTGCATTCGACTTGGCGCGCGCCCGCGTTCACGGCCGCCAGGGAATTCGCCACCGCCAAGCCTAAATCATTGTGACAGTGCACGGAAATAATTGCTTGATCGATGTTCGGCACGGTGTCGAACAGGTAGCCGATCAAATCGGAAAATTCATGCGGCATGGCGTAGCCGACGGTATCGGGGATGTTGATGGTCCCAGCGCCCGACGCGATCGCCGCCTCGACACAGCGCGCCAGGAACTCCCGCTCCGTGCGTGAACCGTCTTCCGCCGACCATTCCACATCGTCGGTGAACGTGCGCGCGAAGCTGACGCTTTCCTTGACCTTCTCGAACACGTCTTCCGGCTCCATCTGCAACTTGTACTTCATGTGCAGCGGGCTGGTGGAAATGAACGTGTGGATGCGCTTGCGCTCAGCCGGTTTAATGGCCTCGGCGCAGCGTTCGATATCCATCTTGGTGGCGCGCGCCAAGCCGCACACGGTGGAGTTCTTAACCAGCTTGGCGACTTCGTTCACAGCCTCGAAATCGCCTTCCGAGGCAATGGGAAAACCGGCTTCGATCACGTCGACACCCATGTCCTCCAGCACTTGGGCGATGCGGATCTTTTCATCCAAGTTCATGGATGCGCCGGGCGATTGTTCGCCGTCGCGCAAGGTGGTGTCGAAGACGACAACGTGGTTTTGATCAACTGTACTCATGGGTTTTGTCCTTCGGGTAAATTCTTAGGTTTGCGCCGCCTTTCCAGGGCATTCGCAGCGGTTTCATCTCCCCTCAACACCATCGGCGCGCACGCCGCAGGCATCAGGGGCACCTAAGAAGCAGGTTCCCGTTCAGGAGCAGCAGGTCGAGCAAGGACGCCGGCGCCCGCAAGGCGGGGCCGTTCAGCGTTTTCAAAATGGCGGCGGGTGCCGTCATCAATTCAAGTCCTCGATCTACTGGCCGGCAGGATGCCGGAAAGGGGATTTAACCTTTCCATCCCCCTGCCGTCAACCGGTTTCAACCCTTCTATATAGGCGCTTAAGCGTTAAGAAACAGTACAAAGCGCCATAGAAGTGCAACATCCCAGCCCTACAGTTGTGTATACAGTGCGCACAACACCGGGAAACACTCGCCGTCTCACCCGTTTTGCGCGCCGTCGGAGGCAAACAACGGACCAGGAACGGCATGCCCGAATTCAGCGAAGTCCGGAATTTACGCAGGCGCTACATACTGGCGTTGAGCACCATTGCCGTGCTCGTGAGCGGGGCTTGGCTCGGCATGCAAATCATCGTCGATAAACAGCGCAACTTTTCCCAACTGGTGAGGCTGTCTGGAGAGCAAAGCGGCCTTTCGGACAGGATTGCACACTTCGCGGCGCAAATGGTCTCCACCACCAACGAGGACGATTTCATGGTCGCGAAGGCCCAACTGGGCCGCGCCATTTCCGCCATGGAGGCATCGCATAAAATTCTCATGTACGGCGATGCGGAACAGGGCATTCCCCTGATCCGCAACGATGCACTCGACAACATCTATTTCGACCCGGCGGTGGGCCTGAACACCGCGGTCCATCGCTACTTAGGCCATGCCCGCACGGTCTATAAGACCCCGCGAGACGAACTCACCGTAAACTCGGCATCTTACGTCTTCCTGCTGCAATACGGCCCTTATGTGCTGGACGCCATCTTCAGTGCGGCGACGGAGGAATACGAACTGGTCAGCCGCACCGCCATCGAACGCATCAAGCAGTTGGAAACCATTCTCTGGCTCGCCACGCTGACGATTTTGGCGCTGGAAGCCTGGTTCATCTTCCGTCCGCTGGAACGCCGCCTGCGTCAATCGCTCAACAAGCTCACCGATTCCAATACCGAGTTGATGTGGCACCTAAACGGCATGCGTCAAGCGCGCAAGGACGCAGAAGAGGCGCGCGATGAACTGGAAAGCCTGAACCGTCATCTGGAAATGCGCGTCGACATCCGCACCCGCGAACTCCAGCGCGAACTTGAACGCCATGAAAAAACCGAAGCGCGGCTGCGCCGCTCCACCAAGGAACTGGAAGCCGCCAACCGCGCCAAGAGCGATTTTCTCGCCAACATGTCCCACGAACTGCGCACGCCTTTGAACGCCATCATCGGTTTTTCCAACATGCTGCGCACCGAAGTGTTCGGTGAATTGACGAACCCGAAACAGCGCGAGTACGTGGACGACATCCACAATTCCGGCAAACACCTGTTGGAGTTGATCAAGGACATTCTCGACGTCTCCGCCTTGGAGGCAGGTAAGGTGGAATTGCACGAAGACGATCTACACCTGCCGGACTTGGTGGAGCAAACCTGCCGCCTGGTGATGGCCCGCGCGGCGGAAAAAGGCGTTCTGCTGCGCACCGAAGTACCCGGAAACTTACCCGCGTTGCACGCCGATGAACGCCGCCTCAAGCAGGTGCTCCTCAACTTACTGACCAACGCCATCAAGTTCACCCCGGAAGGCGGCGAAGTGGTGCTTGCCGTGCACATAACACCCCTGCGCAATATTTCCATCACGGTGACCGACACCGGCATCGGCATGGACAAAGACGAGGTTGAAAAGGCCATGACCATGTTCGGCCAGATCGACAGTCCGTTTTCCCGCGCCGAAGAGGGCACGGGGCTGGGCCTGCCGCTGTCCAAGGGGTTGGTGGAACTGCATGGCGGCAGCCTGATCATCGCCAGCAAAAAAGACGCAGGCACCCGCGTCACCGTGCAATTGCCGTGTGAACGCGTGGTGGACATGCCGACGAATAAGGACCAGCCGAGCCTAGTCGCCAATTGAAGCGCGCTGTGGGCCTAGGGGCGGATCACACTCCAGCGCTTAATGCTTCTTGATGCGGAAGTCCGTGTGACAGCTTTTGCACGTGCTGGACAGATGCATGAAGTTCATACGCACCGTCATGTCCACGGGCATGCCGGACGGTCCGCCCCCCATGACGTTTTGACCGCCGAGCATGGCCCCTCCACCCCCGCCGCCAAACGGCGCGGGTGGACGCAACGTCGGCTGGCCCGACGTCGTCTGGGCCAAAGTTTGCGCCTGATGCAGCATTTCGTCAGCCAAGTGCTTGAACTTATCCCAATTTTGCCAGATTTCCGGACGCGCGCCGCTGGTGGCTGCGTCCACGCTGCCTTGGGGAAACATATCCACCATGTTTTGGCCACCCACACCGGCGATCAGGTTGGCGATGGTTTGAACTGTGGTGGCGTCGAGTGCGCTTTGGCTGTTGACCATGGCGCCAAGCGCCTTCATCGCCTCGCTCAAGGCCTTCATCTTCTTCTGGCGTTCCGCGATCACGCCGGTCGCCCCTTCGTGAGCAAGAGTCGGGGTGAAAACCGGGGCCGAAACCGTCAGTACTGCCGTCAAAGCCAAAACCCATATGCGCATGACATCACCCTTTCGCGTTGGTCGTGCCTGCATGGTAACGCGCACACGGCAAAAGAAAAGGGCGGAGCATGGGGCTCCGCCCTTTCGCTTGGTATGAGGCGCTCTGGCTACCACGTCAGCGTCTTGACGTTGGGGTCGGACAACAGGCCCAAAATGAGTTCTTCACTGCCCATCTTCACCCCGTCGATGAAGCTGTCCGGCGTCAATCCCGCCGCCTTGGTGCAGGCTTGGCAGGCATATACGGTGCCACCGTCCTGGATGAAGGCTTGCAACATGTCCTGGATATTGCTTTTCATCAAGCCGTGGGTATGGGACGGGCGCTGTTTATGCGCCAAGTAAATGCCGCGCACGTTCAACCAGATCGCGACGGGTTTGAATCCGTTTTTGAGCGCCTTTTGATGGGCGAACATAATCGCCTTGGTGGCGGCCCAGGTGTCGTCCGTGGTGATGTTGACGAACAGACCGCCTTTGTGGCCGCCGTGACCATCGGCCTGGGCGGAGGTGGTGGCGAATCCGACCATCAAAGCCAGCATCAAAGACAGCGCCAAGACGGCGGGTTTTAAGTGTTTCATCGGTTTGACCTTTGCTTCTTTATTGATTTCACGCACGCGCTCTGCCCACTGCCCTGGGGCTGGCGGCACCGCGCGGATGTAAGGGTTTTGGAGGTTCAGGCCGATTGCGGCGGTGCGCGGGGCCAGACACGCGCGTTGGAAAACGCGTTGGTCCCGGCTCCGGGCTCGCTTGGGTAAGCGGCGGCTTGGGCCACAAGAAACGCGGGCAACCCGGCGCGCCGGTTCGGCACGAACACACGCACGGTGTCAAGGCTCAAGCACACGGCGCAGTTCAATTTGTCCAGCATGCGTTGCGCCGCGCCGCGCGGGTCTTGGTTGGGGACCGAAGACGGGGACAGAATACGGGGGCCGAATTGGGTGCAGATGACCAACGGCTTGGCCGCGCTGGGCGACGGCAATGCCTGCGCGAACGGTGTCAGCGCTTGAAAGACCAGGGCGTAAATTGCCGCCCAAGTCGGGATCACCCGGCGCCAAGACATGGGCCACCCCCCTGCGATTCTTAATATTATCACCTGATCATTATCGTAGGCCGGCTACAAGGTCAACGCCACAAAAAAGGCGGAGCCTGAGGCCCCGCCCTTCGCGTTGTTGGTAAGAATTAAGAACGCTTAGTTCTTTTCCTTGTCCACCAGCTTGTTCGCGCCATGCAAGGTCATTCGTCGAGCTTTAAATGCTCTTTTTCGCCTTCCGGCTTAAGACCTTTGGCATAGGTTTTAACCAGATAGCCACCTGCCTGATCAAACGTAATTCCACCAGGAAAACATTCTTCAGCAATATGGGGATGTGAATTATAGAAGCTTAAAAAGTGCTTTTTAGCCCACCGTGTGACCGCTTTCTCTAACGGATACCATTCTTTTCCATAGCCTCCATACTGCCCTTTTTGAGGCTCTTTGACCCCCATCACATTAAGGCAATACCCTAAAATGCTAGCTGATTGGAAATTTGGCATCTCTTCCAACTCAACAATTTCATCGTAAAGTAGTCTGCGCAGTTTAAATTGGACAATTTTCCATACATCGCTTTTCGTCGTGATGCCAAAGACCTTACCCCAAACTGCATTATGCTGTACCGCCCAACATATATCGCTTGGCTTTTTCACTCCCGCAGCCGATCCGATAATATCCAATAATTGTTCTGCAATCTGATCGAAAAAATCCCGATCTATTGAACGAGCGTTTTCTCTCAATCGCAAAGATACTTGCGGGCGAACGTTATGCTTATCCAATAGCTTAACAGCACCTTTGTAGAAACCAATTGCAACTTCAAGTTTCCTATATTCTTCAGTTCTGAAAAATTCACCTGACGTCCCATCGAGTTTATAAAGCCCCAAACGACAATCTGCCATTCTATCGAATGCACGATACAAAGTGTATGGGCGGTCTCCATACCTTTCACACACCAAGTACTGTTCAAATGCGATCAACAACAAACGTGAATAGACCTCTAAAGTATCTGGCTCCCAAGCTATCCATTCTTGGTAATGGATATCAAACGGGGAAAGTGCCTGCGAACCAAGCTCAGAGATAAGTCTGATGTCACCGTATATTGCTTTGCTGAATGGCTGCACATAGCCGAAATAGCCCGATGAGTAACCATCACTCTCATGGTATAAAACTGAATCCTTGTTGAGTAATGCTTCAGTAGAAATATTCAGAGCAAACTGACCAATCGGAACTCTATATTTTTCTTGCTCGGATATAGCCTCGAAAAAACGAATGGCAGTTTCCGGTGCCTTTGCAACAATGTGCCGACAAAACCTTCGATAACCGATCAGCAGTAATAGGTCATGAGCTATGACTGATACTGAAAGATTTTCTTCATGCTCAGTTTCATTGTTGCTTTGTTTGTAAGATACTGTCTCACAGATACGTATGATGTTTTTCGCAGATCGTGACAACTCCTCTGCTATTACAGGCAAATCCGTATCAACGCCTTTCAAAATGTGATGGTACAGCACAGATGCATATCTGAGAGCATTATGCCTGCTAAATATTGGTGGGTTGATAAAACCAACGTATACCCAAACCAAAACCAGCGACAAAAATATTCCACCCAATCCCATTTGCCAAAAAGATTGCTTCGCCAAGAACTCAGGCAATAGCCAGCCTTCGGAAAACCAAACATCTGTTAATAAAGTCAGCAGCCCGATCAACGCGAGGCAAAAAAACGTGATACGCAACAATGGAAAGGGGGCAACCGCCACACGAAAACGAAAGCGAACATCCGAAATCGTGTAAAGGACTATGAGTAATGCTAGGGCAGTGACAAACTCTGCAAATCCAAAAATTGCAGAAGCACCATTCTCAATAGGCTTGATGAAGCACAAACCGGAAACAGATATCTCGCAACTTTTTTCCGCTACTGAACCACCCCTATCTACAGTTACTTCAGGAGCAATGGTCGTCATGGCAAAATGCCAGCCATATGCCAATCCAAGCACACACCCTAGACCAACAAGATAAAATGGGAGTAGTCCACGCCAGATTTTATTTGGATCAAACACAATCTCATTTCCCCACTGTGCACCATACTAACGCGTAGCGGATAAAACGAAAGGGCGGAGCCTGAAGCTCCGCCCTTTCGCATTCGGTTAGGAAAGAACCTTAGTTCTTTTCCTTATCCACCAGCTTGTTCGCGCCGATCCAGGGCATCATGCCGCGCAGGCGCTCGCCCACTTCTTCGATCGGGTGTTCGGCGTTGCGGCGCCGCGTGGCCTTGAAGCTCGGCTGACCGGCTTTGCATTCGAGCATCCAGTCGCGGGTAAAGCGGCCGGACTGGATGTCGTCCAGAACGCGCTTCATTTCCGCCTTGGTATCCGACGTCACGATGCGCGGGCCGGTGACGTAGTCGCCGTATTCCGCGGTGTTGGAGATGGAATAGCGCATGTTCGCCATGCCGCCTTCGTACATCAAGTCGACGATCAGTTTCACTTCGTGCAGGCATTCGAAGTAGGCCATTTCCGGCGCGTAGCCCGCTTCGACCAGGGTTTCGAAGCCGTTCTTGATCAGCTCCGTCAGGCCGCCGCACAGCACCACCTGCTCGCCGAACAGATCGGTTTCGCACTCTTCCTGGAAGGTGGTTTCAATGATGCCCGAACGCCCGCCGCCGATGGCCGACGCATAGGACAGCGCCACGTCCAGCGCGTTGCCGGTGGCGTCTTGGTGCACCGCGACCAGGCACGGCACGCCGCCGCCTTTCA
This sequence comes from Magnetovibrio sp., assembly GCA_028281525.1. GTDB lineage: Bacteria > Pseudomonadota > Alphaproteobacteria > Rhodospirillales > Magnetovibrionaceae > Magnetovibrio. The sequence goes on from JANQJR010000013.1 coordinate 119,974, forward strand.
GGTATTCGCCACGCACCGTGTGGCCTGGGCCTTTCGGCGCGACCATGAACACGTCCAGGTCCGCGCGCGGCTCGATCAGGTTGAAGTGCACATTCAGACCGTGGGCGAAAACCAACGCCGCGCCTTCCTTCATGTTGTTCGCCATGTCGGCGTAGTAAATGTCAGCCTGCAGTTCGTCCGGGGTCAACATCATCATCACGTCGGCCCAAGTGGCGGCTTCGGCGACGGTCATGCATTTCACACCTTCGGCTTCGGCTTTCTTGCGGGTGGCGGAGCCTTCACGCAGCGCCACGACGACGTCCGCGACGCCGCTGTCGCGCATGTTCAAAACGTGGGCGTGGCCCTGGGAGCCGTAGCCCACCACGGCGACTTTCTTACCCTTGATCAGATTGACGTCTGCGTCACGATCGTAATAAACGCGCATTTCTCAGTTTCCTTCAGATCCATATCTGGAATGTCATTGGGGTTTATCGGTTTCTGGTTGTTCTGTTTTAATTGTCCTGGCCGGCCATGCTTTCGGGGCCACGGGCAATCGCCACCACGCCGGTGCGGGACAAGTCCACAAGACCCAGCGGCTTCATCAGTTCCACGAACGCGTCGAGCTTTTCGGTATCGCCGACAATCTCAAACACGAAGCTTTCCGTGGTCGCGTCCACCGCACGGGCGCGGAAGATATCGGCGATGCGCAACGCTTCGACGCGCTTTTCGCCTACGCCGTCGACCTTAACCAAGGCCAGTTCGCGCGAAACGCTGGGACCTTCGATGGTCAGGTCCGAAACGCTGTGTACCGGCACCAAACGGCCCAACTGCGCCTTGATCTGTTCGATGATCATATGCGTGCCCGACGTCACGATGGTGATGCGCGACAGACCTTGGCGGTGGCGGGTTTCGGCGACCGTCAGGCTTTCGATGTTGTAGCCGCGCCCGGAAAACAGGCCGATGACGCGCGCGAGCACACCCGGTTCGTTGTCCACCAGGACCGAAATGGTGTGGGTGCGCACGTCTTCCTTATAAGGATTTTCGCCATAGATGCTGGTCGTCGCCATGATGTTCACTCCTCATTCCCCGCCCTAGACCAACACCATGCCTTCTTCGGCGATGGCGTTTTCGGTGTCCACGTCGGCGCCGAAGATCATTTCGTTGTGCGCCGCACCCGACGGAATCATCGGGAAGCAGTTTTCTTCCGGTGAGACCGCGACATCCAGGATCACCGAATTGTCGGTTTCGATCATTTCCATGATCGCATCGTCCAGCTTGGCCGGGTCGGTGACTCGCAGGCCCACACCGCCGAAACTTTCCGCCAGTTTGACGAAGTCCGGCAACGCTTCCATGTAGCTTTCCGAATAGCGCGAACCGTGCAGCAGTTCCTGCCACTGGCGCACCATGCCCATGTACTGGTTGTTCAAGATGAACACCTTGACCGGCAGCCGGTACTGGGCCAACGTCGCCATTTCCTGAATGTTCATCAGGATCGACGCTTCGCCCGCGATGTCCACCACCAAGGCGTCCGGGTGCGCCATCTGCACGCCCATGGCCGCCGGCAGGCCATAACCCATGGTGCCCAGGCCGCCCGACGTCATCCAGTGGTTCGGCTTTTCGAACTTGAAGTGCTGCGCCGCCCACATCTGGTGCTGGCCCACTTCGGTGGTGATGTAGACGTCCTTGCGCTTCTTGGTCAGTTCATACAGGCGTTGGATGGCCAGCTGCGGCTTGATGACCTTCTTGTCCTGCTGGTACGCCAGACAATCCTTGGCGCGCCAATCGTCGATCTGCTTCCACCAGTTCTTCAGCGCCTTCTGGTCGACCTTGGCCTGGCTGGTCCGCCATACCTTGATCATATCCTCCAACACGTGGGCGACGTCGCCGATGACGGCCAAGTCGACCGCGACGCTCTTGTTGATGGAGCTGGGATCGATATCGATGTGAATCTTCTTCGAACCCGGGCTGAAGGCATCCAATCGGCCGGTGATGCGGTCGTCGAAACGCGCACCAATCGCAACCATCACGTCGCAATCATGCATCGCCATGTTGGCTTCGTAGGTGCCGTGCATGCCCAGCATGCCTAAGAACTGCTTGTCAGACGCCGGATACGCGCCCAAACCCATCAAAGTCAGCGTGATGGGGAAGCCGGTCAGTTGCGTGAACTGTTTCAACAGCTGCGACGCGCCAGGGCCGGAATTCACTACGCCGCCCCCGGCATAGATGATGGGTTTCTTGGCCTTGGACAGCATTTTCACCGCTTCCTTGATGGCCGCGGTGTCGCCCTTGACCACCGGGTTGTAGCTCTTGTGCTTGACCTTGGTCGGCGGGGTGTAGGCGCCCAAATCCATCAGCACGTCCTTGGGCAGGTCGATCACCACCGGACCGGGACGGCCGGAGCGCGCCACATAAAACGCTTCGTGCATGATGCGCGGCAGATCCTCGATGGATTTGACCAGATAGTTGTGCTTGGTGCACGGGCGCGTGATACCGGTGGTGTCGGCTTCCTGAAAGGCGTCGTTGCCGATCAGGTGCGTCGGCACCTGGCCGGTCAGACACACCAGCGGCACGGAATCCATCATCGCGTCCAGCAGGCCGGTCACCGCATTGGTCGCGCCGGGCCCGGACGTCACCAGCACGCAGCCCACTTTGCCGCTGGAACGCGCATAGCCTTCCGCCGCGTGCACGGCGCCGCCTTCCTGGCGCACCAGAACGTGGCGAAGCTTGTTTTGCTTGAAAATCTCATCATAAATCGGAAGTACAGCGCCGCCGGGGTAGCCAAATACGACTTCAACGCCTTGGTCCAGCAAGGCTTTGATCACGATTTCGGAACCGGTCATTTCGACGTTTGCCATGTTAACCTCTTTGGGTCTTTCCTGGGGACTGATTACGGCTGTTGTACTTCATATAGTGTTCGAGTGTTCAACCGGACAAGCTCACCATATCGTGATGCGTCTTGCCCGAACGCAGATGGGCCGCCCCTTTGGTTTTCCAGGGGGGCGGGCCCAGCGCAAGAGAAGGGAAACTAGACGTTCACGCCCGTCCGGTCAACAGAAACTCGTGAACAAATGAAAAGATTTCCTCGCGAAAGCTTTCCGAATATTGCGCACGAAAAATGTGGGCATTGGGCAGCTGGGAGCGCACCCAGGTCAACTGGCGCTTGGCGTAATTGCGGCTGAACTGCTGGGCTTTGGCGATGGCCTCCTCCCGGCTCATCTCACCTTGCACATGGGCGATCAGTTCCGGCACACCCAAGGCCTTCATCACCGGCAAATCCGAGTCGAAATTCAGCGCCATCAGGGCCTTGATTTCGTCCAGTGCGCCATGATCGACCATCCAGGTGAAGCGCGCATCAATCCCGGCATACAGCTTTTCACGTTCCGGCACGACGGCGATCTGGGCGAAGCGTACGTTTTCCAAAGGCTGGATGCGGGGTTCGTCCTGCCAATCGGACAATCGCCGTCCGGTGGCGGTGGCGACCTCCCAGGCGCGAATCAGGCGTTGCGTATCTCCTGCGGGCAACCGCTCGGCGATTTTGGGGTCGAGTTTTTGGACTTCGGTGTGAAACGTCTCTGCGCCCAGCTTGGCGTGAAGCGCCGTGGCCGCGTCGCGCACACTTTCAGCCACTTCGGGTATGGGGGACAGACCTTCCACCAAGCTTTTCAAATACATCCCCGTGCCGCCGACCACCACCGGCAGCCGCCCGGCGGCGAAACAGGCTTCGATTTCCGCCGCCGCCAACTCGGTCCACCGCCCGGCGGAACACGATTCTCGGCCCGAAAGCACCCCGAACAGGCGGTGCGGCACGCGGTTTTCGTCTGCGACGGAAGGCCTGGCGGTGACGATCCGCAATTCCTTGTAGACCTGTTGGGAATCAGCGTTTATCACGGTGCCCGTGAAGTGTTCGGCGACGTCCATCGCCATGGCCGATTTGCCGCTGGCGGTCGGTCCGGCGATGATCACGACCGGACGCTCGACCGTGTGTCCCTCGACCTCTCCCGATTTGGTCTGCTTTACCGACATGGACAGTGTACTCACCCTGATTACCAACCCGCTTGAGCGCCGTCTCGGCGTGCTCGACATCGACACCGCGCGCCAAGCCTTGGAAACGTTGGGCGCCCAAACCGCGCCCGCGGACTGGTTGTCGGTGGACGAAGCCGCCGACGTGGAATTTTTCGACCTCGACGCAAAAGCCGCACAGGCCGCCGCCGCACAAGCGCTGAAGAACGAAGCCATTGATGTGATCGCGCAATCGACGTTGCGGCGCAAGAAAAAGCTGATCATCGCGGATATGGATTCGACCATCGTCGCGGGCGAGACCCTCGACGAACTGGCGGAATTCGCCGGGCTCAAGGATCAGATCGCGGCGTTGACGGAGCGCGCCATGAACGGCGAAATGGGCTTTACCGAAGCGCTCAAAACCCGTGTCGCCATGCTGGAAGGCCTGTCGGAAGACTTTCTGGAAAGCACCATGAAACGCGTTCAGCTCAATCCGGGGGCGAACACGCTGATTGCCACCATGCGCACAGCCGGCGCGTTCACGGCGCTGATTTCCGGCGGGTTTTCGTTTTTCACCGACCGGGTGCGCGAAGACGTCGGCTTTCACATGTCACTGGGCAACAAGTTGGACATTGCGCATGGCAAACTGACGGGGCACGTCGTGCCACCGGTGGTCAACAAGGACACCAAGCTGGAAATGCTCACCGATATGGCGGCGCAACAAGGCCTCGGCATGGGGGACACGTTCGCCATCGGGGATGGCGCCAACGACGTGCCGATGTTGATGGCGGCGGGCATGGGCGTGGCCTATCGCGGCCACCCGGTGGCCCGGGAAAAAGCCCGTGCATGCCTGAACCACGCGGACCTGTCCGGCGCTTTGTTCATCCAAGGCTACCACCGCGACGAATTCGCCGCCTAGGAGTCCGACCCTAAGCGCACATCGCGTCTTTGCCATTTTCCACCGATGGGCTACTCTGACAATTACGCAGAAACGCCCCACGACCGGCCAGCCAGCATGAGCGAAGACAGCGCCAATACCAGCGATGCCCCACAAGACATGCCGTCTGAAATCGCGTTTCAGAACGCGTTCTTCCATTCGATCAACGAAACATCGTTTCGCGTCCGGGAAGACACCGAAGAGGCGGTGATGGTGATGGTCCTGGATACAGGCGAAGTCTCCTTGAAACTGGCAGGCATCAAGAAAGAACTCAAGCTCGCCGAGGGCGATCCCGACGCCAAAATGCTCGACATTGTGGCCGAAGGCCTCAAGTACGTCCAAGAGCTGCGCATCGGCGACCCGGTGCCCACGGAACTCACCACCGGACGGGCGTCCTGGGAGGTTACGGACGCACACCGCGCCATCGCGCACAACCGTGTGACCATGCAGTTGGTGTCGTGGATGTCGGGCGATGAAATGCTGATCACCGACCCGGACGAACTGGCGATGATCGCCGACGATCCCAAAACCAAGGAAAAGGTGAACGCCGCCTTTAGCGAAACCGCCAAGGCGCTGAAACTTCCGGAAGAGCGGCGCGAAGACGTGGTTTTGCTGATCGCCAATCTGGCCGACGAACTGTCCTATATCGAAGCCTTGCGCTCCGTTTACCACGACATCGAGCACATCCATGAAACGGTCCAGGCCCTAGCGCGACAGTATAAATCCGAACAAAGCGTGATGGACACCATCAACCCAGTGCGCCGCTTGTTCATCATTGCCATAAACGGATTTAGCAATTCCTTCGACCAGTTGGACGCGCAGACCGGGGAAATTCTATCCGCACTCACCAACATCGCCCAGGTGACCCGCTACATCCGCGATAACCGCGACGACCTGCACCGCCGTCTGTGGGCTTGGGATAAAATCATTGAAGATTGGCAAGGTCTGCAGGCCGCACGCTCCACCAAGGCCGAGCGGCTGCTGGAAGACCTTTACCGCTTCCTTGCGCAGCGCTTCTTGCCCCGCAATGAATGGGAGCTCTACACCAAGGCCATGGACAAGACCAAAAAACGCGCAACCGAAGTGATTTGGTAGCACGAGATACGCGTTCCATTTCGGAAACGGCCGTCGAAACCTCACGGGAACGTGCTGAAACCCTAGAGCGCGAACCGGATGTTGCCTGGACGCAAGAAAAGAACTGATTAATATCCCGCAGATGGAGTTTGTCTCCAAGGCGCAAGGGGTGTACTTCGCATGCTACAGGATACCGCACACCGAACCGGGACCGGTGTATCAAGCCTGCATCATGGTCTTCCCCAACACGGATAAGACCCGTGACTTCGCACGCAAGCTATCCCGGTTCATTCTGGCCAAATTGGACCTGCCGTCGATGCTGTCCTGGGTGTTGGATCAGGCGGCACTTTTTTCCGTCCTGGCGATGTTGTCCGAAACGAATCCGGACTTCATCTTCGCCGACATCGTCGATGGCAAGGTGGAAAAGCTCCTGAATGACCTTGCCCCGGACAACGAAAAAAACACCATTATGAACGCTTAAGCCCATTCTCTTTGCCGGAATTTGGCTCGGCTCCCCTGGGTGTGGTACCATGGGGCATCCTCAAATTGTGATGAGCGGATTCCAAAGAAGCTTTGGGATCAAGGAGTGTGCTGTGCCTGCGCATGAGGATCAACGATCATAAACGCCCGCAAAAAGGGCGCTGCCGCGCATACAGCGCGAAGAGGCCGGTCGCCGCCACAAGGGCTGGCGGACCTGCCGGGTGCCATGGGATACAAGGAACACGGTCACTACCCCAACCCGCGCCGAGGTGGCGGGCGCGGCCCGTCTGCCTTGCGCACGGAGCACGTATCGGAAAATGCCCCGGCCCACGTCTTGCCCACACCATTTAGGGACGCCCGGCAATTGGCGGAACACTGCATGGATTGCGGCATCCCGTTCTGCCACGATGCGTGCCCAACCCACAACCTAGCGCCCGATTGGATCGCCCAGGTCCACAAAGGCAATTGGGCGGACGCCATCGAGTTGTTGCATGCGACCACCAACTTTCCCGAATTCACCGGCCGCGTTTGTCCTGCGCCGTGCGAAGCGGCCTGTGTCAAGGATTTGCAAAATGATGCCGTGGACATCCACACCATCGAAACCGCGATCATCGACCG
>JANQJR010000058.1 GCA_028281525.1 Magnetovibrio sp.
GTGGCGCGGCGCATCGTGTGCCAAGTGGTGGAAGGCGACGTCTTGCAGGCGGGTCAGCGCTTCGGCCTCATCCGTTTCGGTTCACGCGTCGATGTCTACCTGCCCAAGGACGCCAAACCGCTGGTCGCCGTCGGCCAATTGACCACGGCGGGCGAAACGGTGATTGCGGATCTGGATTCCCACGAGTCCCAACGTGAGGGCGAGGTACGCTGATGTCGGACGCTCAACCCCAACGCCCCAAACGCAAGCGCTTGTCACTCAATGTGATGATTCCCAACATGCTGACGCTGATCGCGTTGTGCTCCGGCCTGACGGCGATCCGCTTCGCTTACGAGGGGCGATGGGAGCACGCGGCATTGGCAATCCTCGCCGCCGCCATTCTTGACGCCTTGGACGGACGCATTGCCCGTCTGATGAAAGGCACGTCGAAATTCGGCGCGGAATTGGATTCACTTTCCGACATCCTCAGTTTCGGCGTCGCGCCACCGATGATGTTGTACTTCTGGTCATTGCAGGATTTTGGACGATTTGGCTGGATCTTGGTCTTGATGTTCGCGGTCAGTTGCGCGCTCCGTTTGGCGCGCTTCAACACGGCCGCCGAAGAACCGGATCCGCCGGCCTGGGCCTCCACATTCTTTTCCGGTGTGCCCGCACCGGCTGCGGCCGGTCTGGTGCTGTTACCGATGATCATCTCGTTCAACCTGTTCGAAGACATCGTGCGCCGCCCCGAAGTTGTGGCGGTGTTCATGGTATTGGTGTCTGTGCTGATGGTCAGTTCCATCCCCACCTATTCGTTCAAGAAGGTCAAGCTGAGCCCCAAGCTGGTCCTGCCGTTGATGGTGACGGTGGGATTGGTGATCGCATCCATGGTCAGTGCGCCGTGGGTCACGCTGTCGGGCGTTTTGGCGGCCTATTTGATTTCCATTCCGTTCGCGATTCGCTCTTACCGGCGCATTTGCGTGCGCACCGGCACGTGCGAAACCGACGATGAGACGCCTGTCGATATCGATCTCAACGGCGGCACACGATAAAAGGCGCAAGAGGATCCCCCTAAATGATCCGTACGATTAAGCAAGGCGCAATTGTCGTTTACGACTGTGAATGGACCAGTTGGCCCGGCGCTCAGGACAGCAACTGGTCGCTGCCGTGGCAACACAAGGAAATCATTCAAATCGGCGCGGTTAAACTGGACGTCGGGGATGGATTTCGCGAGATCGACAGCTTCGAACGGTTTGTTCGTCCACAACGCAATCCGGAACTGAGCGACTACATTATCGAACTGACCGGCATCACTCAGAGCCAGATCGATCAACACGGTGTTTCCTTTCCCATGGCTCTGGCTGATTTCACTGGGTTCCTCAGCGATGCGGAGATGGTTCTGAGCTATGGAGGGGACGCAAGCGTCATCGAGCAAAACTGCGTGCTCACAGGAGTCCCAAAGCCAGGTATTTTCCTCAAGGAACACGATGTCCGCCAGACTCTAAAAGAATTGGGGTTCATCACCCGCACGACCGTAAGCTCCAACCTGCCCGCGCATCTTGGCCTGGAGCACTTCGAGCACCCACACAACGCCCTTGGCGATGCGCGTGCGGTGGCGGCCTCTATCCGCCACCTGCGCAAAGCGAGCCACATCTAGAACCTTTTAAGGCGTGCCAAGCAACGTTTCTATAGTGCCCTTATAGTCCTTGTCATCGCGCCATTCGACCAACACCTGTTTTGCATCATCCGGATGAATACGCCGGTAAAGGTCTAAAATCTCACCAACCTCTTCGCGTGTCGCGGCGGCGCGGTCTGGCGCGACCCGGCGGCTTTTGCGGTAAATGGTCGCGAAGTCGAATTCGCTGAGCTCGATGGCGCGGCACGCGATGGCCATACCTTCGCCGCCCTTTTCGAACACAATGCGCCGAATTAGTACGTCGTCGAGCCGCGTCAAATCCGCGAAGATCGCCAAAAACAGCAGAACTTCCCCATCAGACAAGCTCTGCACCAATATTTCCGGCGTCACCATGCCGCGTTCGCGCAAGCGTTTGAGCAGCTCCGACGCCGGTTCGGTGTGTTCCGCTATGGTGGCTTCATAGCCTTCCCAAGCGGCCTGCTCCAGCAGGCGGTCAACGGTCACGTCATCAATCTCATAGCGGTCCACGATGTGGCTGCGGAGCGCCGACGACACCCACATGAACATCTTCTTCGCCAAGCCCTCCGTCAGGTCGGAGCGATGCAGCAACGGCTCTTGGAACGTATCTACGCGCCTCGACTGCTCGACCAGATATGCCAAGGTTGCTTGCGAAATTCGGGCACTGTCGTTTTTCAACAACTGGGTGACGACGTTGGCATTGTTCGTTTCGACCAAGGCGTCCGAAACGTTCTCCCCGAGGCCTTGGCGCAGGGCGATGACGAGATGGTATTCCTCCGTGCGCAGGTGGATGATTTCCACAAGGTCTTCGTCTTTCAAAACCTGGCTCTTGGTGAGGATGGGATAGGCGACATCCATTTCGTCCGACGCCAGGGTTTTCGCCAGTTCGCGCGGGACGTCCGGGTCATCAGCCAGTTTTTCGCTGAGCTTCTTGCGGACCGTGACCTCGACTTCATGAATGAGATTTTCGATGATGTTGAGCATCAGCGCTTTTTCGCGCTCGCTCAAAGCCCCGCCACGGTCTTCGAATAGACTGTCGACCACGGCGGCGAGCTCCGTCCGGCTTTCGACGGTCTTTTCCCGCGCCAGTTTCTGCAAACGCTCCACATCGAGCGAAACGCTCATCGTTCCCTATCCCTCCTCCTGCGTACCACAGCATAGCTTACCGGCCCGCAACGTGCAGAAAACAATTCGCGAGCGCACGGCAATACGCAGGTATGCACGCATAAGACAATTTTAACGCTTATCCACACGTTTTTGTATGACAATGGGGGTGGATATTCCCCTTTTGAACGAATTGCATCTTTATAATGGCTCGAATCTATGGTTAATAAGCCCGTCAGGCATAACAGCAAGCGGGCGCCGCAGTGGTCCACGCGTATCAAAACCGCAAACCACGCAACTGGCCGTCGTTCCCCGGCAACGCCGAGGAACGCGCGTCCAAGGCTTTGTCGCGCCTGGAAGACATCACCCGTCTGGTCACGGAAATCATATGGGAAACGGACCGCAACGGCGTGCTGACGTTCGTTTCCGAACGCTCGTTTGAAGTTCTGGGGCTTCTGCCGCAACAGCTGATCGGTTTGAAGCTGTCGGATTTGGGGCAGTTCTGGTCCCCAACCAGTGAAGAACCCGCACCCGACTTGGACAAACCTTTTCGCGATCAGCTCTTCAAAATCAAGGGCAAGGACGGCAAGGAACGCACCCTCTTGCTCAGCGGCCTGCCCTATTTCGATAAGGAAACGTGGTTGCTGAAGGGCGTCTACGGCACTGCCGAGGACATCACCGCAAAACTGGAAGCGGAAAAATCGTTCCGCATGTTATCCGAAATCATCGAACAGAACCCGTCCATGGTGTTCGTTACCGACGTCGAAGGAAACATCCAATACGTCAACACCATGTTCAAGAAGATGACCGGTTACAGCGATGAGGAGGTCATCGGTCAGAATCCGCGCATCCTACAATCGGGTTTAACCCCAAAGGAAACCTATCAGGATTTGTGGGACACGGTCCTGTCCGGTCACAAATGGCGGGGTGAGATCCAAAACAAGCACAAGGATGGAACCATTTTCTGGGCGCACCTGACGATCAGTCCCATCGCGCTGCATGGCGACACCATCAACCATTTCGTCGCTGTGCACGAAGACATCACGGAACGCAAGCTGGCGGAAGAAAAGCTCACCGCCGCCAAGGAGCAAGCGGAAATCGCAAGCCGCACCAAATCCGAAATCCTCGCCAACACCAGCCACGAACTGCGCACCCCGCTGAACGCCATCATCGGCTTTTCCAGCTCGATCAAGAACGAAACCTTCGGCCCACTGGGCAATCCGGCGTACCAGGATTACATCGACATCATCAAGGAAAGCGGCGAACATTTGCTGGCGTTGATCAACGACATCCTCGATGTCGCATCGCTGGAAGCCTCGCAAATCATGCTGACGGAATCCACCTTCCGCCTGAAAGATGTGCTGGAGTCGTCCTTTCGCCTGGTCGCCCCCCATGCCGAAAAGGCGCACGTCGCCATCACCTGCGAAGATGTCGACAGCAGCATTTTCTTGCGCGCCGATGAACGGCGCATCAAACAAGTCATGCTCAACTTGCTCTCCAATGCCGTGAAGTTCACCCAGGACGGCGGCACGGTCACGGTGTCCACCATATGCGATTGTGGCAAGGGCCTGATCGTTCGCGTGTCCGACACCGGCATCGGCATGAACACCGCTGATATCGCCAAGGCCATGACCCAATTCGGCCAGGTGGAAAGCGACCATACACGCAAATACCACGGCACCGGCTTGGGCCTGCCGCTGACCCAAGGATTGGTAGAGCTACACGGCGGACGTTTGGAAATCCACAGCCAAAAGGGAACCGGCACCACGGTGGACGTGCACCTGCCACACTACCGTGTGGCTTGCGACCGTCAGAGTTGCATCACCCAGGACTTAGAACCGCCCGACGCCCCGCCGAAAGACCCGTCTTAAGCTTCGATGGCCTTGGCGGCTTTGCGGGCGTGCCACCACTCCGCGACATTGGCGCGCACCATCAACAACGACGGCGTCACCACCAGCGTCAACACCGTCGCAAAGCCCAGTCCGAACACGATGGAAATGGACAACTGCACCCACATCTCGTTGGCGGGCGCGCCGATCACCACATTGCGGCCAATGAAATCGATACCGATGTTCATCGCCATAGGCATCAGCCCCAACATGGTCGTCACCGTGGTGAGCAGGACCGGGCGCAGACGTTGTGCGCCTGTGAGCATGATGGCTTCGCGCGGGCTCGACGTCGATTGCTTGAGGCGGTCGAAGGTGTCGATCAGAACGATGTTGTTGTTGACCACGATCCCCGCCAGCGCGATCACGCCGATGCCGCCCATGACGATGCCGAACGGCTGACCGGTTATCAACAGACCGATGAACACGCCGATGGTCGACATCACCACCGCCGATAAAATCAAAAACCCTGAATAGAAACTGTTGAACTGGGTCACCAAAATGATGGCGATGAGAAACAACGCCACGCCGAAGGCCTTGGACAGGAACGCCTTTGCTTTTTCCTGTTCTTCGTCTTCGCCTTTGAAACGGATGGAGATGCGCGAGTCCAGATCGGCCTGATCGATCCATGCCTGCATGTGCGTGACCATATCGTCCGCCAACACGCCCTCGACGATATCGGCTTTGACCGTGACCACGCGTCTAGCGTCGGTGCGGGTGATGGTGCCGGTCTTGGCGCGTGGCACCATCTCCACAAAATTGGTCAAGGGCACCTGGCCCGCAGGCGTTTCGACGCGCATTTGGCCCAATTGCTCCAACGTGCGGTACTGACCCGGAAAACGCGCGCGGATATCCAGTTCCTCATCCGTATCCTTGGGTCGATATTCGCTGAGCTTCACCCCCGAGGTCGCCAAGCGGATGGTGCTGCCGACCGAAGAGACGCTGGCCCCGTACTTGGCGGCCTGGGCGCGGTCGACCTCGAACACCCAGTCGATGCCCGGCAACGGCAGACTGTCTTCAATATCGATAAAGTTGCCGTTGGCCTCCAGTTCCTCAACGATGCGCTTGGCAACGGGTGGGAGAAGCTCTGGAAAACGCGAGGAGATTTCGATCTGCACCGGTTTGCCCACCGGTGGGCCACCCTCTTGCTTTAAGGTGTTGATGATCACGCCCGCCATGGGCTGGGTGCGTTCGCGGATTTCGCCCAAAATCTCATCGGCCTTTCGCCGTTTGTCCCAATCGACGAATTCCAAGAACACCGTTCCGATGATGTCCTCCGCCGTTTCCCCGGACGGGTTGGACTGGGTGCGGGTGTAGACCGTTTCAATGCCCCGTACCTGCTTGGCTTGGGCCTCCACCTCGCGCATCAGAGCGTCGCGTTCCCAAATAGACATGTTGCCGCGCGCCCGGACCTGCACCTGAGCGGTGCTGGGCTCGACCTCGGGGAAAAATTCGATCCCGTTTCCGAATGTGGCGTAGGAACCGAGTACACCGATCAGCACCGCAAACGCGCCCACAACCACCTTCGCCGGATGACGCAGCGCGGCTTGCAAGAAATTCAAATACTTCTGGGTTAAAGGGCCCGCATGTTGAAGTCCCCCTTCCTCACCGCCTTTGAGCGCTTTCATGGCCTTCGGGTCGGCCGTACCGGGCCGCCCGATGTAGGCGCCGAGCGCGGGAATGAACACCAGCGCCATCAACAATGACGCCGACAGGGTCGCCAACAACGTGATCGGCAGGTATTTCATGAATTCGCCAACCACACCCGGCCAGAACAACAACGGCAAGAATGCCGCCAGGGTGGTCAGGGTGGCGGTGATGATCGGTGGCGCCATGCGTTTGGCGGCCAGGGCGTAGGCTTTCTTGCGATGCTGTCCCTCGGTCATTTTACGGTCGGCGAATTCGGTCACCACGATGGCGCCGTCCACCAGCATGCCGACAGCCAGCACCAGCCCGAACAACACAACAATGTTCATGGTCATGCCAAGCGCATGCAGAACCAAAACGCCGGTCAGGAACGAGCCGGGAATGGCCACGCCCACCAACCCGGCGGACCGCACCCCCAGCGCGGCGACCACGACGATCATCACCAGCAACACCGCGCTGATCACCGAATTTTCCAAAGTCGAAAGGCGTTCGATAATGTCGGTGGATTTGTCCTGGGCATACGTGATCCGAACGGACTCGCGCAATTGATCCGGCCACATGGCGCGTTCTTCTTCGACCAGGTCGCGCACCAACGCAACCGTGTCGATCAAGTTCTCACCCGCGCGTTTGGAAACTTCCAACGTCACCGCGCGATCGCCATCGATGCGCGCGAAACTGGTCGGATCCTTGAACGCCCGGCGCACTTCACCGATGTCGCGCAGACGCACCACCGCGTCGTTTTCCACCGTCACCGGCAATTCCATGATCTCGCTGACATGGGTCAGCAGTCCCGGCACCTTGACGGTGAAGCTGCCGCGCCCGGTATCCTGCGCGCCTGCCGCCACCAGTTTGTTGGAATTCTGCACGCTGGCGATGGTTTCCTCGGGACTGAGGCCATAACTTTCAACCTTCACCGGGTCGATCAGGATTTCCACCATTTCTTCACGGGTGCCGGTCAGTTCAGCTTTCAGCACCGGTGACAGGCCTTCGATTTCATCCTTGAGATTCCGCCCCAGCTCCAACAACGCGCGCTCCGGTACATTGCCCGACATCGTCACCACGACGATCGGGAATTCGGAGAAATTGATTTCCTCGATCACCGGTTCTTCGCTGTCCTCAGGCAGTTCGGGCTTGGCGTCGTCGACCCCTTCGCGCACTTCCGTGAGCGCCTGATCCACATCGAAGCCGGCTTCGAATTCCAAGACGATGTTGGCCCCGCCCTCATAGCCCTTGGCGCGCATTTCCTTGAGCCCCTCAACGGAACGCAGTTCCAATTCCAAAGGGCGAAGGATCAGGTTTTCGCTATCTTCCGGCGAAATACCTTCGTGCACAACGCGGACAATGATCAGCGGAATGTTGATGTCGGGTTCGGCTTCCTTGGGGATGTCCCCATAAGAGACCGATCCCGCGATCAGCAAAAGCAGCAGGGTCGAAAGGGTGGTGCGGGCGTGGTGAAACGCCAAGTCGATGAAACTTCGCATGGCTCAGTTTCCTTTTACGTCGTCCGCATCACGGCGCACGGAACTCAACGCGCCTTCGACCGGGGTAACCACCTGTCCAGGCGCCACGAATTCCTGACCGACGGTGATGATGCGCACGCGTTCGGGCAAGCCCTTCAACCAGATGCCGTCTTGCGTATCGGACACCATCTCCACTGCGTGAAATTCAACTTGATCGTCGTCGTTGACGGTCTTCACGCCAATGGCGCCGCTATCGTCCAACGTCAACAGCGCCGGTGTGATACGGTGCGCGACGATGCGTTCCATGGGCAGACGCAACTCGGCGGTCAAACCTTCGGGAACGCTTTGGTCCGGAACCGGCACCGTCACTTCAACGCGAAACGTCCGGGTCTGGGCGCTGGAGGCCCGCGCGATGAAACTCACCCGACCGTCAAAAACCCGGTCGTCGGGAAGACGCACGCTCGCCGCCCCGTTCAGTTGAATGGCGCTGATGTCGCGTTCGGGGATTTCCGCCACCGCCAACATTGTGGTGAGATCGATGACCCGCGCCGCAATAACCCCTTCCTGGTCGATGAAGTCGCCCGCTTCCAAAGGTAGGTCATCAACCACGCCGGCGACCGGTGCGGTGATGGTCGCGTTGGCGAGGTCGCGCCGCATGCCCGTGACCTGCGCGCGCGCGGCTTCCAGGTCGGCCTTGGCTTGCGCCACGTTCAATTGCGAGCTGTAGCCGCCCTTGCTGAGTTTTTGCGCGGACTCATAGGCAATTTCGCGCTGTCTCATGCGCGCTTGCGCTTCCGCCAGCAAGGCCGGCAGGTTTTCCGGGTCCAACTTCACCAACACGTCACCGGCTTGCACCTGGGTCCCCTTCTCTGCGACGATTTCGGCGACACGGCCAGGCACTTCGGCACGCACATCGACGGCGATGTCAGCTTCGACGCGGCCCAAAACCGCGATGGTGCGCACGTGTTCCTCGCTGGTTACGCTGGTCACGCGCACACGCACGTGCGGGGTCTCGGTTTCGGCAACACCCGCGTCTGCCGCTTGGTTGCCGACCGCCTGCGCCGTCTCTTGGTCCGCCTCCTTGAACACGCCGCTGAGCATCCACAACACCGCTATTAATAAAATCGCGATGGCGGTTTTGTGGGACGGCTTGAGGCCACCGCCGGCTTTGCGCACGGCCTGCCCAAGTTCCGGGGAGAGGTAATCCTTGGGGCTCATTTTGTGCCTCTAACTTGTTTTTCGAGGGGAGAATCATCCGCCGTATCAAAGCAATCGCGCAACGATTCCAAATCGCGCCAACCCGTTCCCTTCTCTGCGCTCAGAAACGCGTCACGATGCTCTTCCAAATACTTGAGCATGCCGGCGTAATAAGCCCGGCCGAAGCCGCGCACCAACAGACGGCCGCGCGAAAGGCCCGTGTCGTCGAGACCGGCAAGCATTTCAGAATAAAAACGGAATTGCTCCGTGTACGTATCATAGATGTCTTGCAGATGAGCATCGTCGATGTGGTCGGCGAAAAACAGCATGAACATCGTTTCGGACCGCACCTGATCCGGGTCCGGCGTTTTGGTCATCGATGTACGGAATTGATCCAGCCCGGCTTTCGTCAGGCTATAGACCTTTTTGTCGGGGCGACCATCCTGGGTTTCCACCGTACACGAAACCAACTCTTCATCCAGCAATTTGGACAGCGCCGGATAGATGGAGCCGTAGCTCGCCCTATGAAAGTGTGCGAACGGGCCTTCCTCAAACATCTTGCGAATTTCATAGCCGCTGGCGTCGCCAAGGCTCAAAACACCCAGGCACAGGGTTTTCACATCCATGTCGCAACTCCGAAGCCGATTGCGCCCGGAAGATATTGAAGAGGGGAGGTTAGTCGAACGGGCGTTTATATCTACTCATTATATATCATATCGATATATATCATTGCAATAGTACATTCAGCCGATGTCCTCCTTTTGCCGCTGCAGGCGGGCGTTCATCCGTGCGCGATAACTTTCACCATCCCCATAAGCGTCGAATTCCCAATACCGGGGATGCGCGTCCTGAATCCGGCGCGCATGTTTGATGGGACACCAGCGGGCCTCGGTCCGGCTGGCGATTTCACGGCCATAGGCGATCACGCCGTTAGCGTAGCCGCAGTACACGCAATTGAGCTTTTCCACCCAATTGAGGTATGCCAAGTGGTGACGGTCAATGACGATGAATTCGGCGCGCGGCACGCGCTTGATGCCATAGATCGGAAAGCACACCCATTGGAAGAAGCTCAACGACAAATCCAACAACATCAGGGGCACCACCAAAGCGTAGATGACCGGCGACGTGATGAAGTTCAACAGCCCGGAATCCCGCCAAAACCTCAAAAGCCCCTTGCGCAATTGGCGATGGTTTTCCAGCACCCCTTGCTCGAACAAGACTTTGCGTTGCTCCAAACGGTAACGAAAGCCTTCGCGTTGGGCTTCGAACTCGCGTTCCAGATCCTTTTCAAGGCTGTGAATTTTGTCGAGAATATCGTTGATAACGTTGTTCATTCCGACGCGCCTCACTGATTGAAGAAGCAGCCAGTCTAACCCGCACCATGCTGTTTCTTCATCAAACTAATCGCGAACGGGTTCTTGTCCATCCGGCAAATAAACGCCATTCGGATCTTCGATTTCCAAAATCCACAAGTCCGGGTCGATGTCGCTTTCGCGCGCGATGTAAGCATCACAGTCGTGTTCCGCATCCGCGCCGTCTCCACCCACAACCACCATCCAAGCCCGCGCGCCGTCCACGGTGAAGCGGCGTGCCAACAGCTCGCACCCCCGGCCCAAGCGGTTGCGTTTGATCAGCACCTGACCCGCATCCACGTCGCCACGGCGCGCCACCACAGCCGCAAGACAGGCTTGGTCACACAGACGCACCTGGGCCTTGATCCAAATTTCCGTTTTCAAACGAGGTTCGCTCATCCGCCATTGTCCTTATGGCCACGTTGCGTTCATACTGCCCGCTCCTCCCATAAAAGCGAAGAGGCCATAAAGGCGAAGGGGGCTATTTTGTTCACATTGCATCCCATTTTGGAAAAAGACACCGTCGAAGTCGCCCGCTTGGGGCTTTGCCGTGTGCTGCTGATGCGCGACCGGACCTATCCATGGCTGATCTTGGTTCCCGAGCGCGATGGCTTGCGCGACCTGGACGACCTGAATGAGGCGGACCGCGACCGAGTGATGTCCGATGTGGACCGGGCAAGCAAAACGCTCAAGCGGCTCTTTCAACCTTACAAGATGAACGTTGCCGCGCTGGGCAACGTGGTGGAGCAACTCCATATTCACGTCATAGCGCGGTTCCAGGACGACCCCGCCTGGCCCGGCCCCGTCTGGGGCGTCTGCCCCGCTGTGGATTACGATGATGAACGACGCACCGCCCTCATCGGGCAACTCCGCGATGCATTGGATATTATGACGTAACCGCCTGTTTCCAACGCCTTGCATATTCGAATGCTTTGAGTATTCTACGCCGCGGCTGGGAGATGGAGGTCACGGTCCCGGCGTAGTTTGGACAACCGCCCTCTATCACAAATCATTGCGGATTAGGAATTGCTTTTGGTGTTCGACAGGACGCACGGGCTAGTGGATTTTTGCGGCAAACGGCGTTTGAAACGCTGGTCGCTTCCTGTTGGGAAATCATCTGTATGTTGACTCCCGGTGCCCCCGTGCCGAAGTGCCGCACCCTGCCGATCCGCACCAAGCTGACGTTTCTGTCGGTGATGGTCGTCGTCGCCTTGGGGCTGATTTTGTATCTGAGTTGGTATCGCGATACGTCCATCCGCCAGATGGACGACACGCGCAACACCATCCAATCCATGGATGTGATGCTGATGGACATGCAACGCATTCAAAACGATTTCGTCAACCTGTTCGATCCCCGCTATCTCGATGAATTTTCCATCACCTTCGACCGGTTTGTGGAAAGCACCGAAGACTTGAAGGATGGTTTTTGGGACCGTGGTCTGCCCGTTGACAGCCTGGAACGCCTGGTGGTTCTGACCAGCGAACACCAATACCTGTTCGATGAAATGGCAGAGCAACTCACCACCATCGGCCAGGACGAAAGCGACGGCCTGCGCGGCAAACTGGCACAAGCCGTTACCGCCATCGAAGCCGAGTTGTCCCATGTTTCGAACGCCACCAACCAGCGCCACGCCCTGCACCGCCAACTGGTGATCATGCAAATTCTCACCAAGGATTTGCTGCTGCACAAACAGGCCGCCTACGCTCAACGCTTCGAAGGAAACTTCGCGGCGTTGTTAGGCGACGTGGACCAAATGGTCACCGAAGCCCAAGTCCGCATCCGTTTGAGAACGGCACTGTTTGCCTACCGCGAGAATTTTCTGAAACTGATCACCGCCGCCGAACGGGTTGGGCTGAATTATGAGCATGGCATGCGCGCGGAAATCGGCGGCACGGTCGCCGAAGCGCGTGAAACCTTGGCGCGCCTGACCGCTGAGGTGAACGTCGCCATCGGTTTGCAGGAACAAAACCTCAATGTGCTCATCGGCGTCACGGCTGGATCGTTCTCGCTCGCCTTCCTGCTGGCCTTGGTGATGCTGGGCCGCTCAATTTCCACACCGATCCGCAACGTGACCGGCATCATGACCCAATTGGCGGACGGGGATTTGTCGGTGGATATTCCCGACCAACCGCGGCGCGATGAAATCGGCGACATGCTGCGGGCGCTGCGCGTATTCAAAATGGGTGCGATCATCCGCCGGCGCACCCAGGAAGAATTGCGCAAAGCCCACGATGAATTGGAAACCCGTGTCGAGCAACGGACCCGCGCCCTATCGGAAGAAATCCAAGAGCGCCGCCGCGCCGAAACGGAACTGAAGCGCGCGCGCGAGCAGGCGGAAAGCGCGAATCAGGCGAAATCCCTGTTTCTCGCCAACATGAGCCACGAATTGCGCACCCCCTTGAACGCCATCATCGGCTATTCGGAAATGCTGCAGGAAGACGCCGCCGATCTGGGATTTGAAGGAATGACCCTGGATCTCGACAAGATCAACACGGCGGGCAAACACCTTTTGGGGCTCATCACGGGGATTCTCGACATCTCCAAGATCGAAGCGGGCCGGTTCGAAGCGACGGTGGAGCGTTTTATCGTCCGGGATGTGATCGACACCGTGGTCGACACGGTCCAGCCCCTGATCACAAACAATGCCAACACGCTGGAAGTGTCCTATACGGATGATCTGGGCGACATGGAGACCGATGCCACGCGGTTGCGCCAGATTCTATTCAATTTCCTATCCAACGCGGCCAAATTCACCGAAGGCGGGACCATCACACTGCGTGCATTTCGCGAGGCCGACATCGCAGGCGACACCTTGGTGTTCAGTGTCACCGATACCGGTATCGGCATGGACCAAAAGCAGTTGGGCATGGTGTTTGAACCGTTCACCCAGGCCGACGTCTCCACCACCCGCAAATACGGTGGCACTGGCCTGGGCCTCACCCTGAACCGCGAACTGGCGCGTTTACTAGGCGGTGAAGTCATGGCCTATAGCACACTTGGCAAGGGCTCGACCTTTACCGTACGCCTGCCCGCCAGAGCCCCGATCGAAACACTGGACATGTTGAACCAAGGGACTTAAATCACGGGGCGCGTGGATTTCCACGGGCCTTCCCCCCGCATCAATACGGAACGCATTCATGGCCACACTTTTGCTTGTGGAAGATAATGAACTCAATCGCGATATGCTGGGCAGGCGCCTGCAACGCATGGGATATACGGTCAAAATCGCCGTCAATGGCCAAGAAGGCATCGATCTGGCCCGCACTGTACAGCCCGATCTGGTGCTGATGGACATCAATATGCCGATCTTGGACGGATGGGAGGCGGCACGCATACTCAAGAGTGATGTTGACACCCAAAACATCCCCATTATCGCGCTCACAGCACACGCCATGACATCGGACCGAGACAAAGCCGGAGAAATAGGTTTCAATGACTTTGCGACCAAGCCCGTGGACTTCCCCGCGCTGGTTGGCATGATCGAGAAGTGGATCAGCCATGCCCATATAACCGGCTGAAAATGAAGAAAAAAATCATATTGAAACGATGAGTGACAGCGCTACTGAGCCCAATAGCCCGCACATTCTTGTCGTCGACGACAATGAAATGAACCGTGAACTGCTGATCCGCCGCCTGGATCGGCGCGGATTTACCACGGAAAACGCCATTGGCGGGCTCGACGCTCTGGCAAAAATTCAAGCTACCGCTTTCGATCTGGTGTTGCTTGACATCAACATGCCCGACATGGATGGCATTCAGGTGCTGGAAAAAGTACGTAAAACGCACAACCAGTCCGACCTGCCCATCATTATGGTCAGTGCACGGGACGGTAGCGAAAGCATCGCCGAGGCGATCTCCAAGGGGGCCAATGATTACGTCACCAAGCCCGTGGACTTCCCCGTTGCCCTGGCGCGCATCAAAACGCAGTTAGAGGTGATGCGCACCCACCAAAAGCTCAAAGAAAGCGAGGAGCGCTACGCGCTCGCCTTCAAGGGTGCGAACGACGGTCTGTGGGATTGGGATATGGCAACCGACAAGGTGTACTATTCCGACCGCTGGAAAGAAATGCTGGGCTATGGCCCAGATGAGTTCGGCGACAGCCCGGACGATTGGTTGAATCTGGTTCATCCGGAAGAAGTGGAAAAGCTCAAAAACGCCATAGAACACCACCTCGCAGGGCAAACGGACGCGTTGGAACACGAATACAGGGCGCTGCATACGGACGGCACGTTCCGCTGGCTGTTGACCCGCGGTGTGGCTTCACGCGGTCCGAACGGCCAAGCGACCCGCATATCCGGTTCGCAAACCGATGTGACCCGCAGCAAGGCTTATGACCCCATCACCGAAATCCCCAACAAATTCCTGTTCATGGACCGCCTGGAATGGCTATTGGACAAAGACCGGCGGCAACGGCGTGGACGATATGCGGTATTTCTGATCCACATTGACCGACTGGATGAGTTACGAGAAACCCTGGGCCCCGTGTCGGGCGAAGAAGTCATCATCAACATCGCGCACCGCCTGATCGAAAGCCTGCGTCCCGAAGACAGTGTATCGCGCATGTTCGAAGCGGAGGCCGCAACCGTCAGCCGTCACGACGATGCCGACTTCGCGGTGCTCGCCGAAGGCTGCCGCGATGAAACCACCGCCCCGAAACTGGCCGAACGTTTGCGCGCTGTGGTCAGCAAGCCGATGCAGGTCGGCGAGAAAAACCTGGTGCTCACCGCGACCATGGGCATTGTCGCGGGCAAGATGGAAGAAGGCCTGGAAGCGCCGGAAGTCATTGCGCATGCCACGTCTGCCTTGAAACGCGCGCAGCGCAAAGGTCCCGGCAACTATGAACTGTTCGACAAACACATGCAGCAGCGCGCTATCCAGCGCCTGAAGATGGAAACCGACCTACGCCGCGCCGTGGCGGACGGGGAATTGGCCCTGCACTACCAACCCATCGTCAAGCTCAGCACCGGTGAGATCGCGGGATGCGAAGCGCTCGCGCGCTGGCGTCACCCGGAACGCGGCAACATTCCGCCGGCCGAATTCATCCCGCTGGCCGAAGAATCCGGCCTGATCGACGTGATCGGCGATTGGGTGCTGGAAGAGGCCTGCAGCCAATATCAACTTTGGATCGATGGGCGTACGGAAAAACCGGACTTGTCGGTCAACTTCTCCCTTTTGCAGATGCAGCGCGAGGGTATCGAAGACCGGGTAATGGACATCCTGCATCGCACCGGAATGGACCCTCACCACCTCAAAATCGAGATCACCGAATCGATCTTCATGGAGGATATGGAGCGCATCAACGACATTCTCACGAAACTGAACAACGAAGGCATCGGAATCGCCATTGACGACTTCGGCACAGGCTATTCGTCGCTGCAATACCTATCCAAATTGCCCATCACGCATTTGAAAATCGACCGCTCCTTCGTCGGTGACGTGTCCAACGACATCGCCGCACAGACCATCGTTCAATCCACGTTGCTGATGGCGCAAAGCCTCGGCATTCAAGTGGTGGCGGAAGGCATCGAAACGGTCGACCAGGAAGCGCTGTTGAAGGTGCTCAAGGCTGAATACGGCCAGGGCTATCACTTCTGGCGTCCCATCAGCGGCGACGATTTCGCCAATTTGCTGACAGGGCCGCCGAGGCTCTAAACAGAGTTCCAATCAATCTCAAAGCCACTCATCTCAACCTTTTTTACAGCCTCACTTAACTGTTGTTCGGTCAGCATCAGTTGGTCTTCTACCGTATATGGATGAATACCTTTTTCCAGCATCTCGACTGCCCGCGTTTCAATGTGAATAGCATCGACTTTCTGGCAATACTTAAGTGCACCAATATTGATTCGACACACGTACCCGTGGCGGCAATTCCTCATTTTTGTAATCGGCCAACCATATGGCTAACTCAAGTTGCTTGTCAGAAAGTGCACGATCATCAGGGGCAACCAGTTCCAGGCGTGCAGATTGTTTGTTCCACCTTTTCCTAAAAGCTCCAGGGTAATGATTTTTGGGTATACCCGGGGGCTGATTGGCCATCACATGCAACCCATATATTGCCAGTCTGCGCCACTGAAAACACCATATATAGGCATTGCATTGCCAATGCCGATTGTTATGCAAACAAAAAGCCGCGCTCAAAAAAGAGCGCGGCTTTATTCTGTGCTGGTGAGGATAATCAAGCCGAGGCGGCAGCCTTAAGCGCCTGCTCCAGGTCAGCGAGGATATCGTCGATGTGCTCGATCCCGATGGACAGCCGCACATAACCTTCCGTCACACCGCTGGCCAGTTGTTCTTCGGCATTCAATTGCGAATGCGTGGTGGTCGCCGGGTGGATCGCCAGCGAACGCGCATCGCCGATGTTGGCGACATGGTAGAACATCTGAAGCGCTTCGATAAAGGCGCAGCCTGCATCTTTGCCGCCCTTAAGCTCAAAACCGAGCAGACCGCTGTAGCCGCCAGACAGGTACGCATCCGCGCGGCGCTTGTCCTCGCCGTCCTGAAGGCTCGGATAGATGACTTTGGTCACCTCCGTATGGTTATTGAGAAAGTCGGCGACTTTTGCCGTATTGGCGGAGTGTTCGCGCATGCGCAGTGCCAGCGTTTCCATGCCCTGGATGATCTGGAAGGCGTTGAACGGGCTGATCGCCGCGCCCAGGTCGCGCAGCAGCGTGGTGCGCGCCTTGATGATGTAGGCCACCGGGCCGATCGGTTTGACCGCTTCGACCCACACCGCACCGTGATAGCTGGGATCCGGCGTGTTCAAAGCCGGTTGGCGGTCCGCGCCCGCACCCTCCCAGTCGAACGTGCCGCCATCGACGATGATGCCACCCATCGACGTGCCGTGGCCGCCCAGGTACTTGGTGCCGGAATACATAACGATGGCCGCACCGTGTTCCAGCGAACGGCACAGAACCGGGGCCGCCGTGTTGTCCATGATCAAGGGAATACCGAACTCCTTGCCAATGTCGGCGACTTCCCGGATGGGAAAGACGCGCAATTTCGGGTTGGGCAGGGTTTCGGCGTAATACGCGCGGGTGCGCTCATCGGTCGCCGCACGAAAGGCTTCCGGATCCACCGGATCGACGAAGCGCACCTCGATACCCTGGTCCTTGAGCGTGTTGGCGAACAGATTGTAGGTGCCGCCGTACAAGTCGGTCGAGCTGACGATGTTGTCGCCCGCCTTGGCGAGATTCTGAATGGACATGGCCGTGGCCGACTGTCCGGACGCGACGGCAAGCGCCGCAACGCCGCCTTCCAAAGCCGCGACGCGCTTTTCCAACACGTCGGTGGTGGGGTTCATCAAACGGGTGTAGATGTTGCCCAATTCCGAAAGCGCGAACAGGTTCGCGGCATGTTCTGTGCTGTCAAACTGGTACGCTGTGGTCTGATGGATCGGCACCGCGACCGAGCCGGTGTTTGGGTCCGCGCGCCAACCCGCATGCAGGCATTGAGTTTCCGGATGTTTGCTGTCGGCCATGCGACCTCCTCCCTTTGCTGTGATCCCCGGCTTAGTGCCGGTTTCGGGCGCCTTCCGCCCTTGCGTCGAATAGTCCCCCATGCGCCCACGCCTCTCGTGCGATGATTTCAAAATGCGTTGCGATGCTTAAAGCAGCGAATTTTGAAAGCTGAATCGCCCGAGCAAACGTCTATTGTGGCCTGCTTATCCCAGACATGCATGAAATGCATTTCTGGGGCAGGACACAGGCAAACGCGCGCCTATTAAGCCCACTTTACCCGCCACCTGCAACCCCTGCCTGCAGGCCCCAATACCGGGAGTTTGCTGTTTCCCCCCCCGACCAAATGGAGTAGGTTCGGGGCACGAATACCGCCTGGATTCTTAAAAAGATTGAATTAAGAAGCATCTCTCATGAAAGTTCTTGTCACCGGCAGCGCCGGCTTTATCGGCAACCGTGTCTCACAACGCCTGTTGGAACGCGGCGATGAAGTGATCGGTCTCGACAATCTCAGCGACTACTACGACGTCCAACTTAAGAAAGACCGTCTTGCGCTCATCAAGGACCATGAAAACTTCACCGAGGCGCGCTTCGACATGGCGGACCGTCAGTTGATGACGTCGCTGTTTGAAACTCACCGTCCTGACGGTGTGATCAATCTCGCCGCTCAGGCCGGGGTTCGTCACTCCTTGCTTAAGCCGCACGACTATGTGGACACCAATCTGGTGGGTTTCGTGAACATTCTGGAGGGGTGCCGCCAGACTCATGTGGAGCACTTGGTCTTCGCTTCCTCGAGCTCCGTCTACGGCACCAATACCGACATGCCCTTCAGCGTTAACGATCCGGTCGATCACCCGATCAGCCTCTACGCGGCGTCCAAACGATCCAACGAGTTGATGGCGCACACCTATTCGCACTTGTTCGGATTCCCGTCCACGGGACTGCGTTTCTTCACCGTCTACGGCCCGTGGGGCCGCCCGGACATGGCCTTGTTTCTATTCACCAAGGCGATCTTGGCGGGCGAACCCATCGACGTCTTCAACAAGGGCGATATGCGCCGCTCATTCACCTACATCGACGATATCGTCGAAGGCGTAATTCGCGTTCTGGATACGCCGCCCCACGGCCCCACCGCTCAAGGTGACGGCCAGGGTCCGCCCAACAGCGAGACGGCCCCGTTTCGCGTGTTCAACATCGGTTCCGACGAGGCGGTCAGCCTGGGACGCTATATCGAAATCCTGGAACAAAACCTTGGCATCGAAGCGAAAAAGAACCTGCTGCCCATGCAACCAGGCGACGTCGCCGCCACTTGGGCGGACGTGGACGATCTCAAGACCATCGTTGGCTACCAGCCCATGACAACCGTCGAAGACGGCGTCAAACGTTTCGTCGAGTGGTACAAAGACTATTACGGCGCCTGAGCGCACACCTGAAGGAAGGAACACGATGCCAAAGCTTCTGTTCACGGTAACGGAGGATTGGGCATTTTGTTCCCATCGCATTCCCACGGCCTTGGCGGCACAGGACGCCGGTTACGATGTGGTGGTAGCCGCGCGCATGCGAGATCATCGGCAACAGATCGAAGATTTGGGCTTTCGCACAGTGCCTTGGGCGATCAAACGCGAAAGCCAGAACCCGTTTTCCGAAATCTCTGCATTACTCGACCTGATCCGCATTTACCGCACGGAGCGCCCAGACGTCACCTATCACGTCGCCATCAAAGCCATCATGTACGGCTCCATCGCGGCCAGGCTTTCCGGCGTCAAAGCATGCATCAACCTGTTTTCCGGCATGGGCGTGGTGTTCATTTCCAATACGCCCAAGTTTCGCCTGATCCGCGCCATGGTTACACCTGTATTG
Organism: Magnetovibrio sp.; assembly: GCA_028281525.1. Lineage (GTDB taxonomy): Bacteria > Pseudomonadota > Alphaproteobacteria > Rhodospirillales > Magnetovibrionaceae > Magnetovibrio. The sequence goes on from JANQJR010000058.1 coordinate 19,595, forward strand.
CGGTGGGCCCTCAAACCCGCCACGGCCCGGCTGCAAGTGCAAAACGCAGATGACAAAGCCGTGCTCAACGGTTTGGAAATTTCTACGCCGGATCGCACAGATCTGATCCCCGGCTCGGGTCTCGATTTGGAAAATTTCACCGAAACGCCGGAGCCGGAAAACCAGGCGCCCACCGCCGTTTTGGTGGGGCGCATGCTGTGGGACAAGGGCATCGGCGAACTTGCACAGGCCGCCCAACGGCTTATGGATCGGAGCGTGAAACTACGCATCGTCCTGATCGGCGATCCCGACCCGGCCAATCCGGCCTCCATCCCCGAGGCGCAACTCAAGGCTTGGGCCGATGCGGGGCTGATGGAATGGTGGGGGCGACGCAGCGACATCGCCGACATCTACAAACAAAGTCACATTGCGGTACTGCCGTCGTACCGTGAAGGCATGCCGCGCGCACTGCTGGAAGCTGCCGCCATCGGGCGTCCCCTGGTGGCCTTCGACGCGGTGGGCTGCCGCGATCTGGTGAAGGATGGCGAAAACGGCATTCTCGTCCCCTTTCAAGATGCGAACGCTCTGGCGAATGCTCTGGAAACCCTGGCCAATGATGCGGGTTTACGCAAACGTCTCGGACACCAGGCACGCAGGGACGTCGAAGCCATCTACAGCGCCGATGCCATTCGCGCACAGATTCGCGACATTCTGACACGCTTCAAGCCCCAGTAATTCACAATCTCCGCGCCCTCGCGTCATTCGGATAGCGCACCGGTTTCAGGCGGTTCCTCCGCGGACCCGCGTGTGCGGCTACGCCCGTGGGGCCTTAAGGGGAGTGACAGACATGACAGACGACATCAACGCGGACAGCCAGGACGGCCAGCAGGTCAACAATCTGATTGAGGAAGCTTTTGCAGTTTCCACGGATGCCGCCGTCGCCGAGGCCGAGGAAGGCAGCGCAGTGCAAAGCCTGACTCAATCCTTTGAAACCTACGTGCAGCAATATCAGGACACCTGGCAACAGACGTGGCAAGCCTCCATAGAGGCCTTCGAGCAAGAGGTCCAAAAATGGCAAGACACCGTGGCCGCGGAAAAAATCGCTCAAAACCAGATGGCAAAACCCAAAGCAACCGCCAAGCCGAAGGCTGGAAAGGCCGAGAATTGAGCCATGACGGATGACACCACCAAGTCCAAGGGCTCAGCCGGTGCCCAAGATTCCAAAGGCGCCAAGAGCGGCCTGGACGATTTGGTGGCATCTGTCGTCGGGTCCATGCAGATGACCAGCGCTATCGAACAAGCCGTGCAAAAAAATTTGGAAAGCGCTTTGAGCGCAGCCGGCACGGCCACGGCGGACCTGATCAAAAACAATGTACAGAGCCCTGAACTGGCGCAGGAAAACCTGAAACTGCAAAAAGCTGTGATCGACAAAACCATCGCCGCGATCAAAGCCTTGGGCCCGGATAGCCCGGACACATCGAAGTAACCATATTGGGAGACGCCGTCATGAGCGACAATCAGTCCCCACCTCGGAATACGCCGCCCATCGAAAATGGACCGCAAACGGCCATTCCGCAAACGGACATCCCACACATGGGCACGTCTCAAGCGAACGTGCCCAAACCGCAGATTCCCGACACGCAACAACCAGCCGCACAACCGCAACAACCCCAGGCGCAACAACCCCAGACGCAACCCCAACAGGGTGTTCAGTTGCCGCCGCTTCCTCCTGGCGTCACCCAGGACGCCATCAACGCCGCCATCCAGCAGGTGGAACAAACCGGCAAGACCGACGGAATTGCTCCGGAGGTCCTGGCTGCCGCCTGTGCCCAAATCGAGGCTCACGCCGCCGCTCAAGGCATAGACCTGCAAGCCCAGGGGGATGGAGCTCAAACGGGCCCCTCCAACTATGTCGAAGCCGCAGTGATGGACAAGCAGGGCACCATGGACAACTTTGCGCAACAACGCGAGTCCATCCGCACTCAGGTCAACGATCAGCGCGAAGCCATGCAAAAGCCCTTTCAGGACGCCCTGGCGAAAGCCGGTGACAAATCCGCGCCGGCCGCCGCCAGCATGGAGCCAGAACAGATGGCCGAGTTGGCGCGTGCAGTGCAGGATTTGGACCCCGATACTGTAGCACTGATCAATGCGCTCGGCTTCATGAGCACCAACCCGTCGATTTTGAACACCATCGTATGGATGGAAATCATCCGTGCGTTCCGCCGCTTGGTCGCACGCGAGGTTCATGCTCAAAGTCCGGACAGCCCCCCCGCACTGCATTAGGCCGTATCCCAGCCACAAACCAGCCCACCGTTCACGCCAAATTGGGCGTGCAGAGGCAATTTTCGTCAAAATTCTCGTTATTGGTGTGTTTTCTTCACGGAAGTGAAATCAAATTTACACATCTTGTAATTGTGCATTGATCGATGATAGCCCTTCCGCCCAATATCTGCGCCAAACGACTTCGGAATTTGTTTTCACAGAAACATCCTTTGTTCGTCAACATTGTGCAGGATCACTTGCAGCTTTGGCAAAACCAAAGCGACACCTGAAAGACTACTCTTGATTGTTCAAAGCAGGGAGGACCGCGCCAGAATAAAGCAACCTGCACGTGCTTACTGCTTGCGCAACTCCTCAGCTGGGGCGAAGGATCGATTTGCGCGGAACGGCATAGGCGCGACAGGCACAAGCTGGAACACGGCGCGTTCAATCATTATGGGGGTTTTCAAATTTCCCGGACAACCGGGTTCCGTCGGCAAAAATCCAAGTCCGATGCACGGTGGATCCCGCACACGCGGCGACACCGACGATCTCATCTCCGAGGTTCCGGGGCCAGGGGCCAAGCGCAAGTCCCGCAGTAGGAAACGCCTCTCCCCGGCGGCGGTGATTGCCCGGTCCCTGGCGCCGGACGCTGGTCATCTATCGCCTGCGGACATCATCGCCCGCTCGCTGGAGAGCGCTTTCGGCCGACCGGAACCGATCCGCGAAATGCGCCCACCGCGCCGCCCGTCGGCGCCACCCAAACCGCCGCAGCCCGCGCCGCGGCCGCCTTTTCCCAATCCACACCCCGTATCGCCCTCATCATCGCACATGGAGCCGTTCGCGGAGTTCTGGACGGTGTGGATGGAACACCACGACTACCTGTTCAAGCAAAGCCTACGCTTCATGGCCGGCAACATGGCCGATGCCGAAGACGCGCTCAGCCAGGCGATGCTCAAAGGCTCGCAGCACTTCGACAGCAACGTGATCCGAAACGAACGCGCCTGGCTGACGCGGTTGGTGCACAACGCCTGCATGGATCAACATCGCTCGCACAAGCGCCAGGCGCGCCTGAGCGAGGAGATCGACGGCGACGATCCCGAGCAAGCCCCTAACGTTACCCCCCAACCCGAACGCCAGCCGGACGAGGCCTTGCACATGCGCCAACTCTTCGATGAGTTGGAACAGCAGCTCCTGGCCCTGCCGGTGTCCTTGCTGGAGCCTCTTTTGCTGCGCGTGGTGGAAGAAAAGTCCTACGACGAAATCGCCGGCAAGATGGGCCTGAGCAACTGCGCGGTGCGCAAACGCATTCAACTGGCCCGCGACCGGCTCAGGCAGGCGGGTGTGATATAGTTTCCTGGGTTTTGGCGCAAGAAAGCAAATGCTTATGGTGCTTTGGGGGCCGTTTTATCGGGTTTTTTCTTGCCTCCAACGCATGAACGTCCATTCACCTGACCGACACCTAAAGACGGCCTGTTTTCTTCCTGATGAAATTCACAAAACCAATTAAATACGTAATTAGAACAACAAATAAAAAAACAGATACACTAGCTTCAGCACCCCTTTCATGTATATTTTTCTTCACCATATAAGTATCTATAAATACATAATTTAAATGCTGATACAGAAGCACAGAAAGAACAACGATCAACGGAAGATGGAAGCCAGGAACAAAGCCAGATGGCTTGCTCATCTTTGCGCCTTTGTTCCATTTTCCTGTCAGAATGTGCGTACCCAGAATCTGGTTGGCGATTGTGGCGAACGCGTTGCGCACCGCCAACAGAGCCGGGTACGCAATACACCCCCAGGCGAAATACACCTCCCAAGGCGCCAGATCCCTATAGAGCAGTTGAAAAATTCCAATCCCGAAAACAATCCCATGTAGATGGGGGATAAACGTCAGGGGATGATGCACCTCATAGCCCGCAATCACATATGTCGTGTCGTTGACCAGATCGGTCACGATGGGGGCGCCTTGCTCAAGCGCGCGCTCTTTCACCTGTGTGGATTCCTCGTTCATAACTCCAACACCTTCGGACCGGGGCATCACCATCCATTCCAAACCAAACGGAAAAACATGTTTGCGCGCAAGTGAATTCATCGCCAGCCAGGCCAGCCATCCACTCAGCAATTTCACCCGCTATTGCATGAGAGCATACGTATTGGGCTGGCCGGAATCAAAAAAAGACCGCCGGCTGGCGGTCTTAGGTTTGTCGCGCGACGATTACGGGGACGTTGGCGCGATTAAAATCAACCCTTCGAAGCCGGAAAGGACGTGGCGATCGTCGAGGCCGTGGTGCCGACGGTAGCCAGGTTGGTCGACGCGGCGATGACCATTTCCTGCAACGTGGCCAGCACCGGGGTGTAAATCGGAATGTTGGACTGGTCTTCGAGCATCTTGGCGACGATCACACCTTGGGCGGTCAATGCCACGTTTTCGATGTTGCGTGAATAGTCCGTGGCGTCCTGCACAGCGAACGCGGCCGCCTGGGCGACCTTCTGATACGCCGTGGCCGCGCCCTGGGTGGCGGCGTTGTCCATCACGGCCGAGGTGCTCTGCTTCACCGCATCGAGGATCTGCGCATTGACGCCGCCGGCGGAGCCGGACGCGCTTGCCGATGTGGTGGACGGCGTGGTCGCAGGTGTGGTGGATGGTGTGCCGGAAGACGATGCCGGATCCGATTGGTTTTTTTTGTCGTCAGCTGGTGTCGGTTCTTGATCGCTCATATCTTCACTGTGGAGCCGTTCGCGGCTCCTGCTCCCCTAGACAGAAGGTTTAACTGCTCTTCTCCGACATGCCGCCGTTGGCCGCGTCGAAGATCATGCGCACCCCGCTGGACGTCACGGCATTGCCGATCTGTTGCAAGCCGCCTTGCGCCTGCATGGCGTTTTCCATCGCAAGCGAGATGGAGTGCGCCATGGTTTGATAGACCATAGCCATGCTCTGAGCCGGGGCCTCGGCGACCACCTTGACGTTCGTCTGGGTGACGGCATCGGTGATCTGGGCGTTCACATTGTCAGCCATATCTTGAACCTAATGCTGTGCGTTTTCGTCCAGGCAGCGCATCTCGCACCGCCGCTCAAGTCAATCCGTTGTTATTTCTTCGACGCGGCCAAGGCCATCAGCAGCGCCATCATCAAATCGGGTGTGTCGCTTTGCGCGATTTTCGACGTCGCCGCCGCACCGGCCATGGTCGATGCGCCATAAAGCTGCATCACACCTTGGTTGGTCGCCGCTTGGCCACTGATCGCGCCGTGCATTTGAGTTTGCGTGGCATTCTCGTACAACACGCTCAACGAATGCGCCGCGGTCTGATAGACGTTGCCCATGGCTTGGGCCGGCGCGACCCCGAGGACGGCCACGTTGCTTTGCGTAACCGCGTCGGTAATCATCCCGTTGACTGGTGTCGGTAGTGCCATCGTTTCTTTTCCTTCCTCTCCCCACCGTGTGCCGGTGGGCAAACGGTCGATGTTCTCTTCAATGACGGGTCCGCTCACAGGTTGTGAAGGCCGAACCGTTTAATTCCTCAGCCGCTCGAAGACGTGCCTGCTTTGGTGATCATCGCCATCAGCGCCGCGGTGGCGGAGTTGCCGATCTGCTGCATGCCGCCCTGGGTCTGGGTGGCGTTTTCCATCGCCAGGCCCATGGCATGAGCCATCGCCTGCGATGATACCCCCAGCGCACCCGCCGGGCTTTCGCCCAAAACCTTGACGTTGGTTTGGGTGACGGCATCGGTGATCTGTGAATGTACGAGGTCCGCCATGGTTCAGCCTTTCCAATTCATCGTGCTTAAGTCACCGCCAAGGTTGGCTTGGATGCCTCCTTGGACGCCTCGACGATATCCGACAGATGTCCGCGTAAAAGCTCCATCAGCTCCGAAATGTGTTTGTCCACGTCCGCACCGTCCAGGCCCGTTTGCGTAGACTTGAGACTTAAATTCGACGTGGTCGTGTCACCGCCCGCAGGCGAGGTGATTTTTTCGTTCAGCAGGTCCTTGATCGCGTCGAGGTTGGGGACCGCACCCACTTCCGTTTCGGTGTTTTTTTCGTTCAGCAGGCTCTTGATCGCGTCGAGGTTGGGAACCGCGCCCACTTCCGTTTCGCCACCTGCTTTGGCGCCGCCCCCGCCTTTGCGGGGGAAATCCACGGCAACGGGGGCATCGTAACCGCCATAGCCACGGCAATACCCTTGTTCGCCTGTGGCCAGAATCTGCGTCAGCGCGCGGGCCAGAGATTGCATTTGCAGAGGATGGGCCATCTCGAAGTCGCGGACCATGTTCGCCGACAGTAGGGATTGCGTGTTGACCATGTTGAACATGGCCTCCAAGGTCGCCAGACCAACGCCATGGCCCATCACCAGGCTATTGGTGTCCGCAAATTTTCGATCCAATCGTTTTGACATGGTCGGCCTCCCCAGCCTGCTCTCTGTCCTTTGCGCCTCAATCGGGCTCGTAGGACTCGTTCAGGCTCAAAAGCTGTTTGACACAGGCGCTGGTGGTACACAGCCCCACTTGGTCGAGTTGGCGCTGCATCTGCGTGGCGTTCACCAGGACAGAACCCTGCGCCGTTGAATTTGCGAGCATAGACCCCAGCGCGGCGAACGCCGGGCCGGAGCCCAGCACCATGCCCACGCCCCGGGTCATGTCATCGAATTTGTCCGGGTCCCAATCGTTGGCGCTCATGTCGTCGAAAACACGCGACAACATATCGAGATAATCGCCACTGCCCAGCGGACCTTGGGGCACAGCCGCCTCCGCAGATGATGCACTTGCAGAAGATGCGCTGGCGTTCATGCCCACGCGGCGCGCCAGGAACGCCTGCTTTGCTTTCGCCGCGGCCTCGGCGGCGGCTTGGGCTTCGGCTTCCAATTCGCTTAACGCCTGCAGTTCCGCCAACTCGTCGAAATCATCGTGATCGTTGGTTTCGGGAGCGCTGCTGGCGGCCTTCTGCGTGGAGGCCTTGGTCTTGGACGCTCCGCTCTTTGCGCCTGACGCCCGTGTTCGCGTTGTTTTCGCCATCAATCGTCTCCTGCTTCACCAAAGGTGACAACTTGGTCTTGATGAGCGCCGGGCATTCACCGGCCTCTCCCCTCCATCTGACGTTTGAGGACCCGGTTCGTGAACAAAGGATTTGCAACTCCCTCGTCCGCGGAACCGGACCGCCGCCGGATCGCCCTATTTCCAGGGCGTTGTCGCCGGCAGCGGTCCGTGGCCTGACAAGCCATCAGGTCCGCTCATGCCGGACTTAGCTGACGCCGGACGTGCTGGCGCGCAGCGCAGCCATCAGAGCGAGCATGTTGTCCGGAACGTCGGACTGGGAAATCTTCGACGTTGCCACCGCACCGGCCATGGTGTCGACGCTGTAGATCTGGATCACGCCCTGGTTGGTCGCGGCCTGGGCGGCGATGCCCAACTGCTGCTGCGAGCTGGTGGCGTTTTCAAACAGGATGCCGGTGGAATGGGACATGGACTGATACAGTGCGCCCATCGCCATGGCGGGCGCATCGCCCAGGACTTTGACGTTGGCCTGGGTCACGGCGTCGGTAATCTGACCGTTCACGGGAGTCGGTAATGCCATCTGATCTCTCCTCACTTAACTGATGACTTGTCTGGTGATGCATCCCGTGTATGAAAAAGATGCATCGTGCTTCTCTTGTTAGACGACGGCCTAAGGATTTTGTGACTGCGCGTCGTGAGTTTTTTTCTCTTTTTTTGAAAGCCTTAGCGCCAAACGCAACAAACCCGTCCGCCCCTTGGGGCAAGACGGGTCTGTCGACGTTCAAGCGGGACGGCGGTTAGCTGACGCCGCTGGTCGATGCGCGCAGAGCGCTCAACAGAGCCAACATGTTGTTGGGCACGTCGGACTGGGAAATCTTCGACGTCGCGGCGGCGCCCGCCATGGTATCGACGCTGTAGATTTGGATCACTCCCTGGTTGGTCGCGGCCTGAGCGGCGATCGCAAGCTGCTGCTGGGAGCTGGTGGCGTTCTCATAGAGAATGCCGGTGGAATGGGACAACGACTGGTACAAAGCACCCATCGCCATCGCCGGTGCGTCACCAAGAACCTTTACGTTGGCCTGGGTGACGGCGTCCGTGATTTGGCCGTTCACCGGAGTGGGTAGAGCCATTTTCGATCTCCTTCATCGAGTTGGACTGCCAGGCACCACGGCCTCATGTTTTGGCCTTGCGGTGCACCTCTCTCACGCTATTGACGTTCGATGCGGGCAGTTGTGATTACGTTCAAATTTTTTTCTACGAAAGTGTTGAAGTCGTCTCCGGTCCGTCCCCGACATCGGACCGGATCAACCCCGTGCCGGTTTAACCCGAAGTCGTTGCACGCAACGCGGTCAACAGCGACAACATGTTGTCCGGCACATCGGACTGAGCGATCTTCGAGGTCGCAACCGCTGCCGACATCGGCGGCACGGAATAGATCTGGATCACGCCCTGGTTGGTGGAGGCTTGCGCGGCAATCCCCAACTGCTGCTGGGAGCTAACCGCGTTTTCAAACAAGATGCCAGACGAGTGGGAAAGCGACTGGAAAATCGCACCCATCGCCATAGCAGGCGCATCACCCAAAACCTTGACGTTAGCCTGGGTGACGGAGTCCGTGATCATTCCGTTCACGGGAGTCGGCATGGCCATATGATGTCTCCTTCAATGAAATTTCCGTTCCTCTCCCCTACAGCAAGTTGACGGGCCGTGGCCGCATTTGTGACTACACCGCACAAAAAAAGAGAGGGCCGAAGCCCTCCCTTTCCCGATTGACAAGATACGGTCCGCTTATTTTTCAAACACCACTTCAACGCGGCGGTTCATGCGTTCCTTGACGCCATCGTCGGTGGCGACCTGCGGACTGGTTTCACCGGCATGCGATGTAGCGGTTTCCAGCGCACCTTTGCTGTGGGTCATGAGCGATTGAGCAACCGCGTTCACACGCGCCAGCGACAGTGTCATATTGTAGCCGTCAGTGCCGGACCGGTCAGCATGACCGATCAGCACCGCGCGCGTGGCGCCCGCGGCCTTGGCAACCTGCACCGCACGTTCGATCAACGCTTCCACCGCACCGGTCACATCGGCGCTGTCATGGGCGAAATAGACAATCAACGGAGCCGGCATACCGCCCATGGGCATCGCCATGGGCTTATCGCCCTGACAATCCTGAATGGCCTTCATGTATTCCCCACGGGTCCAGGCGATATGGTCGTCCTGGTGGCCTTCTTCCGCTTGCTCCATCCAGTGTTCGAACCAGGTCTGCGCACGGGCGCAAGCGTCCGGCGTGACTTGCGGGGCATTGGTCCTTAAGGCCGCCGCCAGATCGCCATAGGCGGAAGCGATAGTCTCCACATCAACTTTCAAGTGACGCCGTGCGGGTTCCTGGACAGCCACGGCTTCACCCATGGCGGCCATTTTCGCACGCGAATTGAAGAAACCGACAGAGCCCCAGTTGCCTTCGCCGACTTCGAATTGAGCACGCTCGACATAGCGTTTATGGAGCGCCTGGGTAAAAGCGTCCCCCTTTGCCTCCATCATCGCCACTGTGTCGACCTCATAGGTATTCGCACATGCGGCCAGCATAACCGTCGCGGCGCACACGGCGCCCGTTTTCAAGACCGTTTTCATTGAGGTTCTCCTTCCCAAATCCTAAACTCCGATAGCTCAACCTTGTCTGGCTTTTCATGCGCTCACTCATAGCATTAAGTGTGGCCATGTTCTTCCCTACATGTGAAGAACGCTATGACGCTTCAATGACACAAATGTGTTAGACCTGGGGAAATGTCGGGGCAGGAATTAAAAACCTGCAACGTTCGCAGGAGGAAATGAGAGCATATCGCCAGAGGTCGAAAACCTCCTCAAGCCAGTCAAAACGTTACCTTGGATCATGAGGTCTTGCTCTACCTTACCATGTGCGAAAATTTCGCGTGCACGCCGATATCATACTGATATTTTTTGTTTTTTGACGCTGGCACATATAGACATATAGAAAGCCATCAAGTGTAACTTGATGGCTTTCTTTTCAGCTAACAGTACAGTCCTCAAGCCATGGCAATACCGTTTCCATGTGCGTGAGTTGGCCGCTATGGTTGCTGCTGCCAGTTGCTCGCGAGCACCGGATTCAAGGCCGTCTGTTCGCTGGCCGACAGGTCGGTCTGGCCCACCGGCGGCGGCGTCATCGCGGCCATGGCGTCGACCAAGGCCTGCACGGATCCACTGTTCAGCGCATAGCCATCCGATGACGTGATGGTGGCGACGTGGTTGTCCGCGCTGGCGTACCAATCGGAAACCGTCACACTGTCGGTGGTGCCGATGACGCCCACCACCAGATCGTTGCCCGCCTGGCTGAACCACAGCTGGTCGTGGTCGATGCCCGTGGCGAACGACAAGGTGTCGTTGGACGCCCCCTCGCCAACGTTGTCGACGACGTCCTGACCGTCCCCCCGGGCGATGAGATAGGTATCGTCCCCGCTCCCGCCAGTGAGGGTGTCGTCGCCTGCGCCTCCGATGAGCGTGTCGTTGCCCGCGCCGCCGTCGATCGCATCATTCCCGGCGTTACCCCAAACGGTGTCGTCACCCGCCAAAGAGTTGATGACATTGTCTTGCGCGTCACCGACCAGGCTGTCGGCTCCGTTCGAGGCGCTGCTGGTGACGGTCGCCGTCGGCAAAGACAGGGTTTGCGAGAACACGTCCTCGCCCGTGCCCCAGGTCACCAAAACGTCACCGGAGGCAAGTTTGTCGACGTTGACATACCTTTCCCAGTTGTCCGTCGATGTGTTGATCCGGAACTCATCGCCGATCGGGTTGCCGAGGGCATCGTACTGTTGCCCGTAAATGCCATAACCATAGCTATCCTGCCAGGATTCCCAGGCGATGAAGAACCCACCGTCATCCAGACCCACGATGCTGGGGTCGATCTGCGCGTCCGTGGTGTAGGTGTTGACGGCAATCTCCGCGCCCATGGCGATGCCAGCGGCGGAGTAGCGTTGCGCATGAACGGTTCCGCCATCAACATTGCTGGACCAAGCGGCCACATAACTGCCGTCATTCAAGGCGGCGAATACCGGCGCCCAGGCTTCGGTATTCCAACTGACACCGCTCGTCCCGTGCTTGTCGATGAGAATATCGCTGCCGACCGGAACCCCGGATGCCGTCAAATGGCGGCTATACAGGGTCATCTGGCCGTTGTTATCGGTCATATCCCAGCCGACCACGATGCTTCCGTCGCCCAGAACCTCAACAGCGGTGTGATGGTACGCTTGTGCGGCCTCTACCCCTGCATTCACTTGATATTCGGAACCGACCGGCGCGCCCGTGGCGTCAAAACGCTGGGCATAAATACCACGGTCATAATCCGCCCACACAACGATGAAGCCGCCATCGTTGGTCGAAGCGATGGTCGGATAACGCTGATCGCCGGATGTCGTGGTGTTCACGACGGTCTCGCTTCCCACCGGGGTTCCGGACGATGTGTACATCTGTACAGACACACCGCTGTTCGACCCGTCGACACCGGCGGACATCCACGTCACGGCAAAATTGCCGTTGTCCAAAACCGTGACCTCGGGCGCCTTTTGCGTGCCGGATACATATGTGTTGACCTGAAACTCAGCGCCCACGGGCGTTCCGCTGGCGCTATAGCGCTGCGCAAAGATACCGTCACCGGACCCGTCTTGATTGTTTGAGCGCCACACCACCACATAACTGCCATCCGCGAACACTGCGGAATCGGGGATGTCTTGGTATGAGGGCCGGTGCGTGTTGACGATCGTTTCCGGACCGACAAAGGAACGTGTGCCCGAAACAGTCATTGTCGCCGTGTAAGCAGATGGCGCAGCGACTGTGGTATCCGCAAACTGCAGGAATTCCACATTGGATAGCGTATCCACACCGCCGCCGTCGGCGCGCGTATCCGTAACCGTCAGGCTGCCGTCCGCGTTCGCGGCCACCGTGTAATCCGCAGCATTACCACCGAACACAACCGTGTCCGTGCCCGCGCCGCCATCGATCACGTCATCACCAGAACCGCCGGTGAGCACATCATTCAATGACGTGCCCTCAATCGTTAGATCGCCCTGACCGATCGTATAGGTCTTGGAATAGACGTTGTAAGTGCCATCCTGGTATGAATGCCACGTCACCACGATACTGCCATCCGCGAGAGTTGTAACACCCGGAGCCGCCTGAGTGGACAACGTGTAATCGTTGACGAGAAATTCGTCGCTCACCGCAGCGCCATCAGCATCGAACCGCTGAGCGTAAATCCCGCTGGAGCCATCGGCGTTGTCTTGCCCGGACGAAGTCCACACCACCATGAAACCACCATCGTTCAGGGCCGTAACACTGCTATCCAATTGATCATTGGTTGCGAATGTATTGATCTGGAATTCAGTCCCCACGGCAACGGCGTTCGCATCGAAACGTTGGCCGTAAACCCCATATCCGCTTCCATCCTGGTTCAGCGATTCCCAAGTCACGACAAATCCACCGTCCGCAAGGGTGGTTACGTCGGAGTGGAATTGCTGGTCCACCACGTAGGTGTTGATCTGGAACTCACCACCCACCGCAGTGCCGGAGGCATCAAAGCGCTGACCAAACACACCGAATTCGGGTGTGGCTTCGTCTTGATACTGGCCATCCCACGTGACCAAGAACCCACCATCCGAAAGCGCGGTGGTCGATGTGCCAATCTGATACCAGGCCGTTGTCGTATTGACGCGGAATTCTCCGCCGACCGCGTTGCCGGAGGCATCGTAGCGCTGGCCATAGACTCCGTAGTAGCTGGTGTCTTGATAGAGCGATGACCAAGTGACCACGTAACCGCCACCGGAAAGTCCTACGATGTCGGGACGATACTGCACATTGGAGGTGTGAGTATTGACTTCAACCTCGCCCCCCACCGCAATTCCATCCGCGCCGAAGCGTTGCGCATACACACCATCACCGGACCCATCTTGGCCCAGCGAGGACCACGCGATCACATAACCGCCATCTGCCAAGCCCGTCACTGTGGGCTGGTATTGTTCACTGGTTTGATACGTGTTGACTGCAAATTCGGAACCAACCTTCTGACCGCTCGAATCGTACATTTGCGCCGCAACGCCAATGCTATCGGCATCGTTCGTGACCCAACTCACCACATACCCGCCGCCGCTGAGGCTGGTGATAACCGGATCCATTTGGTTTCCGACCGTATTGGTATTGATCAGCTTTTCAGCACCCCCGATGATGGGACCACTGCCTTCCAGGATCGTCGGCACCACATCCGCGGCAGCAAGGGTTTGATCGGCGAATTGCAGGAATTCGACGTTGGAAAGCGTATCCACGCCGTCGCCGTCGGCGCGCGTATCCGTGAGCGTCAGGCTACCATCCGGGTTTTCCGCCACGGTATAATCCGCCGCGTTGCCACTGAATACTGCCGTGTCCACGCCTGCGCCGCCGTCGATGGCGTCGTTTCCACCGTTCCCGGTGATGGTGTCGTCGCCGTTACCCCCCGTTAGCGTGTCGCCCAATCCTGATCCCTGCAAGATCATTTGCTCGTTCGTAACGGTATACGTCTTGCTAAAGACACCGTAACCGCTGCCATCCTGCCCTTCAGACATCCAGGTCAAGACAACGTTGCCATCCGCAAGTTGAGCAATTTCCGAGGTAAATTGTAAGCCAGCGGTGAAATCATTGATCTGGAACTCACTGCCAACCGGATTACCACCAGCATCAAAACGCTGCCCGTAGACGCCATAGCGACTGCCGTCTTGGCTATCAGAATCCCAGGTAACAAAGAACCCGCCATCTTGCAGGCCTTTAACCGTCGGGTTTTGCTGGTCATGAGCGGTATGTGTATTGATTTGAAACTCACCGCCAATGGCCACACCCGCAGCATTGTAACGCTGGGCATAGATTCCATAACCACTGCCGTCCCGCCCATCAGAATGCCAGACAACAATGAACCCGCCATCCGTGAGAGATGAGACCGAGGATACGGACTGATCGCCCTCCGTGTGCGTGTTGACACGGAACTCCGAACCGAGTGAAACGCCATCCGCAGTATAGCGCCGACCGTAAATACCATAGTGGCTGCCGTCCTGCGTATAGGACTGCCACGTCACCACGAAGCCGCCATCGCTCAAGGATGTGATTTCGGCATTGGTACGCTGATAGTCCGAATTTGAGTTCGCCACAAGCAAATTGCCAGCAGCATTACCGGAAGCGTCATAACGCTGAGCATGAACGGTCCGCGAGAGCGTAGCCGGGTCATACGTTATCCAAGTTACGACATAATGGCCGTCAGCCAATGTGGTGATTTTAGGAACCGTTGCATGTGTTTGAGCCCCATTCGTACTGATCAGGAACTCGGAGCCGACCGCATTTCCGGCAGCGTCATAATGCTGTCCATGTACCGTTTGGTAATAGCCGCTTTGATCGACAGACGTCCACGCAACAACGTATCCACCATCCTGCAGAGCGCTGACCGCAGGATACAGTTGATTGTGTGTGGTGTGGGTATTGATACGGAACTCACTCCCTTGCGGATTGCCCAACGCATCGTAACGCTGCCCGTATATTCCGTTCTTGTCACCATCTTGGTTGTCCGAAGCCCATGTGACGACATAGCCCCCATCCGCTAGCGCTGCCGTCTGAGGACTTCCTTGGTTAGAATCGGAGTGTGTGTTGATTTGGGTTTCAGACGTTCCTATCATTGTACCTGCCAGAACATCAACGACTTGCAAGTCGGTTACGCCAACCGTTTGATCGGCGAATTGCAGGAATTCGACATTGGAAAGCGTATCCACGCCGTCGCCGTCCACACGCGTATCCGTGATCGTCAGGCTACCATCCGGGTTTTCCGCCACGGTGTAATCCGCCGCGTTGCCGCCGAACACCGCCGTGTCCGTGCCTGCGCCGCCGTCGATGGCGTCGTTTCCACCGTTCCCGGTGATGGTGTCGTCGCCCGCGCCGCCGGTGAGGATGTCGTTCAGCACCGAGCCTTCGATCACCTGCCCCGTTTCCAAGAGCGTGTAG
>JANQJR010000021.1 GCA_028281525.1 Magnetovibrio sp.
CCAAGCCGACAAGATCGACGTCCATCCCAAAGGCCTGACCATCGCCAAGCTTGTCGGCGCACAGGGATTGCCCGGCATCGACGATGTGGACTTAACAGCCATCGAAATATATGGCGCGCATGGCGGCGTTCCGGCGCGCTTTCTGGTGAAAGCCGACGTCAAGGGACACCCGGCTTCCATACAGATTCAGAAGGCTCCAAGCCGCGGGCATTTCATCGTCGTCGATCTTGGCGATCTCAATCTTGGGAACCTCATTCCGGGCGCGAAGAACACACTGCTCAAAGACGTCGAGTTCTCCAACATGGTGATGGTCCACAGCCCGACGAGCGCATCATCTGGCGCATCCTCGGTGCAACTGAAGAGTTCGGGCATCGGCGGCGACGCGCAATACTGGATTGAGCAGAGCAACAAGAACCCGGCCATCAAACCTGGCATGAATGTTTTCGGCCACATGGATGTCAAGCCGTCCGGCGAGTTGGGCAGGCTGCTCAAGGACGTCGGCGTGCGCGACGTGAAGCTGCCGCTGAACGGCAAGTTCAGCCCCCAAGCCTTGTCCAAGAACGTGAGCGCGCAAGCGATCAAACAAGCGATCCTTGATCACCTTGACATTAAGGTCGATCTGCCCAAGCTGGCGATTCCGGGCACGGAGAAGTATTTGACGCTGACGAACGACCGTCTGGAAATCAGCGGCAAAAAAGGCCTTTCGGTGAAGGTCAGGACCGACGCGGACGTTCGTATCAAAAGCGACACCCTCGCCTTCACCGTGGAAGTGGATTACGACAAATCCACAGGTGCGCAGGCAACCGATCTGGAGGTCAAAGGACAGACGGACAGGCCCTGGAACAAGCCCTTTGGCATCAGCTTCCTCGACCTAAAGGGCTTGGGCCTCGACATCAGCAAGGAAAAGACCCAGCAAGGCACGCGCGAATACGATCTGGACATCACCGCCAAAGCTCAAATCGGCCGGCACACCAACTTGGATGTGGCGATCAACATCCAGGAAACCAACGGCAAGCTCACCGGTGCCTATTTCGAACTCGACGGACCCTTGCGCCTTTCCGACATTCCCGAGGTGAACAAAGTCCCGCATGCGGACAAGTTCGCGTTGGACACGCTGATCATCTCCGAATACGGCATCGAAGCCGACACCACGTTCAAAGGGCATAAGACCGACTTCTACGCCTTCAAAGGGTCGGGCTGGAACGTCGCGATCACGCAAACGGATTTCAACTTGGGCGAACTGGTCCCGACGCCGGGCGATCTGTTGAAAGAAGTCAAGCTTCCCTTCGCCGCCGTGATGTTGAGCGAAAGCGGGCTGAACAAATCTTTCAAACACCTTCCCAAAGTCGGCCGGGATGCGTTGAAGGATGTCTTTTCCACAGACGAACAGGTCAACATCAAAGAGGGTCTCGCCATCGTCGCCGGGTTCCACCCGGACAATGCGGGCAGTTTTGGCAAGCATCTGAAGAAAATCGGCGTGCACGACAAACTCGCCATCATGGGTGAGGTCAGCGGCATATTCGACAGCACGCAGATGGCGTCGCTGACCCTGAAGGGTGTTTTGGCCAGTGCGTCTCCCTCGCTGCCGTCCTTCTTGAGCTTCGTCAAAAGCGAACAGCTGGATTTCTATATCTCAGCGAGCGAAACGGAGCTTGATCTTGGTCTTGACGTGGACATCACCACCAAAATCAAAGGCGATACTTTGCAATTTGACACCACGGTTGCCGTGCAAGATGTCGATGGCGAAGAGTTGGGCATCAATATCACCGGGGACATGGACGGCACCTGGCATAAGCCCTTCGGTATTCCCGGTTTTTCGATCAGCAATCCGACCATCACCGCCACCATAGATGATGACGGCTTGAAACTGGGCTACGTGGGGACCACCGACATTGCCGGTGATACCTTAACTATCGGAAGCGACATCCAGTTTTCCGAAGCGCTGATTCCCGACGCGGGCGCCTTCACCGTTGACATCAAGACGGTGGATATCTTCTTTGTTCAAGACGTTGCGCTGAGCATGATCGGCGATCATTTCAAGCTCGGCATTCCGTCCGGCCTTTTCCCGAAATTCACCAACGCGACGGTTACCTTCGTTTCGCCGGGTGCGGAAGCCAAGGTCCTGGGCTTTAAGCAACAAGGCCTTCATGTGTCCGGTAACCTGGATTGGCTGGGCGACAAAGATGCCGGCACTTTTAAACTCACGCTCAACCCGACGAGCGGCATAGACGCATCCGGCGCCATTGCTGACAGAACAATCGGGCCGTTGGAACTCAAATCAAACTACTTCAAGATCGACATCGATCCGCTGGACTTCCAAAATTCGAAGTTTATCCCCACGATCAATCTCACCAGCAACATCGAAATCAAATATTTGGATCTTCACGAAGACTTCGCCATCGCGCTGAACAAGAACGGCATGTCGTTCGAGGCCAAGGTCAACGCCACCCAGGACTTTTCCTTCGACACGACGTTGCTGCTGTCCGGCATCGATCTTTCGGCCACACACCCCGGTTTCAAAGACGCCGACTTCTCCATGGAAGGCGACATTAAAATGGACATCGGCGAGTTTATCGGCAAGCCGATGACAACCGCGGTGAATAAGGTGTTCAACGAGTTGAACAAAGGTTTCCATAAGGCGGAAGAAGCGCTGACCAAAGCGCAGGACAGGGTCGATCACTTGACCAAAAAAATCAACGCCGAGCGTGAAAAAATCCGCAAGAAACGCCAGGCGGCTGAAAAGAAAGTGGAAAACGCGGAAGCGCGGGTTGAGAAGTTACGCAGCGATATTAGGGACGCCTGGCACAGTTACCATCATTGTAGCGGGCTTTTTAAATGGTTCTGCAAACTTGGAGATCTCATTGAAATCGCCGGCTTGAAATTAGCGCTGGAAACTGCGGAAGGGGCTTTGAAATTCGCGGCCACTCTGATCGATCACTTCCCCATCGATTTGGACCCGGAGGTGGGCATCTTGCTGGCGTCACGCGATGTAGCCGACGGTCTTTTGAAGGCTGCAAAATATGGCATCAAGGGCCTTGATGTATTCGACCGAATCCAGAAAGCAATCGATAATACCATCAAAAAAGGCGTTGAAGACTCCATCAACATCAACAAGGTCAGTTTCGAAGTGAACTTAAAGGAGATGATCGCGAGCGGTAACCCGGCGATCGTGTCGTTGGATGTTGAGATCTTCGGCGGTCATATCAAGCAAACCCTGCCGCTTTATATCAGTCCCAAGAAAATCGATCAAAACGTGGAAAAGATGGCCGTCGTCGGCATGCATGGACTGTGGCATTTGCTCGAACATGAAATGAATAAAGTCTCCGCTATCATCCCCGAGGCGTTGAAGCACAAACTGCGCAATCACGTCGCCGCCCATGCCAATGCAGATGCGAAAAAAATCAATGCGGAATTGGTAACATACAAAAAGAGCGAAGGTCTTTCCGACGCAGAACTGGCCGCATTCAAGAAGGTGCTCAATCAAAAAATCGACGTGTCCAACGACGTTTACATGAAAGAAGATCACATTGTATCCGTTTTACTGCGCAATAGAATAGACAACCGGACCACAAAAACGTTCGCCGGCGAATTGATCGAAGTCGGCCACACCGGCCTGTGCCTGGACAACGTGAAAGGTGACGTCCGCCAGGACAAGTGTGCGGACGGTAGCGCCACGCGCTGGTCGACGGTCACGCTTTCTCCTAAGGATACGCACACCTATGTGAATATCATCGACGCCAAAAGCAAGGAGTGTATCGCGCCGGTCGGAACGTGGAAGGAGACCACACAAACCTACTCCGACGATAAGTTCGGCAACAAAGCCTCCTTCACATTTAAAACGGACGTTTTCACGGGCGACGGTGAACTGACGGTTCGAAAATGCGGCACTTCCGGGGAGTTTGCCTGGAAAGTACTCGATCACGGCACAAACTGGATGTTGATGGCCAACCAGGCGACCGCGCAGTGCCTGCACTTCACGGCCTCAAGCTCGGTCCCCGGTCAAGCCAAGGCCGAATGGAAACCGTGCGTCGGCTCGGCCAACCAGGTGTATCGCATCATGGACGACGCCACGCCGAAATACTATGCGGACAATATCTCGATCCGGAACGACCAGTTGGGCCTCTGCCTCGGCGAAGCGGCCAAGGACAAGACGGTCTCGTTCGTCGACTGCAGCAAAGCCGCCTTCTACGACTATATCGTGGACGTGCGCGGGTATGCGAAGTTCATCAACACCAAGACCGGCAATTGCCTGCAGCCCGACGGCTACAAAATCGGCGCCCAAATGATCGAGGTCCCGTGCACGCAATTGGATTACCAGTGGTGGGACGTCAGCCCACAGCCGGGCGGCATCATCATCAAGAACGCCCAAACGAAACTTTGCACCAACCCGCCGTCCAAATGGGAGGAAGCGCCGCCGACCCAGGTTGATTGCGCGTCGCGTAAGAACGCCGTGTTCGCACCGGTGCGGGGGAAATACCGGTTTAGCGGCACGACTTGGATATTCCAGGTTTCGGGTCAACCGCTACCGTCAGCGAAAGACCTCTATTGGACCGGCAGAGGCGGGCACAACCTCTGCGCTTTTGAGTTCCAGGGCAGTCTCGTTCCCGGCCTCGTGGTCAGCCATGAAGGCAAATGGGTCTGTGGAACGGCGTTCTCCGACTCGGTCACGCCGGAAGCCTTCAGTACCGGGAAGTTCCGTTTGATGACGTGGGATCCAGCTGCGGTCCTGGCCTGGTATCCGAACACCGGCAAGAAGCTGAGCAAGCTGAATATTCCCACAGGTGGCTTTGGCGGCGGCAGTGCGACGAGCATTTACAGTGGCAGTGCGGCGAACATTTACACTTGCCGGACAAGTGTATCGTCCGTCGGTTGGACGGCCGACGGCAAGACCTGTCATATCTTCAATTTTGCAACGGCGAAGCCGCTTGCCCCAGCGACGAAGTTCGAAATCCTGTCACGCGTGGACTATGCTTTCTACCAACTGCAGGGCTCGGCGTCTGAAACCATTGAACAACCAACCAATGTGCCGGAGATTCCTATTGCCCCACCGATGAAGACCGCACCGGCCTGGATCGCTGGCTTGGATCATGCGCCCTATGCCTGGGATACGACGACCAAGAGTTGGCGCAAACAGAAGGGCTGCATCAAGCGGATCAGCGTCGATTCGACGGGCGTCCCCGTGGCTATTCAGTGCGACGATTATGCCGTGCGTTGGAATGGAACGGATTGGGTCGGCATGGGCGGCTTCAAGGGGTTGGATATCGGGAGCGCCAAGTCCACCTGGGCGGTCGGCATCGACAAGAAACCTTACGTGTGGAACGGCACGACATGGGTTGCCGGGGCGGGGTGCTTTAAGCGCATCGACGTCGCCTACGAGTATCGGCCCGTCGCCATCAAATGTGACGGTTCGGTCCAGTATTTCGCCAAAACCAATAAGTGGGTTCATCTGGGCTTTGGCAACGTAGGTGGTGCCGCAGGGGATGTCGCAGCCGGCGGAGACCAAGGCGCGGGCTGGCCGATGTGGGCCCTTAGTGGTACCCAAATCCCCTATCAGTATGTCGACAACGAGTGGGTCGCTCACTCGAATTATTGCTGGAATAGCGTCGACGCCGACGCCTATAGCAATCCCTGGGGCATCGGCTGCGACAACACCATCCAACGCATGGTCAATTCGCGTTGGGTCAGCATGTCCGGCAAGGCCCTGGACATCGGAGTGATGCCTTGACCCAGGGCGGAAAGAGATGATCCGGACAACGACGCCTGATTTCACGAGGAGGAGGAAATCATGCCAAAGAAGGTAAGGTTGACGTTAGTGGCCGCCGGCGTGTTGATAATCGTAAACGTCTTCTATGCAGGTCACGCCGTGGCGAGGGACGCCACTTCTACGCCCATTGGATGGCCATGGCACGTTGAAATCGATGCAGGGCGCTTTCATGTCGATGGCGAAGAGGTCCCCTCGGGCTGTTTGCAACGTCTCATGACGGAGTTGAACGGTGACGACATCATTCAGTCCGTCTATCTGACCCGGTCTTCAGTCCGGGGGTGCATGGCAGCCAATATACCTGGCGAAGAGGTGCGCTATTCCATCCTTTCCCAACAGGGGAATGTCATTTCCCAACATGAGAATAACGTTTTTGTCGTTGAGGTCTGCGAACGCGTGGATGGTTCCATGGGAGCGTCTTGCGATGAACTCATTCTCCAGTTTCGCGCCCGCCGCTATATTGTGGGTGACGAGTTCAAAGGCGTTCTCGTCCTGGAAAAACTCGGCCGAAAATAATGTGGTTTCAGGCGGAGGTTTGCGCTTGGGCACATGCCCGATCATGCCAGCTTTTTGATCACCATTGCGACGATGCCGATCAAAGCGCTCAGCACCACAATGGCGCCGCCAAGCGGGACCGAAAGATACAAAAGCCAGTGAAACGCCACCAGGAAATGGCTTTCAACAAAAACTCCGTATATCGTAACGATGGCCGGTAACACGGCCAACATGAGACCCAATGCACCGCCGATCCAGCAGCCTTGCGCAATGCGGTTGAGCCTTTGAAACGCCGCCACGGCGCGTGGCGGATTCGTTTTGTTCGCCAAGACGGCCATCAGGCAGGCAATCAACGCGATACTGAGCCCAAGCGGGGCCGAAACGATCCAAAGCGCAGAGAACGTCGGCACGTCCGGGTCGTCGACCAGAGCGCCGAAGACCGCGATGGTGAGCGGCAAAACGGCAACAAAGATGCCGAGCGCAACGCCACTCCAGCACCGTTTCGCCAAGGGACTGAGGTTTTTAAACATAGCCGTCTGACCAAACCGCAGCCCGCCCTGCTGTCGTTGCGTTTCTAGAAATCATGGAATTTATCCATCCGGGCCTCTCACAAATTGTACGACGCGGCGCGCAAACCGCCTCAAGGTTTCCGGCACTGGAGCCCATGGCGCGGACCAGCGGATAGATGGAGTAGTCGATGATCTTGCGCTTGCCCACCGTGATGTCGGCGCTGCCGGTCGGGCCCGGGGTCAGACGAAAGGTTTTCGGCACGGCGCGCAGTTTCTTCTCGCCCACTTCGATGCGGGTACGGTAAACACTGTGCGCGTTGGACACATTCCTCACCCATCGTTGCGACTTGGTTGCGTCCGGCATGCTTCGCGCGATAGAGCGCGGTATCCGCAGCTTCGGTCAAGTCCTGTGGCGTGGGGAGCTCTTCCGGTATGCATGCCGCCACGCCGAAACTCATGGTCACGACCTCGCAAACGTCGCTGGCGCCGTGGGGCAAAGCGGCCTGCTCAATCGCGGCGCGGATTTTCTCCGCAACCGCCGCACCGCTATTCAAATCCGTGTTCGCCAGGAGGCAGACGAACTCCTCCCCACCGTAGCGCGCGGTGAAGTCGCCGGCGCGCTGCATTTGATTTTGAAATATGGTGGCGACCCGGCTGAGGCACGCATCGCCCGCGCCATGTCCCTGGGTATCGTTGTAGGCTTTGAAGTGATCGACATCGGCGAGGATGACGCATACCGGCTCGTCCGAACGCCGCGCGCGCCGCCATTCGTGATCCAGGATTTCGTCGAAAGCGCGGCGATTGGCAATGCCGGTCAAACCGTCTTGGAACGCCAGCTGGGTCAATGCGTCGCGACCACTTTTGAGCTCCAGATAATTGCGTGCACGGGCGCGCACGATGGCCGGTTGGAACGGCTTGATCCAGTAATCGATCGCGCCCAGTTCCAGGCCGCGCAACTCGTCCCCAGCTTCCGTCATGCCGGTCAGGAACACAACGGGAATATCACTGACGCACGGGTCCGCCTTCAACCGCTTTAAGACCTCATGACCGTCCATATCCGGCATGAGGATATCCAAGACGATCAAATCGGGCCGTTCCCGTTCCGCCAGCTCCAGCGCCTGCGCGCCGTTTTCCGCCGTTACGACACGGTGGCCATGGGCGAAGGTGTGCTGAAACAGGCGCCGCATCATCGCGTTGTCGTCTGCAATCAGGATCGTTTTCAAATGCGGCTGTTGGCCTGGGATATGGTTCGCCAAGTGTGTCATGACACAACTTTGCAGCAAAATGCCTGGCGTGTGGTTTCCGGGATGTTTCTGGGGGAAGCGTTTTGGAGGCAGGCTGGCCTACTCGTTCGTTTTATTCACCAGATCGGCAAACCGCAAAAGTTAAATGGGGGGGTAAATGCCAGCTCACGCGCCGTTTCCATATTGATCATAAAGGGGATACCGGCCACCCACATCTGTAACCCACCTTGGAGACGGTTTGGACCGCCTCTTTACCCAGTTTTTTGCGCACACGGCTGATCAATATATCAACGGCACGGATCGAAACCGGCGCCGAGTCAAACGACATTTCCCTGATCAAATCGTTCCGCGATAGCACCTTACCGTCAGAAGAAGCCAGCGCCCAAATCACACTGAATTCCGCAAGAGTGAGTTCAATCAATTGCTCCTCAGCATCAACGGCGGCGCGTCGGGCATAGTCCAGAACCAGATGCCCGAACTGCAATTTCGCCATGCTTGGGCGGTCATCCTGCAAGCGTCGCAAGATCGACTTTAACCGCATATCCAATTCGTACGGATTGACGATCTTCACAATATAATCGTCAGCATCCAAATTCAGACAAAACTTCGTATCGGCAATTTCTTCGGGCTCCAGCATGACGATGATGGGGATTGACTGGCCGTAAGCACGCAACTTGTTGATGAACGCGACGGGCGCTTCATTGTTCAGGGCGATATCCACGACAAAGCCGTCAAAGGGGTGTAGCTTTGCGCTTTCATACATTTCGGCGGCGGACGAAACGCTGGCGACCTCAAAGCCGCTTTTATTCAGGTGATCAGCCAAAGCTTGCCCACGCCCGATATCGCGCTTCGCAATGAGTATTTTATGATTCTGCATAGCCATCATTCATTTCAGTAGCCACCCCATGACCCGGCCTCCTCCATTCGCTTTTTACACTTACGTTCAGCGGATCGATAAAGCGGTCGTCCGCTTGACTTGAACTATCTCCAAACAAGAGACCGATACGAAACCGATCATTGCAAAACGAAAAACCACCGGGCGCACAGGCCTCTTAATTCTCAAGATTCACATCGCCCCAACCACGCATCGTCAAACGATCACGAGCGAGGACGAATGGGTTACCTTTTGGGTAACGTCAGAATTCGAATGGTTTTTTTCGATAACCGGGAAACCGTCATCAGAGTCGCATATACGACACACGCCATACCGTGCGCATAATCGACAAGACCGAATCCCGGCCGTCGATTGGCGTGTCAAACAGATCGTCAGCGCTCAGAAAATGGAAACTTCCGGGGGATGCGTCAGTACCGCCAAAACCGCCTTCACGTTTCGACGATGTTTTCGTTCAAAATCGTTTGCACGTCCGCCACGACATTTTGGATAAGTGCTGAGATTTGTTTTGTGACCGGGGGGGCGCCTGCGTCATCGGGGTTCGACAAAGCGGCAACCAACAAGGTCGATTGATGGACCTGCGCGCTCACCACGGCAATGGCTGCAGCTTCCAACGAGTCCACACCTTTGGCCTCCAATTCTTCGCACATTTGATCTGCAAACGAATTGAAAATGTCCGTGATGTCTTGAGACTGCAGAGATGCTTTGGTTGCTGCGCATAAAAGTGCGCCGTTCATCTCCCGCTCACCTGCGAGGGGTATATCAAAATCCCGTATCCAATTGACGAGAGTTGCGCCGCCTTGGCCGGATTCCGCTTTGTGTCGCAGCGTCAGAAACGCGGCCAATCTCTCTTGAATGTCGACATGTTCTTTCGCGTCTGCAGCCGCGGACACGCCATGCGAGGCCGCAACCAATTTCTCGGCAAGTCGTGAGAGAACATCGGATTCGAGCGTTCGTTTTGGATGTGGCACGACGCCACGCAACTGAGCAGGCACTGTATCATTGGCGCAGGGTGCCGGGGCACTGGCCACAGCAGGGCCGGCAGAACGCGTGGAAACTGATGCCGCCTGATCACCGTTTCCCGCTTGTTCAGCCCGCGTAATATCAGTCGTCGCCGGGGAGGTGACGGCGCCTGTATTTCGAATGGTAATCACTGCGACAATTCCATCATTTTTAAAGTTTGAACAATGTTTATGTCCCTTGCCACTTGATATGTAACACCAAGCAAAAAAAAGTTTCCAGAAATATTTCAGAAACAATTATTCATGGGAAGGAGGGAATTCTGCACAAATTTCAAGCAAATAAATAAATCAGAAACATCTCAGAAATACACAAAATATTATTGGAGATATTTTGGTTTTTGTTTTGGAAATATTTGAGAAACACCAGTTTACTTTACAAAAAAATGGGCCGTTCATATACTTGAATACAAGCTCATGCATCGAATGGCGAAGTTATTAAATCGGACATAAGTAGCTGAAACGCTGGGGTAAGAGAGTGATGTTTGAAATGGCGGGCGCAAAAATGAATGCTGTATCTGAATTCGAACTGGTCGCGGCAGCATGCCAGGGGGACACGAAAGCTTTGGAGCATTTATTTGCAGAAAATGCGCCAAAATTAAAACGGTTCGTCAGGTCGAAAATCGGCAATCAAGAAGATATTGACGATCTTGTTCAGGATACTTTCGTTCAAGCACAACTGAGCATTAAGAACTTCCAAGGTAATTCGAAGTTTTCGACTTGGTTGGTTGGTATCTCATACAATATCATCCGCAATTATTTGAGCCGGAGTCCGCACAAGAAATACAATTTCGTGGACGACAGCCACCTGGATTACGTTGAATGTTCTCAACAAACTCCGGAGCAGGCAAACGACACATCGGAGTTCATGGGTGACTTGATGAAATCCCTGGAGACCCTGCCCGCCGACGCGCAAGACATGATCATCGCCGTGAGCGTGAACGCAGAAAGCTATAAGGATGTCGCACGCCGTCACAATTGTTCCGTATCCGCGCTGAAAAGCCGCATTTTCCGCATCCGACAATCTTTGCGGACGCAAATGCAAGACCATTTGTAATTCAGTTTTTGTGCCGCGCAAGCATCACGCAACGCGCCTTATCCCTCGTCTTCCGTATCTTCGGTCACGTAACTCCTTTGATTGCGCGACCTCCCATCCTGGTCATCGCGTTGTCTATCTTGCGTAGACATCACATTCACTTGCACGTCGGCGCCCAAACGATGTTTAAGGCCGTTTTGCAAATCGTTTGCGCGTTGGTGCAGCATATTCAGGCTATCGACATTATCGGAAACGAAACTGATCTGCGTACGTCCATCAACCACCTGAACCCGAACCTCGGTGTTTTGCAGCATGCCGTTTTTTAACTGGATGCGTACCTCGCCCTTTTCTCCGTTTTCGCCTTTCGACACCAAGATACGCTCAGCCACGTCCTGAACGAGTTCCTGCAAGGATGTACTGGTTGGTGCCGCTTGATGCGACGCAGTCACACTTGGCGTGTGCGACAAGTTGTTAGAAGGGATATTCGACATCCCCTGCAAAATGGATGCGCCCGGATTGTTTTGCGATGTATCTAAATCCGTTTTGGCCGATCCGTGTTTTTCCGTCCCGACCCCCTGTTGCGTTTGAAGCTTTACACTTGCCTGAGTCTCCTTGGTCAAAGCTTGCTCCCGCGAATCGAGCGTTTTCGCCGACGGGTGTTTTTCCGTTTGAGCCATGTTCCTTTCAGCCGCGCGCTCGTGCTCCCCTGCACCACGGCTTCCAACGACCCCTTGATCCGAACTTTTAGAGATCTGCTTTTCTTTTCCCCCATCCGGTTTCGCATGACCACCCAACGCAGATTTAAACTGCTCCCGGGTGGCCTCGGACACAGCCTTGCTCTGCGACGATGCGTTCTGCGCATCTTGATTTTGAACGGCAGGACCTGAGCCTTGGTTATTGTCGATACGTGTCATTGCAATCGGTTCCGATTTTGCCCCGAGGTTAAAACGACAAACGGTCAATGGGACGGAAATCCTCCAACGAAAGATCTTCTTTTTCCTGCGCTTCTATCGCGGCTTGCGTTTTTTCCATCTCCACAAGATCGTCAAACTTTGTTTCTTTCAAACAGGCCGCTTCAAAGATCTTCTGCGCTTCAGCCTGCTTTTCCTGAGCTTCTTGAACACTCTTTTCCGCTTCTCCGATTTCCAAGAAAAGTTGGGTCTCGCGCGCCCGCAGGTTTCCGATCTGCGCCTTGACCAAATCTATGTCTTCCATGCCGACCAGCTTGGTCTCCATTTCGTCGTAGAGGCGGTCTTGCTCCGCAATCACAAACGCCGAAAACTCGACTTGCTTTTGTTTCGCCTGTTTCAAAGCTTCGAGGGTTTGATCAACACGCATTCGGCAGGCACGAAGATCGGATTGAGCCTTTTTTTTCTTGCGCTCCTTAATTTCCAAAATACTCTCAAAGGCCGTTTTCATCAGACGAGACCTTGCAGTCTCGACAACGTCTCATCGTAGCCGGACACCTCGTCGGTGCGTTGCTTCAGAAAGCCGACGATATCATCGTAACGATCCAACGCTTCGTCCGCCGTTTTGTCGGCACCTTTCTGATACTCCCCAATCCTGACCAGCAGTTCGACTTCATCATATTTCGCGAGAAGTTCGCGTACGCGTCCTGCTGCATGTTGATGTTCCTTGGTGGTTACCGCATTCATGACGCGTGACGCACTGGCCAAGACGTCGATCGCGGGATAACGGTTCGCTTTCGCCAATTTGCGGGACAAAATAATGTGGCCATCCAAGATGGACCTTGTCTCGTCAGCGATGGGCTCGTTCATGTCGTCGCCTTCGACAAGGACGGTGTAAAGCGCCGTGATCGACCCTTTATCATTCATCCCCACCCGTTCCATCAATCTGGGCAGGGTGGCGAACACGGACGGTGGATAGCCGCGCCTTGTGGGGGGCTCGCCGGCGGAAAGACCGATTTCACGTTGCGCCCGCCCGAAGCGTGTGACTGAATCCATCAAGAACAACACCCTCTTGCCTTGGTCCCGGAAATACTCGGCGATGCTGGTCGCAACATAGGCCGCCTTGGCGCGCTCCATCGACGATCTGTCGGATGTCGCACACACCAGAACGGACTTTTTCATGCCTTCCGGTCCCAGGTCGTGCTCGATAAATTCACGCACTTCACGGCCGCGCTCACCGATGAGCGCCATGACGGTCACATCGACATCGGCACTTTTCACCAACATCGCCATCAAGGTGCTTTTGCCGCCACCTGCCGCGGCGAAGATGCCCATGCGCTGTCCTTCGCCGCACGTCAGCATCGCATCGAGAACGCGAACCCCCATGGATAGCGGTTGAGATATCAGCCGACGGGTCAAGGGATCCGGGGCGTCCTGGTAAACCGGGTAGTGGTCATCAATCTTCAACGGACCTTTGGAAGCAAGGTCCAATGGCTCACCCATTCCGTTCAGAACGCGGCCCAGGAGATTAGGTCCGACGCCAACCTGATGCATTTTTCCCGTCGGCACCACTTCCGTCGCCGTAGAAATACCGTTCATTTCCCCTATGGGCGTCAGCAATGCCGCATCTTGAGAAAAACCGACAACCTCCGCACGCAGCCCCTCTCTTTCTCCCGAATTGCGGAGAATGCACAATTCGCCCAATTTTATCGAAGGCACCACCGCCTTGATAATCGTTCCCTGCACCTGCAGGACGCGCCCCGTAACCCGCAAGGGCTGCGTGTCGACCACGGCGTTTTTCATAGCATGCGTGATGTAATCTAGCCGTTTCACTGCTCGGTCCGATCGCCAATCACATTCTGAAAAGCCTTACATAAGGCGGACAATTGAACATCCAGGCTTGCATCGACGATCCCGATGGGGCTTTCAATAATACAGCCACGTTCGTCGAGCCGACTGTCCGGTTGAATTTGCAGTTCGATGATAGCCGGATACGATGCCAGAATTTCATTCAGTTTCGTTTTCAGCTCCGCCACGGACTGCGGCGCGACACGAACGGTCACCGCTTTCTCGCTACGCACGACCTGAAGTGCATACGTGACGGTTTTGGCGATCAACTCATCACGATCGATCTGCCCAATAACCTTTTCCAGTGCGTCGCCAACCACATCGACAATATCTTGTTCAACCGCCGCCAAGTATTCAACGGTCTGTTCCACCGTCGAAATCATCTGTTCCGTCATTTCCAACTTGGCCTCAAGAAGGCCTTCCTCGAAGCCACGTTTGCGTTCGCTCTCATATAACTCTTGTGCTTCACGAACGATTTCTTCAGCTTGGCGTTTCGCCTCATCAAGAGTTCTGTTCGCCTCAAGAACGCAGGCATAATCCGATGCCTTTAAAACAGGCGAGTCTTCAATCGCCGATATCTGCTCGGAATTCAGTCGAAAATAACGCGCCATTGGGGGCTGGTCTCCCTGATGGTCCGTGACAGCAAATGCCTGACGTCAAAGTTCGCATTTTCAGGTGCTGAACTGGAAAACACCGCACTGTAACGCATCGGCAGTTTCACTTTGACTCTGTTTAAAAGTGCATCAGGGATGCTTTGCCAAACTTGCGACATCAAGCCAATTCCACGCAGCACAAAATCATCATCACGCAATCCATCGTCATCGGGCAGGGTTTCGGTTAGCTCCGGCGTTATCATCAGCGGCGCCGTATTCATCACAAACGCGAAATCTTCCTGACTCAAAGCACCCTTCAGGTGACGTATCTTCTCTCCTGAGATGGTCTTGGACAGGTCTGCACTGACTTGAACAAGAGCCGTTCGCCGAAAGACTGAAAGCAACAGTCCTCCCGGCATCGCGCAAAATTTCTCACGCCATCCAGGTTCCGTGACCTGCAGCATTTCACCTAAGTTCAATCGATCAATGATGAAATTGTTCAAGCGTCCCTTAACTCTGTCATTTCCAGAAAGCGCGACGAACACCTTTTCAGGCAAGATATCTTCCAACCACGACTTGTCCACATATTCACTTGGGGCATGAATAAAACCATTCATCACACGGTTTAGGTCGAGACTGTTCATGGTTATGCCTGCTCTGTTTGAAGGGCTTCCTGTTGGGACCGGCTTCTGCGAACAAGTAAAACACCAAGAACCGCGATAACCACCAACAGCAACCCCGCGACCACGCCGGCGATCAGAAGCATCTTGCCGTTCACATTGAACCCAGAACCCGAAGCCCCCTTCTCGACGACCTTCTCGACGGGCAGCATGCCGTTGGACGGAAACAGCGCCACGGAAATGCGTTCGTAACTCAGACCGGAGATGCTGTTCGCAACCAATTGTTTGATCTGCGGCACGTAGGTCGTGAAGTCGTAATCTTCTTGGTGTTTGATGAAAATGGCCGCCGATGCCGCCCTGGGCGGTTTCACGTCCTCTTCGGACAACACGACGTGCACGCTGACGGCCATGGCGCCATCCAATTGCGAAATCGTTCCCGTCAGTTCCTGGGAAAGGGCATATATAAGACGCGCGCCTTCTTCGACGGGTGTGGAAATCAGGCCGTCTTTCTTAAAGATCGATCCGATCGAACTGACGTCTTTGCGCGGCAGCCCACGCGACAGTAACAACTCTATGGCGGTATCTTGCTGAGAAGCCGCGATCAGAATGTCGATCCTATTGTCCTTGGCCAGACGTTTTTCCGCATCAAGTCCCGCACGGAGCAAGATCGCCAACATCTCGTTGCCCTCTTTTTGCGGAATGTTCGTGTAAAGGTCGACCTTACAGCCCGCCAAAACACCGGCCGTCAACACCACGAGAATGAGCTTATGTAGAGTCTGCAACTGCCTTAATCCGCTTTGAGTTTCGACACCCGGTTAAAACGCAGTGGGCATCACTGGCCTTTCAGCAAGGTATCGATGTTTTGGGTTGATTTGGATGCGGTCTTGCCTAGCAGTTCCTGCTGAAGCTGGACCTGCTGCAATTTCATCTGCAACTGCATCATTTCCTTTGCGGACAAATCACCGGCTTGCCCGCCCAGTGCTTTTTCCGCCTGCGCCATAACTTCGCTAAAGCGCTCATTGGTGCTTTGCAGGTTATCCAGAATTTTTGAGCCAACCGACGTTTCTTCCGAAGCATTCACGCTTTTGGGCCGTTCCGGGGCTTCCGCCTGCTGCATGGCTTGCGCTTCTTCAGAGCCGCCTTGCCCCTGTCCGGAATTCATTGCATTCCTGAAAGCCTCGGCATCGCCTTCCCGGGCGTTTGCCGCGTCACCGGAGTTTTGCTGCTGTTCAGCGGCTTTCTCCGTGACCTTCTGAACCATTTGCTGGACACCTGAAAGATCAACCATATTCCGGGCTCCTCATTCACATCTTCACAAAACGCACAGTCATTCAAGCCATCAAGGAACTGGCGAATTCCTGCGCCGCAACGTCTTCGCTTTTTTGCAATTGCTCGATCACCTGATCGCATTCACCGCCGCGGTTCGCCAATTTCAGCACCAGGGCCAAAAACATTTTGGCCTGCAGATTATCGGGATTGGCTTTGAGAGCGTCTTCACGCAGGATCTTCGCCGCCTCATCCATGTTGTTCGCCGCCATCTGCGTTACGGCGCGTCCGATATGCGCGAACTCGGAATCGGGACGAACCGCCTGCACACCCTCAAAAATCTTTTGCGCCTGTTCGATCATGCCGCCGTTCGCGGCAAGAAAACCGGCCTCCATCAGCAGTTGGACTTCTTTCGTTGAAACGGTGCTCATCTTTCTCGCTCTTTTCCATACGGGTTATGGGGCTTAAACACTTGGTCTTACATACGTTCGAGTATGCCCAGGACATATTCGAAGTCGTCGATCGTGACGTCGATTTCATCGTTCACGTCGGCGGTGGATTTGTTTTCAAGCTCAATCATGCTGTACATAAAGCATGTAGAATCTTCGTTATCGTATGAGATCGTCGTATCGACCTGACCCTGGATCGCCGTTGCAATTTTCAGCAACCGCTCAAACCCCACCTGATCGTCTTCGCCGGTTTTACAGCCGTCGACACGGGCCGACACCAGCAGGCTTTTCGCGTCCGGTGACGAAAGCCGGACAACCAGATTGCCGTCAAACGGGAACGTCCAGCCTGCAGGGTTTTGCTGCGGCATTTCGACCCCAAGGTATCGGCAATACGCCTCAATTGTTGTGGGAATTGCATCCATCAAAATTCACCCGGATATCCGTTGTTGCGCAAATTCGTTTGGTCACACGTGTTCAAAGCGCAGCTCGACGACGTTTTTCTCATCCCTATATGAGTAACAATGAGAGCTGCTCAGTTTCTGAATTAAATAGACGCCCAACCCCCCGGCTTGGCGGTCTTCAAGGGGCAGGAAAATGTTTGGTTTCGGGACCTCTTTGAACAGGTTGAAGGGCGTTCCGTTGTCGCTATAAAGAAGCACGACTTCACCCCGGTCTTCGGAAACCTGGATTTCTATATCGACAGGACGGTCTTCCAGAACGGACTGGCGGATAATGTTGGTCGACAGTTCATCAATGCAAACCAACACGTTATGCGCCGTTCGGGGGTTCACCCCAGCCTGTTCGATTTCCGTCTGCAACTCTTTCGTCGCCCGCGCATAGAGCGGCAAGAAACTCCTGAATCTCTTTTGCAGAGACAGTCTCATCTCTCAACACTGCATCCCGGCCAAACTCGCGGCTTGATCATCGAAAATTTGCATGATTTTTGCGAAGCCGGACATTTTGAAAACGGCCATGACTTCAGGCTTCAGGCCACACAAACCGTATTGCGCTTTGCGCGCCGCCATTTTTTTGGCGCCGATCAGCACGACCCGCAACCCGGCGCTTGACACAAACGCGACATCGGAGAAATCCAGGATCAACTTATCCGCACTGTCCAAATGCACCATCAGTGAAGCTTCCACCTCGCCCGCGGTCTGCCCATCCAGATGGCCGGACAGGATTAGGAATTTCACGCCGTTTTCCGTTTTTTCGACTATGTTCAATGGTCCGTACCTCAAATTTTCCGCATCACCGTCTTTAGGTGTTCTTGTAAGTGACATCCATCGCCCAACAGTTGCAAACGATGCTGAAATCTTGAGACTTTTTCGGCGTTTCGGTCACCTATAGATAAGTGAAACCTGACAAAAGGGCGCCCACGCGTGACACAATCCAGTTTGGAGACCCGCACAGAGGATCCGATCAAGGAAAAGCTCGAAAGCTTAGGCATAGAGCTCGCGCCCTATCGTCTGAGCAAAAGCTCACAACAGATCGGCTGGACGTTTTCCGTCAACGCGGCCGACTTCGCATACCGTTGGGCGGACGATGGCGAGGTGACGATCATCGAATACCGCAACGACACCCCGCGCAAAGGCATGCGCAATGCGTTCGTCGAGTTCTTGTGGTTCGTGGATTTTCTGTGCGACCCGGTCTTCGAACTGGATACCATCAGCGGCAACATCCGCCCGCTGGATCGCGAAGACGATATGCCGGAAGGCCTGGGCCGGGAGCGC
The DNA here is from genome assembly GCA_028281525.1 of Magnetovibrio sp. Lineage (GTDB taxonomy): Bacteria > Pseudomonadota > Alphaproteobacteria > Rhodospirillales > Magnetovibrionaceae > Magnetovibrio. Next base: position 18,371 of record JANQJR010000021.1, read on the forward strand.
ATCGTCAAATACTACAAAATTCTCGGCGGCCAAGTTGACGGTTTGGAGTGGACGTCGACGAAGATGAGCGTAAACGTCCCTTACTACCGCAATCGCTATGCCCAGCGGATTCCACCTACGGGCCTGCCCGTTTAACGCACAAAAAAAGCCCGCTTAAAGCGGGCTTTTTCGGAACACGGATCATACATCAGGCGCGGGTGATGGTGCGCATGGTTTCGGCTTCGGCTTGTTGGATGCCGCTCAGTTTCTGCGCGATGTCGGAGAAGAATTCCTTCGCACTGTTGGCGAAAGCGTTCATTTCCTCCATATGGTGCTGCTGCACCTCAGCATTCTTTTCATGGCGCTTGGCATCGCGGTCGTGGCCGGCTGCCTGGTGCTCCATGTAAGCGTTGGCCATTTGTCCAACGTTTTGAGCGATTTGAGTGCGCGCCACGGTCGTTTGGGTTTGGTGTTGGACTAGCCCCGGGTTGGCATTGGTGTTGATTTTCGCGTACCCCCTCACAGCTTTGGCATTCGCCGCGATCGTAATCGCACCGTTGATCATCGCTCCGATAAAACGCTTGTCGGCGGCCTTTTTCATTTCACCGACTTGCTTGTCGATTTCAGCCACCCGGTTGTCGAGTGCTTGCAAGCGGGCTTCTTTACCCATCTTGCGCTGTTCAATCGCGAGTTTAGCCAACAAGGTCAAGATGCTGGCAATTTCGAACTTCCCGTCGCCTTCGGCTATGGAGACAAACTTGTTGCCGGCCGATTGAATGGCACCGGGGGATTGTTGATTGGCCGGCGCCAACACATTGCCGAAAACAGTGCTGAACAATTCGCCGGGCAGCTTCGCCAACGTTTCCTTCGGCATGATGATGGAGCTGCCTTCGATGCGAACATCGAGATTTTGGGCTTTGCCTTCAGGTGTCGTCAGATAGGCCTGAACCTGCTGAAGTGTCGCCGGTGAAGACTGAATGGTTACATTGTTAGACATTGATTTCCTCCTTCAGCGCTTCAGGCTTTGTTCATCTGTGCGGTGATGGTTTTGTTGGTACTGTCGTTACCGGCCAAAATTTCCATGACGGTCGAGGCGGCGGCTTCCATCTTCTGAATCAGGTCCTTAATGCGGTCCGCCTCTTCCTCCATTTGCGCTTGCATCTTGGCGATCAGCGCCTGCATTGCCTTGGCGTCCGCTGCCGACATGGCTGCGTCTTTGGTATACTTGGCCGCCGCCATGTTGCTCATCCCCACACCCATTTGAGCCGCGCTTTGGGTCTGATTCGCTATGTTGCCGACCTTGGCCGCGGTTGCTGTGAGGCGGCTGCTTTGTGCGGCAACCTGAGCCGTTTGGGCGGCATTCGATGCGCTCCCCCCCAACTGCGCCGTTGTGGTGGTGGTTTTCGTTACGTTTGCCGCAGTGGAAGCGCTCTTCGCAGCGCTTCCCCCCAACTGCGCCGTCGTGACGGTGGTTTTCGTTGCGTTCGCCGCAGTGGAAGCGCCCTTCGCGGCGGCCGCGCTCGAACCTGCACCAGCGGTCATCACCGCCACAGCAGCCGTGACCAAAACCGTTGCGGTGATGGTCGAGCCGGGTTCGGGAATGCCCATCTTTTCGAGGCCCTTGGCGAGCTCGGCAGTAGCCTTGCTCATCATGCTTCCCTCACCGGAAATCTGTGAGTAAGCCATATCCGCAGCCATCGCCAACAAGATCGCACCCGCGACGGCACCGGCGCCCGTTGCGACCAATGCCGCACCGGCGACGGCCAAGGCGCCGGTGGCGACCCAGCTAAAGACCTTGCCGAAGACGCCGCCTTTTTCAGCCTTTTCCATGGCTTTTGCGGATTCTTCCAGCTTTTGCAAGCGTTCTTTGTGCTGCTCTTCCTTTCTGGTGGCTTCGTTTTTGATGACGTCCTGCGATGATTTAAGCTGCAGGTCGGTGGATTCGTTTTTCAACGCCAGCAAGATCAGAGCCGCCGCTTCTGCGGTCATGAGGGGCTTGGCGAGAGACGGCAGCGCCCCCACACCAGATGTGTCGCCCATACCGGACAACACAGGCGTTGCACCAGAACCCTTCGCATCGGTGATGCTTTGTTTTTGCGGCGCTTGCGTTTCACCAACCGTCGACTGCTGAATAATCGAATTGGTCACACCTGCTGAAACAGAATCAACCATGTGCTGTCTCCCGTTGTTCGCGCACGGCACTCAACAGAGCGTCCGCGCGGGCTTTCGTTGTCGCGTGTTCATCCTTGTCGCCGGACCAATGTATGGCCGCTTCGCAACCGCTTTCGGCTTTGTCGAAGTCTTCCATGGACAGGTAGCACATGGCCGCCTGCAGCGGCGGAATGGGGTTTTCCACATCCATCATGGCCACCATGGAATACGCCTCGACGGCTTTTTCGAACTCTTTCAGTTGCTGATAGCACGCGCCCGCACCCAACCAAAAACGTTCGTCGAGATGGGAAAACAGGCACAAGAATTGAAAGATTTTAAGCGCATCCTCATACTTGCCGTTCTCGAAAATATTGTAGGCAAGACTGTAAATGGCCTCGATTTCTTCTTCGCTAAAACCGCGCATGTCGGCCAAGGTGGTTTTGCCGGACATCAGGTCATCCACGACCTTTTCGAAATCGATTTGCGACATATCTTCTTCAGATGTTTGGATTTCTTCAGACATTTTACACCTTATCTTCTTTCTGCGGGCGCCGCCCCGTATGGGTCTTATGCCCATGGGGGGACGCGGCCGTGTTAACGCATGTTGCTGATAATCTTATCCAACGTACCGGAGAACTTGTTGACGTGGTTCGAGCTCATTTCAAACGCCTGGTTGCGTTTGTTGATCAGGCTTTGCAGCTTGATCATCTCCAGTTGGGAGTTGCTGTTGAGGTTATCCACACGATGCTTCATCCGTTCTACGAATTGATCCCATCCATTTTTGCTCCCGTCGCTAATTGCAATGCCGCGATGTATACAATAACCATGCATCGTCGCAGAAGAACCGTCTGGCATGACAAAAGGGGCAGCGTGGCTGTGATCAGCGCCGATGTCCTTAAGCCTGCGGGCTTCCGACATGAAGTGCTGTGTGGTTCGAATTTCGTCGTTGATTTCTTTCATCTTCTGGGCTTGATCCATCACTTGGCTTTCCATGATGGTGGCGCGTTCCAGATTCACCATCATCATCACCGATCCGATGTCCAAACCTTTGCTGATGCTGTCAAAGTGCCGAATGCCCTGTGTTGGATCGACCTGTGCCATGGTGTTATTCCTTCCGCTTGTTTTGATGAAATGTGTTTAAATTGACATGCGCGTATTTTTGCGGCCCTTGGTGCGTTTCGGTTTTGCCGCCATGCGATTTTCGGCCAGCATGCGCTCATATTCTCGTTGCGCTTCTTCCTCGAACTTTCGATTTTCCTCTTCGATCTGCTCAAGCTCCGCCGGGCTGAGCTGTTGCTTCGCCTTGGCAAGAGCGTTCGCGAGATCGTCGTATTCGACGTTCAACCGCTCGAGCAGCTCATGCACGCCGCTTGCTTCTTCCGCCTCTTTGACCACCCGATCGATCTCGTCGAGCCAACTTTGGTCAACGTAACCTTCTTCAAGGTTTGCAACGGATTGTGCATTGGACTCAGTTTTGTCTGCTGACATGTCGGAAGTTCCCTATTTGAAGGTTCAAATTTTATCCTGCGTTTCGTACTTCGTGAGTAACTGCGGCGCAAAAAGGGTTTCACATAATTTATCGCTGAATAGGACGGGAAATGGTTCAGAACCATCGTGTCGTCATGTTCATGTCGTCATGTTTCGGGCGCACCCCATTGCCCTCGCAATACCCACGCGGGATTAAGCAACCGCGTTAACGCATGTTGCTGATGATCTTATCCAACGTACCGGAGAACTTGTTGACGTGGTTCGAGCTCATTTCAAACGCCTGGTTGCGCTTGTTGATCAGGCTTTGCAGCTTGATCATCTCCAGTTGGGAGTTGCTGTTGAGGGAATCGACACGTTGCTTGATCTTTTCGACCACGACCTTCCACATTGAGGCATCCCTATGTTCCTCCTCGACGTCAATGTTGGCCGATTGAGCAAATGCCTTCATATTCCACACCGTACCGCAGCTGCGTGTAAACGTGGCAGCGTCTCCCCACCAACCGCCACCATTCTCAAACTTGCGGGCTTCCGACATGAAGTGCTGCGCCGTTCGAATGTCTTCGTTGATATTTTTCATCCGCTGGGCTTGATCCATCACTTGGCTTTCCATGATGGTGGCGCGCTCCAGATTCACCATCATCATCACCGATCCGATGTCCAAACCTTTGCTGATGCTGTCAAAGTGCCGAATGCCTTGTGTTGGATCGACCTGTGCCATCGTTCTCTTCCTTTCTTCCGCTTTGGGGAAATCTCTTCAAATTGACATGCGCGTATTTTTGCGGCCCTTCGCGCGTTTGGGGTTTGTGGCCATGCGATTTTCGGCCGGCATGCGCTCATACTCCCGTTGCGCTTCTTCTTTGAAAACTCACTTTCATCCTGTGTTCGTGCCTCGTGAGTAACTGCGGCACAAAAAGGGTTGCGCATAATTTATTGCCGAACGGGACGGGCAATAATCCAGAAACATCGTGTCGCCGTGTTTCGTGCGAAACCGATTGTCCTCACACGTCACATAACAACAAGTGATTCGCATGCGATTCGTCGGAAGCAAGCCTGGCGGTGATACGCCGGCGGACTGCATTTGGATGCGTTGGATCGCGTCCGCGCAGTTAATGAATCAACAACCAAGACAGAAATGGGACAGTTCTTATGCCAGACAATACGATGAGCGCGCTTCTGAGCGATGTGGAAAAAGACCTGGGCATGGAGGAAGGCGCGCTGGCGTTGGACGAAGACGGCCAGTCGATCGTGCAAATCGATGAAGACGGCACCCTCATCGCCATGGATTACATCGACAGTCAAGATGTCCTGGTCCTCTCCTCGGTCCTGGACCCGCTGCCGGAGAACCAAAAGGCCGAAGCCTACAAAGCCATGCTGAAATCCAACTTCCTGTGGCAAGGCACCCACGGCGCAACGCTGTGCCTGGAGCCCAACAATGGCCTGCCAATGCTCATGCATCAAGTCGATCCGGAAGGTCTGATCGCCAACGATCTCATCGACCTGATCGAAGGCATGGCCGACTTGGCCCAGAAGCTCAACGAAACTCTGGAAGCGGTCGGCGACCCTGGCGCAGCGGCAGAAAAGAGCGTGCCCACGGGTGGCGAAGATTTCATCCGCGGTTGACGAACCGTCATCGGACCTCGGTCCTCGCAATTGATATGGAGAAGCGAAATGGGAAACCCGTTCAACACAAACACCATCACCCACAAACACATCAACGCCTTCAAACAAGAAGTCAGGGATGCTGAAAAAAGCAACGAAACCCTGCATGTCGCGAAGAACAAAAGCGGCAGTCAGGCGTTCATCGTCAAAAGCTCCGGTTCGAGCCGCACACACTTCTGGCTTTCTTTGCGCCATCTACAGAAACTCCAGAGCGACACGACGACAACCGAGTCAGACCTAGTCTTGGCCTTGAAGACGGCGGTTGCAAAGGATATCGGAAAAGGCGGGCCTTCCGCCGCGAACCGCGCCGTACCCGCTCACCCCAAGACTACCGTGACGGCTAAAAACAACTCCGGCGGCTATACCATGATCGATAAAGCAAAAGCGGAATCGACCGCCGCGCAATTCAAAAAAAAGTTCCCGCAGCTGTTCAATAATAAGGATCTTTTGAAGAACCCAGCGGATTTGCTCAAAACGAATGCCGGCACCAATTTACTCAGAGCACTCGCAGTGAAAGAACAGAGCACGGAAAACGTTGATTTTATGGTCGAAGCACAGCGGGTCGAGAAAACCCTTGGGAGCAACGCAAGCCCTGATGCCAAACGCAAGGCTTTCACGGATCTCTACGACCGTTTCGTAGATGGGGGTGGTAACGACGCTTTGAATTTTCCTGACGAACTAAGCTCATCGGTCAAAAGCTTCGCACAAAACCCGAGCAGATTCGAAGGGCAGCACCTCTCCGATGCACAGAAAAAGCTCTCCAGCTTGAAGAAGGAGGTTCTCCAAAACCTCACAAACACACACAGTAGGCTGGCTACCTCCGAAACACTCGCAACCACGGTTCAGTCGATGGATTTAAAAACCATCAACAAAAAACCATGAGCGGCGTAGCCCCCCTTCTGTCGTCTGATTGAAAAGGGAGGTGGATATCTCCCTTTTCATTTGCACACGCGTCTGGCGCACCCGGCTGAAACCCGGATAACAATCGCGTTACTTAAACACTATGACCAGCACCCCCCCAAGCAGATGAATACCCGGAACTTCCAAGATTGGAGATTTTAAAATGGTGAACCCCATTGATGCGTCGCGAAAGCCCAGCGCCGTCGAAACCTTTCGCCAGCAGGCGAACGAGGCCTTCAACAGTGAAGACAAACAGTTGCATGTTAAGTTCAACCTGCGCAAGACCCAGGCTTTCCTCATCAAAGGCGACGGCCCCGGCAAAAGCAAGGCGAGCCGGATGTGGTTTGCTTTGCGTCATCCGCAGGTTTCCGGACGCAACCCTACGGCCCAAAAAGCAAGAGAGGATCTGTTGCTCGCGCTGAAGACCGCCGCCAAAAAAGACCTCGGCCCCGAAGGACCGAAGTTGGTGGAAAAACATATGCAGGCGGCGAATACGTCCAAATTGAAACAGAGTGTGGTTAATGACATCGCGAATGAAGTCCAGGTCCGCAAGCATGCCGAGGCCTTCGAAAAAGCGTGTAAAGCCCGTGGCGTCGACGCACAAGGACTGACACAAGCCATCTCGGGTGCTTATGGCCCCCAGGGGGGCGTTTCGCACATGATGGGAACACCGCAGGGTGTGCACCTGTTAAAAGTCTTCGCCACAGACGAAATGTCAGCAGAAAACATTGACTTCCTGGTCAGGGCCGGACAAGCCAAAGAATTATTGGGCGACAAGGCCCCGCCCGCCGTCAAGCGAGCAGCTTTCAAGGCGCTTGTCGAGACATATGTCAAAACGGGTGCCGATCAGGAAATCAACATTTCGAGCGCTATGCGCGATAAGGTCATGGCGTTCATGAGCAAACCGGACGCGTTTGAAGGCGACCATTTGCGCGAAGCGAATCAGCTGTTGGATGAACTGACTACGGGTGTGTCGAAAAATGTGCGGGATACGTTTGTTCGCTTCAAACAACCAAAGAAGGTTGAAAGCACGTTGCAGCAACTTTGGAAGTCGGGTGTCGATTTCAACAAGCCATTGCTGCCCCCCGGCACCGTGAAGACGGAAGCGGACAGCGCCCTGAAAGCGACCGTGATGGACAGCTCCGTTCCGGTCGGCCAAAAAGTCTCTGAGTTCGTGCATGTTTTTGCCTTGCAGAAGCCAGAAGGACGAAGCGAGTTTCTGAGCGCTTTCCAAAAGAACAACGGCCTCTCACATCGGGAAATGGAGGGTTTCTTGGTGAAAGTCGGTAAACAGGTCGGCCTGAATCAGGCTAATGTAGGAACATTTCTGCGTGGCGATAACCCGCTCAGCATTTCAGCCCGAAACCATCTCAAACACAATCATGACTTCCTCAAGCCGATGATGGAGGACTTGACGTCCCATATGAAACAAGCGCCCGTTCCAGAAGGCGGCTCAAAAGCTTTTGCCCAGGCGAAGGCGGCAATTCACCACCTGTCGGAAAGTGCGAAGTTCATACCCACTGAAACCAGGACATTCCTCAGAGATCTGCACGAAGCCTTCAATGAACCTGAATTCATTAAAGAATTTGGCAAAGGCATGGGCGATGCGGCGCTAACCGATATCATGTTGTTGAGAGTGATGAACGGCGAACTGGGAACCGACCGGGAAACGATGCCGGCTTCCAAAATTATCCAGCATCTTGGCAATGCAGTGGGGCAAAACTCTCATCTTTCGAATGAGGAAATCGTTCCAATCGCGGTGAAGGTGATCGAGGAAAAGGTCCTTCAGCAACAGGGCGGTGCGAGCTCCGATGAAATCCGGGCGTTCGTAACGCCTGAGTTGGTGGGAGAGCTCAAAAACTTCCTAAACGCCGTCTCGACCTCGAACAGCAACAGCTAAGCGAACACCGTTTCACAAAAAGGGCAAACGATGTCAAACACCATCATCGACGATCTGCTCCGCCAAGTCGCCACCTGGCTCGGCAAGGACGACGGCACGCTGGCGCTGGACAGCGACAACCAGGTCTTGGTCGAAGTCGGCGAAGTCGGCCAAGCCGTCGCACTGGATTATCACGAAGACGAAGGCCGCTTGGTCCTGTCGTGCATCATCACCTCCCCGCCGGAAAGCGGGGAGGCCGCACTGTGGGAAGCCATGCTGCGGGCAAACTTCCTGTGGCAGGACACCTATGGCGCAACGCTCTGCCTGAGTCCCAGCGGCGAACTGCCGGTGCTTCAACACCGGGTCGACTTGAACATCCTGGGCGGTCCGGAACTGATCGGCCTGATCGAAGGCATGGCGAACCTCGCCTTGCAATTAAGCGATGAACTGACTGAGGCGGCGGCGGAGATCGGGGCGGACGACACGTCCGTCATGGATATGCCCGTCCCGTCCGCGGGGGGCCAGTATTTAATTCGTGGATGACGGCCCGTGGCCGTGCGTCCCAGAGATGAAGAACGGAGAACGACAATGCCAGGCGATACGACAGTCAGCAAAAGCGATTATCAAAACGTCAAAGCTGTGATGGATCAGATCCAAGAGGCCAACAGCGGCAGCGACAAAAAGCTTTTCGTAAAACGCAGGCTGTTCGGAAAAAACGAGCTGGAGGTCAAAAGCACCGGAACCAGTCGGGCGAAGCGCTTGATCTCTGCCCTCAAACGCCGTGAAGCCAAAGATCAGGATATCCTCAAAGCGCTTAAAGGTGCGGCGAAAAACGATATCGGAGAGTTAGGGCCGAAAGCCGTAGACCGGTATCTGGATCAGCATCAAGCCAGCTTGAAATCCGAAACTCTTGCCGCAGACGTGAACCAGAGTGCAGACTCCATCGCCAGAGCCGTTAAATTCAAAGAACAAATGGTGGAGACCCTGCAAGATCTGGGTTTCGAAAAGCCGAATGCAGAGCAGATGGCAAACGCCATCTACAGCGATCATGGGTGCTTTCCTACCCAGTCATCAAAAATGTTGAAGAATCAGGTCACGACAAACATTCTGGCGGCATTCGCCGACGAGAAATGCTCGGGTGAGGACATCCGCTTTTTGATGGACTACAAGAAAGCTGCAGAGATTATCCATGAGTTGGAGCAACAGAAATGTGATACGCCCGACGCACAGCGAGCCGTGGACGCCAAAAAACATGCCGTCTATGACTTTTTGATCGACCACTATCTGCTCGACCCATCGAATAGGCTGAACCTACAAGGTAAGGTTAAAAAAATGGCGGCTGATTGTCCTATCGGGCAGGGCACCTATAACGATCAAGCGTTGCAAAAGAAAGGAGAACTGGTCAACGCAATGGCCCCAGAAGCTTACAAAAATGCGACCGGAACCAACAAAGTGCTCTCCAACGCACTCGTAAAAACGGTTAAGAATATGACTATGGAAGAAATCAGCGAGCCGATGACCGAACATTGGGATGGCGATCCGTTCCTTTCTTTAAAGCTCGCAGAGGCCGAGGCTCAAAACCGGACAGGTGTGTTGAAATACGAATTCAACCCAGATGGCGGAGAATCGATGCCCGACTGGGCGAATCAATCGGCGCCATCGGCCCCAAAAATCAACAAAGTACTAAACGTGAACCCGGCAACGCCACAGTCCCAGGCCAACCCCACCACACCCAAGGCCCAAGGCGACGCCACGCCCAGCGACCGAACCGATTCCACACCGCCCAAGGCCCAGAGCGCGGCCACGCAAACCGCCTCCAAACCGGATAAAATGCAAGCGAACAGCGACGACGTTTCGTCAACGTCTCAAAGTGAGAAAAAGCCTGAGAAGGACAGCTTGGACACTCCATTGTCGAAAAAATTTGATCACTTCTTACAGAGTACGCCCAAGGTGATAAGTGAAAAAATTCGCAACCATCCAAATCTTACAAAATTGTCTTATGACGACATGCAAAATATCGAAAAGATAATCAATAACCCGACCTCCACCGAATTCGATGTTGCCATCTACGCCGAAAAACTACTGAACGGAAACACCCGAACCGATACCGCACCGCCGACCCAGGCCGATTCCACCACACCCAAGGTCCAGGGCGCGGCCACGCAAACTGCCTCCAAGCCGGATAAAATGCAAACGAACAGCGACGACGTTTCGTCAACGTCTCAAAGTGAGAAAAAGCCTGAGAAGGACAGCTTGGGCACTCCAATGTCGAAAAAATTTGATCACTTCTTACAGAGTACGCCCAAGGTGATAAGTGAAAAAATTCGCAA
>JANQJR010000036.1 GCA_028281525.1 Magnetovibrio sp.
TCCGGTGTTCCTCATGCCGGAAGGCGAGCCGGTGATGAGCAACTACGTGCCCGTCCTGACCAGCCCGCTGTTTTATCTGTCCCTTGTGGTTCTGGCGGCGAGCATGGCGTTGATGGCCATGTACGTGCTGATCAACCTGCTGCGCCGCACCACAAGCGCCGCGTCAGGCCATGGCCCTGGTATCGACGTTCTGAGCTTGGCGGGCATTGCCGCGGCGCTGATCTATCTGTTGGCGCTGAGCTACTTTCTGTACGCTTGGAGTCTGCTGGACGGTCAACCGGTGACCCATCAGTTCAACGAGGAACTGTTCTGGGCCGGTGGTCACGTTTTGCAGTTCCTCAACGTCGTTTTGTTGGCTGGGGCGTGGTACGCGGTCGGCGCCGCGGTATTGAACCGCACGCCATTCAGTCCCATAGCAGCAGTTCTGGCGATCGCGCTGGTGACGTTCGCGGCGTTCACCACCCCGCTGTTCTTCATAATCTTCGAAGCCTTTTCCGCGGACTGGCTGATGGCGTTCACCGACGCCCAGTACGCCTTCGCCCCCGCCACCCTGGTCGTCGCCGTGCCGATGATCATCAGCGTGCTCAAGGTCACGGACAAACCCTGGACCAACCCGGGCTACGCAACTTTGATTTTGAGCCCCATTGTATTCGGCATCGGCGGCGTCATGGGACTGTTCGTCGACGGCCAAGACACCCGCACGCCCGCCCATTACCACAGCGTGATCGCGGGTGTGACCTTGGCGTTCATGGCGCTGTTTTATGTGGTCTTCATCCCCCTGTTGAAGCGGCGCATTTTGTATCCGCGCCTTAGCCTCGCATCCGTGTGGTTGTTCGGTGTGGGCCAGGCGCTCGCCAGCAGCGGGCTGTTCATCGCGGGTGGTCACGGCGCGGCGCGCAAAACGGCGGGTGCGGCGCAGGAATTAACGGAATTCAGCGCAAAACTGGGTATGGGGCTCAACGGCGGCGCGGGACTGTTGGCCATCATCGGCGGAGCGCTGTTCGTGTGGGTGACAGCCACCGCTTTGATCGCCAAGGAAAGTGAACGTTAGGGTGGAAAAGACTCGCCAATCCAGTCCCAGAACCTACATTTTGTACGGGGCATTTTGAATGGGGATGAAAAAGAACTGAGGGGTCGAGGGATCGTGTCGGATATGACGAAAGAACAAGCTGAAACCAGCTTGAACGAAGCCGTGGGCGAAACCGTCGACGGGGAGGAAACCTATCGCTTCCGGGTGGCCGATTACGCCAACCTGCTCAAACCCCGCGTGATGATGCTGGTGGTGTTCACCGCCATCACCGGCATGGCCTTGGCCCCGGGACAAATCCCAGTGTGGCAAGGCCTTCTGGCGATCCTCTGCATCGCCGTCGGCGCGGGCGCGTCGGGCGCGATCAACATGTGGTACGACCGCGACATCGACCAGTTCATGGTGCGTACGCAAAGGCGCCCCATTCCCGCGGGCAAGGTCGATCCCACCCGCGCGCTGGTGTTCGGCGTAGTGTTGGCCGCAGTGTCGGTGGTGGTCATGTTCGTCGGCGTGAACAGCCAAGCGTCGGGCCTGTTGCTGTTCACCATTCTCTATTACGTGTTCCTCTACACCATGTGGCTGAAACGCACGACCCCGCAGAACATCGTGATCGGCGGTGCGTCAGGAGCCTTTCCGCCGATGATCGGCTGGGTTTCCGTGACCGGCACGTTCAGTTTCGAATCCGGCATCCTGTTCTTGATCATCTTCCTGTGGACCCCGCCGCACACTTGGGCCTTGGCCCTGTTCCGCGCTGGCGACTATGAACGCGTCGGTGTGCCGATGATGCCGGTGGTGGTCGGCAGCTATCGCACCAAGGTGCAAATGCTGATCTACACCCTGTTGTTGGTGCCGGTGACGCTGGTGCCGGGCTTCATCGGCATGTCGGGATTGCTGTACACCGCGGGCGCGAGCGCTTTGGGAGCGCTGTTCATCCATCACTGCTGGAAGCTGCTGCGGGATGAAGACGACCGCCACGCCAAGGCGACATTCCTTTATTCCATCCTTTACCTGACCCTGATCTTCGCCTTCCTGCTGATCGACCAGGTTGCTTGGCTGCCCATGCCGATGACGTTCTAGGATTTGGAGCTAAACTTTCAGCCTTCCGTCAACGTGCGCTGCACCGCGTCCCGCCAACCGGCGTAGCGTTGATCTTGAGTGGCCGGGTCCAATTCCGGGGTAAAGCGTTTGTCCAGCACCCAGCTCTGGGTAAACCCGTCGAGGTCCGGATAGACGTCGCGGTGCTTGCCGGCCAGATAGGCCGCGCCCAAAGCCGTGGTTTCCAAAACCCGGGGACGGTCCACGGATGCGCCCAGGATATCGGCCAGAAATTGCATGGTCCAGTCGGACGCGGTCATGCCGCCATCGACGCGCATAACGTTGCCCGACCCCGCCTCCGCCCAGTCGTTTTTCATAGCCTCGATCATGTCGCGGGTCTGATAGCCCACACTTTCCAAGGCCGCACGCGCCAGTTCCGCGGGGCCGGTGCCGCGGGTCAGGCCGAACAACGCACCGCGCGCCTCAGAATCCCAATAAGGTGCGCCGAGCCCGACGAAGGCGGGCACCAGATAGACGTTTTGTTGATCGTCGGCCTGTTCGGCCAGCGTGCCCGAATGCGCCGCGTTTTCGATAACCTTAAGTCCGTCGCGCAGCCACTGCACGGCCGCACCCGCGATGAAGATGGAGCCTTCCAGCGCATAGGTCGGCTGGCCGTCCAGTTGATAGGCGATGGTGGTGAGCAGGCGGTTTTTCGAGGCAACGGGCCGTGACCCGGTGTTGAGCACGGCGAAGCAGCCGGTGCCATAGGTGGATTTGATCATGCCGGGTTGGAAGCATGCCTGGCCGACGGTTGCGGCCTGCTGGTCACCGGCCATGCCGGTGATGGGAATCGCCGCGCCCAGGATCGCCGGGTCCGTTTCGCCGAAATCGGCGGCGTTGTCCAAAACCTGGGGGAGCAGGCTCTGAGGCACATCCAACAGATCGCACATCTCTTCCGACCATTCACGTTTGTGGATGTCGTAGAGCAGTGTGCGGCTTGCATTGGTGATGTCGGTGGCGTGAACCTTGCCGCCGGTCAACCGCCACAGCAAGAAACAGTCCACCGTGCCGAACGCCAGGCGTCCGGCTTCGGCGGCCGCACGCGCACCATCTACGTTGTCCAGCAACCACTTGATCTTGGTGCCGGAAAAGTAGGGATCGATCAGCAAGCCGGTGATGGCGGTGATGCGCTCTTCATGTGCGCCGTTCTTCAAGACGGTGCACACATCCGTAGTGCGCCGATCCTGCCAAACGATCGCATTGTGGATGGGCTCGCCGGTTTCGCGGTCCCAGATGATTGTAGTTTCGCGCTGGTTGGTGATGCCGATGGCGGCGATATCCCCGGGCTCCAGCCTCGCTTTGGCGATGGCCTTGCGGCTGGTCTCGACCACCGTATCCCATATCTCTTCGGGATCATGCTCGACCCATCCGGAACGGGGAAAGTGCTGGGTGAATTCCAGTTGCGCGGTGGCGATGGGAGCGTGGTTGGAATCGAAAACGATGGCGCGCGACGACGTGGTGCCTTGATCGATGGCGAGAACGTTTCCCGGCATATCTCAGGCCTCCTTCAGGTTCAATTCGATTTCATGCGCTTTCTGATCTTGGTGCGCCAGCCATTGTTCGAGCTCCGCGCGTCCGGCCCCATCGAGGCGCAGGCCCAACTTGGTCCGCCGCCACAAGATGTCATCGGCGGTGACAGCCCATTCATGATGGCGCAGGTAATCCACTTCCCGCGCGTAAAGCCCCGCGCCGAAGTGGTGACCCAGATTGGCCTCTGTTTGCGCCTTCCCCAGAACCGTGCACGTTTGCGTCCCGTAAGTGCGTGCGAGACGATGGAGCAAGTCATGAGGCAACTCCGGATAACGCGCATGCAGTTCCGCATCCAATGCACCCCGCCCGTCCACGGGAAAGTTTCCGCCGGGCAGCGACACGTCATGCGTCCAGTCGGGGCTTAAGTCCGGGAATGCGTCCGACAGCTTGTCGAGCGCATGCTCCGCCAAATGTCGGTACCCGGTGAGTTTTCCGCCGAAGATGTTGAGCAACGGCGCTTGGCCGTCGGGATGATCCAATTCCAAAACGTAATCGCGGGTCGCCGTCTGGGCCCGATGGGAACCGTCGTCGAACAGCGGACGGACGCCACTGTAGGTCCAAACCACGTCATCGGGAGAGACCGATTGAGTAAAGTAGTCCGATGCCGCGTTACAGAGATAGGCGATCTCATCCGCATCCGCCTGGACTTCCTCGGGTCGGCCCCGGTAATCGACATCGGTGGTGCCGACCAAAGTGAAGTCGGTCTCGAACGGGATGGCGAAGACGATGCGCTGATCGGGGTTCTGGAAAATATAGGCCCGGTCATGATCGAACAGGCGCGGCACTAAGATATGACTGCCTTTGACCATGCGCACACGGAACGGGCTGTCGTTTTCGATCCGATCCGCAAGCACGCCGCCGACCCACGGACCGGTGGCGTTGACCAGCGCGTGAGCGGAGATGGCGGAGGTTTCGTCGCTACGCGTATCCTTGAGATCAATACGCCACAGATTCCCATGCCGTTCGGCCGAGATCACCTCCGTGCGGGTGTGGATAGCCGCACCCCGGTCCGCTGCATCGCGGGCGTTGAGCACCACAAGACGCGCGTCATCCACCCAGCAGTCGGAATATTCGAACCCGGTCTCGAAGCCGCCCTTCAGCGGTTGACCGGCCTCATCGCGACGCAAGTCGATCCGGCGTGTCCCCGGCAAGCGTTCGCGCCCACCCAGATGATCGTAGAGGAAAAGTCCCAAACGGACCAGCCACGCTGGTCTCAGCCCTTTGCTATGTGGCAACACGAAGCGCAAGGGGTGAATGATATGCGGCGCCAGGGCCCAGAGCACTTCACGCTCTTTCAAGGATTCGCGCACCAGTCTGAATTCATAGTGCTCTAGGTAGCGTAATCCGCCGTGGATCAACTTGGTGGAGGCCGACGACGTGCCGCCCGCCAAATCGCCTTTTTCCGCCAGGAACACGGACAAGCCCCGGCCCTGGGCATCCCGCGCGATGCCGCAGCCGTTTATGCCGCCGCCGATAACCGCCAAGTCGAATACGCTGGTGCTCAAACCTCTGTTCCTTTGCAAATTGCCTGTGGAACCAAGATTAAGACATCAATGTTACAACCTGAATCGCACCAAGTCAGCCGAGGCGGGCCTGAATCTGGTCGAACGCCGCGACTTGACCGATGGGGCCCAGTGCCGCAACCGTAGGCGTACCTTGAAAGATGCGCGCGGCCACATCGCGGATGGCGGCTTCATCCACCGCTTCGATTTTGGCGACGGCTTCCGATGCCGGGATCGGGCGGCCGAAAATCATCAACTGACGGGCAAGCTGTTCGGCACGTGAAGAGGTGCTTTCCAAGCTCATCAAAATCGACGATTTCAATTGCGCCTTGGCGCGCTCCAATTCTTCCGCACCCACGCCCTGGTCCAGCTTGCCGATTTCGTCGCACACCACCGGGATCAGTTCCGCAGCTTCCTTTTCGCCGGTTCCGGCATAGATGCCGAATACGCCGGCGTCGGCGTAAGCGGTGATGAAGCTGTAGACGGAATAGACCAGCCCGCGCTTTTCACGCACTTCTTGGAACAGGCGCGACGACATACCGCCGCCGAACAGCATGGACAGCACGGAGGCCGTGTAGAAATCGTCATCCACATAGCTGAAACTTTCAAAGCCCAGCAGCACGTGAACTTGCTCAATATCGCGGTTTTGACGCACATCGCCGCCAACGTACTTGGCCGGTCCTTGTTGATCGCCGTCGCTTTTGGATGCATCGGCGGCAAAGTGCTCGCCCGCCAAATCGACCAAGCGGTCGTGATTCAGGTTTCCCGCCGCCGCCAGAACCATGCCACCCGGGCGATAATGATCCTGCATGTAACCGAGAATATCTTCGCGGGGCATTTGGCTGATACCGTCATAGGTGCCCAGCACCGGACGGCCGAGCGCTTGGTCGGGGAAACACGCATCTTGGAACAGGTCGAACACCACGTCATCGGGTGTGTCGTTGGCTTGATTGATTTCCTGCAAGATCACGCCGCGTTCGCGTTCCAGCTCTTCGGCGTCGAGCGTCGCGTTTTGCACCAGATCCGCCACCACATCGACGGCCAATCCCAAATCGTCCTTGAGCACCTTGGCGTAATAAGCGGTGTTTTCGCGCGACGTATAGGCGTTGATGTGCCCGCCCACGTCTTCGATCTCTTCCGCGATCGCCTGGGCGGAGCGTTTGCGCGTGCCCTTGAACGTCATGTGCTCCAGCATGTGGGACACGCCGTTGATCTTTTGCGCTTCGAAGCGCGCGCCCGCTTCGACCCACACGCCGGCGGAGGCCGTTTCCACGCTGCTCATTTCATCGGAAATGATGCGCAGGCCGTTATCGAACGTGGTGATGCGGACGGATGTGTTGTTGTTCAAAGTTTCCCGCGCTCCTTGAGCGTCGTTTCGATGTAGCCCTTCACGGCATTGAAGCTGCCCGGCAGTTCGATATAGCGTTCTTCTTTTACATATAGGTCTGAAAGATGTTCCGGCAATTGTGGATGTACGCCTGAGGCAGCCTCGACCGCATCGGGGAATTTCGCCGGGTGTGCCGTAGCGAGACAGATCATCGGCACAGTTTCATCCCAACGGCGCGCGCGCGCCGCACCCACGCCGATGGCGGAATGGGTATCCAGCAGATAGCCCGTTTCCTTGTGCACCTCGCCAATGATCTTGGCGGTGGCGTCATCGTCGAAGCGTTCGCCGTCCATGATTTCCTTGAGACGCTCCATGAACAATTCCGTGACAGCGTAATGCCCCGTTTCCTTGAATTCCTCCATGGCGTCGTTGAGCGCGGAGCTGTCGCGGTCCAACAGTTCGAACATGAAACGCTCAAAATTGGACGAGATTTGGATGTCCATGGACGGGCTGGTGGTGGCGAACACGTTCTTGGCTTCCATGCGCCCCGATTCGATAAACCGGATCAGGATGTCGTTGGCGTTGGAGCCAATGATGAATTGGCTGATGGGCAGACCCATCTTTTTCGCGACGACGCCGGCCAAGACGTTGCCGAAGTTTCCGGTCGGCACGGAAAACGCCACGGACGTTTCCGGCGCGCCCGCCTTGAAAGCGGCCCAGAAATAATAGACCACCTGCGCCATAATGCGCGCCCAGTTGATGGAGTTGACGGCGGACAGGTGCACTTGGTCGCGGAACGCCTCGTCGGCGAACAGGGCCTTCACCGTGTTCTGGCAGTCATCGAAGTTGCCGTCCAATGCGATGTTGTGAACGTTGTCAGACAAAACCGTGGTCATCTGACGGCGCTGCACTTCGGAAACTTTTCCGTTCGGATGCAGGATGAAAATCTCGATGTTGTCGCGATCGCGGCACGCTTCGATGGCGGCCGAACCGGTATCGCCCGACGTTGCGCCCGCGATGGTCAGCTTCGCACCGCGCTTGGTCAGCACATGGTCGAACATACGGCCCAGGAACTGCAGCGCGTAGTCCTTGAACGCAAGCGTGGGACCATGGAACAGTTCCAGGACATATTCGTTCTCGCCAAGCTTCACCAACGGTGCGATGTCGCCTGAATCGAACCCGGCGTAGGTGTCGCTGACGATGGCGCTAAGATCTTCGCGTGAAATGGCCTCTTCGACGAACGGCAACATCACTTTGACGGCCAGATCGGTGTAGCTCAGCCCCTTCATGTCCGCCAAATCCTCAGTGCTGAATTGCGGCCAGGTTTCCGGCAGGTACAAGCCCCCATCGCGGGCCAAGCCCGTCAGCAGGACGTCGTCAAAGGCGAGTTTGGGAGCGTTGCCCCGGGTGGAGATGTACTTCACGGTTCACATCCGTCGAATAGTGTCAAAAAATAGCTCCCTTTCTTAGTGGGCGGACGGCAAAATAGCAATCTCATCCGTGAATCGCTCCCTAAAAAATGGTTTAGGTCACGAGCTCATAAATGGCATGAGAAATGGCGCTCAAACGGCGAAGAACCGCGCGGAAAAGCCTGCGGGTCGGGGTCGGTCCCCCGTCCAAGGGCTTTGACAACGCGGATCGAAGCCGTTTCAGCGTCCGAAGGATATGGCGCATGTGCCCGCCTGCCGCGTTGCAAGAACTTGAAAACCAACCAGGTTTCCTGCGTCCTTGCGCCTTGCAGGCAAACACATGCGCTCATACCATTTCCATGCCATTTATGAGTTCGTGACCTAGGGACGGATCGTTTTCACAAGGTTGTCACATGACACTCGGCTTCATCACCTGGCTGCTGGTCTACCAGTTGATCGGCGAAGTGATCTCCAAGGGGCTCGGCCTGCCGCTGCCGGGGCCAGTGGTGGGCATGGGGCTGTTGTTCCTGACCTTGGTGATGCGGGGCGACCTGCCGGACGGTTTGAAGGACACGGCGGGCGGCATACTGAAACATCTTTCCTTGTTGTTCGTGCCCGCGGGCGTCGGCGTGATGATGCACCTGCACCTGCTGGAGGACGAATGGCAAGGCATCACCGCCGCTCTGGTGGTGAGCACCGTGGCGACCATCGCGGTGACCGCCCTGGTGATGGTGGGCCTCGCCAAACTGACCGGCAAGACGGATGCAGAGACCCCCGAAAAGGAGACGGGAAAACAGGAGGCCGGGGATGGGTGAGGACTTTACGCAAATCTGGGTGTATCTATCCACCACGCCGCTGCTGGGGCTGACCATCACCCTGGTCGCCTATCAGGTGGGGACGTGGATTTACACCAAGGCCAACCTCAACCCATTGCTCAATCCCGTGTTGATCGCGGTGTTGATGCTAGTAGGTGTGTTGATGCTGACCGACACAGATTACCCGACGTATTTCGACGGCGCACAGTTCGTGCACTTTATGCTGGGTCCAGCGACGGTGGCGTTGGCGGTGCCGCTTTATCAGCAGTTCCAGAAGGTCAAAGGATCGTTTCTGATGATTTTGGCCGCAATTCTAGCCGGTTCCGTCAGCGCGGCGCTCAGCGCCATCGCTGTTGCCTGGGCGATGGGGGTGTCGCGCGAAACCCTGCTGTCCATCGCCCCCAAATCCGTCACCGCGCCCATCGCCATGGGCATCGCGGAGGCCACCGGCGGCGTGCCGTCCCTGACCGCCGTCCTGGTGATCTTGACCGGCATTATCGGCGCGGTGCTGGGAACATGGACCTTGAATGCGCTCAGGATCAAGGATTGGCGCGCGCGGGGACTTGCGATCGGCACCGCCAGCCACGGCATCGGCACGGCGCGGGCCTTGCAGATCAACCAAGTCGCGGGCGCGTTCGCCAGTCTCGCCATGGGCCTCAACGGCTTAGCGACGGCGGTGCTGTTGCCGGTGATTCTGGGACTGATTTTCTAGGGCCAGGCCCTCATGCACCGGGGCTTATTCGCGCCGATCGTTGATTTGGCGGTTGATGAAACGGTGTATGCGAGTGTCTTCGCTGATCAGGTGGCGCAGCAACCAGAATTTCAGATAATTGACAAGTTCTTCCAAAGCGCCGTCGGAGTATGCCGTCAGCAGTTCATCGCGGCGTTTGACGAAATCCGCAATCAAGGCCTGGTGCTTGTCGCGGTGGGACTGCAGACGGTCATAGTGGATGTTTTCCATCACCCGCTCTTCGTGTTCGAAATGCTTAATGGCTTCCTCCGCAATCGCGTCGAGGGTCGCTTCCAAATCGACCTCTTGATCCGCGTCTTGCAGCTGCACGGTGAGGTTGTTGAAGATGTCGACCAACACACGGTGCTCGTCATCGATGGAGGCCACATCGGTGGAAAAGCTGCGTTTCCAAACGATTTGCTTGAGTGCACCGGCATCCACCGGCTTAAAAGGTTCGATCGCCTCTTCATGATCCCAGCCCGCCAAGTGTTCGCTGTTGCTGAGGTGATCCACGAATTCTGCAAGGGGCATGGGTTTGCCCGTGAGATAACCTTGAAAATACTCGCACCCCATGCTCTTGAGGATCGACGCCTGTTCCGGCGTTTCCACGCCTTCGGCGATGACCTCCAATCCCAACACGTGTGCCAAGGAGGCAATGGCCGTCGCGATTAGGCGGTCTTCTTCGCTTTCCGCCAGGTTGACGACGAACGCCCGGTCGATCTTCAAACGATCCAACGGAAAACGACGGATATAGGACAGACTCGAATATCCGGTTCCAAAGTCGTCAATGGCGATGCCGAAACCCAGCGCGCGGATGTCGCGCAATGTCTCCAAGGTCGCTTCCGGGTCGTCGGCCAGCAGCCGTTCGGTGATTTCGATTTCCAAGTGCTCATGGGGGATATCGCGGAACGTCACACTATCGTTCAGAAGCTTGGTGAATTGGGGTGTGAACTGCGGTGCGGCAATGTTGAGGCTGAGGCGCAACCAATCCCCGGTTTGCTCTTTCAACTCCAACATCACTTTGGTCGCCTCGATCACCGACCAATTGGCGAACTCTTCGGCAAACAGACCTTCTTCCAGATGTTCGATGAATTGTCCCGGTGGGATCAGGCCTTCCTCCGGGTGGTTCCAGCGGATCAGCAATTCACCCCCGATGATGGTTCGCGTATCCGCACTGATTTGCGGTTGTATATAAAACTCCATCTGTCCGGAGATGAGCGCGGTGCGCAGTTCCAAAAGGAAATCGTGATGGGGCACCGCACCGTCGTCTAACCCTGTGTGGGTGCGTTCATGCGTCAATTGATCCAGGCGCGCTTGATCCATGACCTGCACGGCGGATGTGGTGTAACTATCCGTCCAGGTGCCGATGCCGGTTGCGATAAACACCTCCGAATCATCGGCGACGACCTTGTCCAATTGAAGCTGTAACTCTTTCAGATACGTTGGAGCGATAACTTCCACGTGCGTGGATACGAACATCAGTTCGTTGTCGTAAAGCCGTGCAATGACTGGATCGAACGAGGGCAGGGTTTTATATACCTTGATGATGTCCGCCAGGATGTCTTCGACCATTACCCGGTCATCGATGTCGCCGGATTTGGATTTGACGGAACTGATGAAGCAAGCACCCTGGGGTTCGCCGGCGGTCAGATTGCGCAGTTCCTGAATACCGCGCCTGCGGCTGTAT
This sequence comes from Magnetovibrio sp., assembly GCA_028281525.1. Lineage (GTDB taxonomy): Bacteria > Pseudomonadota > Alphaproteobacteria > Rhodospirillales > Magnetovibrionaceae > Magnetovibrio. The sequence goes on from JANQJR010000036.1 coordinate 11,123, forward strand.
AGACCGGTGGAGCTGTCGTGGTCTTCGATGTAGTCCAGCCGGTCGACAATGCGACGCACCGTGGCGGGATCTTGTATGAGCAGAATGCGGTAGTTGTGTTTGTGCCGGCTTATGGGGATGGTTTTCATCAAGACCCAGGCTTCCGCTCCATCCGGACGGGTCATGCGCACCGGGATGAAATCCTCTTCCAACGCGGCGTCATCGCCGACAAGCTGCAATTCAGGGAATAAAGTCTGGGCATCGATTTCTCGGGCCGCGTGGTAGGTCACGCCCAGGGTGTTGAGGAATTGCTCATTGCATGTGCTGATCATCGCTGCGTCATCAATGACTGCAACAGCATCCGCACTCGCAGCCAACAACGCCGGCGCGAACTCCTTAAGCTGGGCCTCCTTCGGAATCATACTTTAATTGTATTCGCTTAGGTACACAGTTGAAAGCTTAACCACTTAAAAATGAGGCTTTTTGGTTGCCCTAACCCGGTGCGTACCGCGCCTTCAAGTGCGACTTAAAATAATCGGCGTTGAGCGACTCGCCGGTGGCGTTCGCGATCAAATCCTGGACGCTGAGTGAACAGCCTTTGGCGTGCACGTGGGTGCGTAACCAATCCATCAACGGCGCGAAGTCGCCTTTGGCGATGGAGGGAAGAATCCCGGGAACGTCGGCCTTGGCCTTGGCGAACAATTGAGCCGCCGTCATCGCACCCAGGGTATAGGTCGGGAAATAGCCCCACGCCCCATCGTACCAATGGATATCCTGCAGGCACCCTTCGCGGTCGGTCGGCGGGGTGATGCCAAGGATATCCTTGAGCCCATCGTTCCACGCGCCGGGCAAATCGGCCATCTTGAGATCGCCTGCGATGGCGGCGCGTTCCAGGTTGAAGCGCAAGATCACATGGGCGGGATAGGTGACTTCGTCGGCTTCCACGCGAATAAAGCCTTTTTCAACTTTGGTGTAGAGCCGCGTTAAATTGTCCACGTCCCAGGCCGATCCAGAGCCGCCGAAGGCTTCGCACATTTTGGGTGCGGCGAATTCCAGGAACTCGCGGGACCGGCAGGCCTGCATTTCGATCAACAGGGATTGGCTTTCATGGATGCTCATGCCCCGGTCCGCGCCCACCGGCTGACCGCGCCAGTCCTTGGGCAGGCCCTGGTCGTAAAGCGCGTGTCCGGTTTCGTGCAGCACCCCCATCAGCGCGGAAGTGAAATCGCTTTCGTCGTAGCGCGTGGTCAGGCGCACATCGTCATAGGTGCCGCCGCAGAACGGGTGGTGGCTTTCGTCCAACCGTCCATGGTCGAAGTCGAAACCCAGAGCGGTCATGAAAGCCTGTCCCACCGTTTTTTGTGCGGACGCCGGGAAAGGGCCATCCAGAGGCATCATCTCCGGCCCGGCGGCCTGCTTGGCCAGAACGTCGTCGAGAAAATCCGGCAGGAATCCACTTAAATCCGTGAACACAGTGTCGATTTCATCCGCCCGTCCGCCCGGCTCGTACTGATCCAAAAGAGCGTCGTAGGCGCTCACCCCCAGTTTGTCGGCTTTGGCGGCGGCCTCCTGGCGCACAAGGTTGAGGACTTCTTCCAGGCTCGGCAACACAGCCTTGAAATCCGCGTTTTCGCGGGCGCTGCGCCAGATGGTTTCGCACTTGGCACAGGCGCGGCTCAACGCCTCCACAAGATCCGCATCCACGGCGCAGGCATGCACCCAGGCGCGGCGCATCTCATGCACATTGGCTTGCTGCCACGCATTCAGGTGCTGATCCGCTTCCGCCGCATCCAACAAATCCGCCAACGCCGGATCGGTGATCATCTCGTGGCCCAAGATCTTGAGCACGGCGAGCTGTTCGGTGCGGCTCTCCACACCGCCCGGCGGCATCATCGCCGACATGTCCCAATGGAGCATCGACAATGCGCCGCCCAGAGCATCCATGCGGCGAAACCGGTCTTCCAAATCCTGATATGGGGTTTTCAGCATGTTTAGGGGCGGGATCCTAAGCGTGGCCGGCTTCTTCGGACAGCAGGCTCAAATCGATGCCGAGTTTGGTAAGCGCACCCTCCCACTTTTGCTCCAAACCGGTTTCAAACACAAGACCGGGATCGGCTTCCACCGTCAGCCATCCGTTTTCCAGGATCTCATGATCCAACTGGCCCGGTCCCCATCCGGCGTAACCCAAGGCGAGAATGCGCGCTCTAGGCCCGCTGCCGTCGGCGATGGCCTGAAGAATGTCCACGGTGCCGGTCAACGCCACCTCGCCGTCCACCACCAGCGTGCTTTCATGCAGATAGTCCGGGCTGTGCAAAACAAAGCCACGCCCCTGTTCCACGGGCCCGCCGAATTGGATGGAGATTTGCGCACCCGGATCCGTCTGCTTCAAATTGAGCTGGTCGAGCAGATCGGGAAAGGTGAGATCGATTAGAGGCTGGTTGATCACCAAGCCCATGGCCCCGTCGTCATTATGTGCACAGATGTAAATCACGCTTTTGGCAAAACGGGGGTCCGGCATACCCGGCATCGCCACCAGAAGTTGGCCGACAAGGTAGGGACTATCGGAGGTTTGAATGGTCATCGGATATGCCACGTTTTTGGTCTGGTTTTTGTCCTTCTCAGTATGACATAGGTTTCCACTTCCCGCCAAACCAGGGGCGAAACGAAATTTCTCAGCATTTTCAATAAATTGTGATTTGCCTCAAACCAGCCACGATCTCCCCTTACAGTTTACGGAAATAACGATAAACTCCGGTTCCATGAGAAAACTGCTCCGTACGCTCAACTTTGTCGCCATCCTGACCGTAGGCTCCGCGCTGCTTGCGCCCTTCGCGCACGCTGCATCCAGCTCCTGGGACGAAACCGATCACACGGCGCTTCGCATCATCAGCCAGACCGACGCCACCGGCGACGGCGAAACGGTGACGCTGGGCTTGCACTTCAGGCTTGCGGACCACTGGAAAATCTACTGGCGCAGCCCTGGCGATGCGGGCTATCCGCCATCGGTCGAATGGGACGGGTCTTACAACGTCAAAGACACGAGCATCGACTGGCCCCTACCGGAGCGTTTTTCAATCCTGGGTCTGGAAACCTTGGGCTACACAAACGAGGTCGTGTTGCCGCTCACTGTGCGGCTGGGAAATCCCGGCGACAGTTTGGCGTTGAAGGCGCAAGTCAGTTATCTGGCGTGCGCGGAAATCTGCATTCCTTATGACAGCGAATTGGTCTTTTCCCTGCCCGCCGGACCGGGTACGCCTTCGCCAGAAGCACACCTGATCAACCGCTTCCAATCTCTGGTTCCCGGCCAGGGTTCCGGCCTGGGCGCAAGCATGGGACTTTCGCTGAACGGCGCGGAGTTCGCCGTCGACCCCGCCAGCGATGGGGACGGCGGCACCCTCTACGTCATGGCTTCGTCGAATGCACCGTTCACGGCCCCGGATGTGTTTGTCGAAGGCCCGCCGGAGATCGCCTTCGCCAAGCCGAAGGTGTCCGTCGCATCCGACGGTGCGTCGGCGTTGATGGAGATCGGGTTTCAAGGTCTGAAAGCCGCCAAGAGCGCGCCGGAGCAACTGAACCTGACCATCACACTTGCCGATCACCCGCGCGGCGCGGAGTTTCGCGCGCAACCCACCCCGGCCACGGCCGACACCCTGGCCTTAACCAACAACCTGCCCCAAGCCATGGCGGCGGGCCCTTCCATGTTGGTGATGCTGTCGCTGGCGGTGTTGGGTGGGTTGATTTTGAACCTCATGCCCTGCGTTCTGCCGGTGCTGTCGATCAAATTGCTGGGTGTGGTCGGGCATGGCGGCGGTGAGGTGCGCACCGTGCGCCTTAGCTTTCTCGCCAGTGCGGCCGGGATCGTCAGCTCTTTCCTGGTGCTCGCCGCGGCATTGATCGCGCTCAAAAGCGCGGGCCTCGCCATCGGTTGGGGCATCCAGTTCCAACACCCTTGGTTCCTCGTCGCCATGGCCCTGATTGTGACGCTGTTCGCCTGCAATCTGTGGGGCTTTTTCGAGGTGCGCCTGCCCGAAAGCGTCAATGAGATCGGCGAGCCCGCAACGCACGTGCACGGCCTCGGCGGACACTTCATGACCGGCGCGTTCGCGACGCTTCTGGCGACGCCGTGCTCCGCCCCGTTTCTCGGCACCGCCGTGGGGTTCGCGCTGGCGCGCGGCGCATTTGAGATTCTCGCCATTTTCACCGCGCTTGGCATTGGCCTGGCTCTGCCCTACCTGTTGGTCGCGGCGCGGCCGAAATTCGCCACCATGATGCCCAAGCCCGGGCGCTGGATGGTGATCCTGCGCCGCGTCCTCGGCTTTGCGTTGGCCGGTACCGGCGTTTGGCTTGTCAGCATCCTGGCGTTTCAGGTGAGCGATCTGGCCGCCGCCTTGATCGGCGCGGCGATGGTGGCGATTGCGGCGACGCTTTATGCGCACAAGCGTCTGGGCCACAAGTACGGGCGTTTGGATTGGGCCGCCGTCTCCGTGTTGGCGGTTCTGGCGTTCGCCGTGCCCGCAACCATCGCCGACACCACCGCCAACCAGAACCAAACGGCAAACCTGGACGACTTGTGGCAGCCCTTCGACACCGCGCAAATCCAGACCCTGGTCGAACAGGGCAACGTGGTGTTCGTCGACGTCACCGCCGAATGGTGCATCACCTGTCAGGTCAACAAGGTCGTGGTCATCGGAGAAGGTGAAGTCTACGCCCGTCTGGGCAGTTCCGGCACGGTGGCGATGCAGGCGGACTGGACCAAACCCGACCCGGCGATCGCCGCCTATTTGGCGTCGTTCGGGCGCTACGGCATCCCTTTCAATGCGGTCTACGGCCCCGGCGCACCGAACGGCATCGCGTTGCCCGAACTGCTTAGCCAGTCGGTGGTGGTCGAAGCCTTGGACAAGGCCGGCGCCGGCGCCATGGCGATGACCCGCTAGCAAGCACTTGGGGCGGGACTTAAGGCTCAGGGCCCATCGTTATATTGTGTTGCAATCCCCCGCTCCATTCCCAACTTTAAGAAGCAATCTATTGGTTGAATTCTTAAAAAATTGGGAGAGCGAAAATGAGCATCCAACCTGGCGATCAAATCCCCGCCGCAACCCTTTTCGAGATGACCGACGACGGCCCACAGGGCATCGATACCGGTGAGCTGTTCGGCGGCAAAACCGTGGTGATGTTCGGCATCCCCGGTGCGTTCACGCCAACCTGCTCCGCCCAGCATCTGCCGGGTTTCGTCGGCTTGGCCGATCAATTCGCGGATAAAGGCGTCGATGAAGTCATGTGCTTTGCCGTCAACGACCCGTTCGTCATGGCCGCCTGGGCCAAAGACGTTGGTGTGAATGGCAAGGTGCGCATGGTTTCCGACGGCAATGGTGAATTGACCACCAAGATGGGCTTGGAATTCGATGTCAGCGCCGCCGGGCTCGGCACCCGTTCCGACCGTTTCGCCATGGTAGTTGAGAACGGCACGGTCAAATCCATCGACGTGGAGCCGCCGGGAGAATTTGAAATCTCCAGCGCCGAAGCGCAGCTTTCCAAGCTTTGAGCCCGAATTTAGGCTGAATGCCTTCCCACCGAAACGGGCCCCGACGGGGCCCGTTTTTTTGTGCGCCTGTGCGGATTATCACAGAGAAAAGGCCTGGATTCTTATATGACGTAAAGCTAATATTTGAACAACAATAACTAGCAAGGGTCCTCCGATGAAAACTCTCCTCGCCACCATTGGCGCCGTGTGTGTTTTGATCACGACACCGTCCAACGCCCAAATGACGGACATATACGGCTCAACTGTTCCGGAAATGCATGAGCTCCGCCCCTGTGAACGCGACATCTTGCGCGCGCAATGGGAATTCGCCGATACCGAAGCCACGCGTAATATGCTCCGGGTCAATATCGCCGAACGCATCCGCAAACAAAAATTGCTCAACGCCGAACTGGGTCAGGGCTACCGTAACCTGCTCACCGCCGAGGAACAAAAAGACGTTCGTAACCGCCTCGACACAGCCGAAACGGACGCGGATAAAAACACCATTATTGCCGAAGCGCAGAAATTGGCTCAGAGCAAACTGTATTTCCGCGACACCAGCGCCTACAGCCTGACCACACCACCAGAAGTCGCCACCAAAGGCACGAAGCCGAAATACGCGCCGATGCAATAACCAACGGCATTCTGTGTGGTTGGAAACGGGTCCCTACGCAGGGCCGTTTTTTGCTCACATTTCGTAAGCGTCCTTGTATTGCTTGATGGCCAGGCGCGCCATTTCGTCGCAACGCTCATTTTCCGGATGCCCGGAATGGCCCTTGATCCAATGCCACCCGACATCGTGGCTGGCGAGCGCTTCATCCAGGCGCATCCACAAATCCTGGTTTTTGACCGGCTTCTTGGCGGATGTTTTCCAGCCGTTTTTCTTCCAGCCGTGAATCCATTTGGTGATGCCATCTTTCACGTAGGTGCTGTCGGTGTGGATGCGCACCTTGCCTACCCCGCGCTTGAGCTTCTCCAGCCCGACGATGGCGGCCATCAGTTCCATGCGGTTGTTGGTGGTCTCGGACTCAAAGCCGGAAAATTCCTTTTCCACGCCCTTCCAGCGCAGGATGGTTCCCCAACCGCCGGGCCCGGGGTTGCCGCTGCACGCGCCGTCGGTATAAATGTCGACAATGTCTTCGCTGCTCATAGCGTGTTAGTCCAGTCCGTAAGCGCCAGGGCCGGTGACGGCCTGGTGAAAGCGCAGTTTCTTTAAGTATTCCAACGGGTCCTTAGGCGTTACCAAAGCGCCTTCGGGGGTGTTAAGCCAATCATACAAGCGCGTCAGCAAAAAACGCATGGCTGCGCCGCGCGCCAACAGGGGCAGGGCCTCCATCTCTTCTTTGGAAAAATCACGGACCTTGCGGTACGCGGCCAGAAGTTTGCGCGCCTTGGTCGCGTTGAAGTCGCCATGACGCTCAAAACACCAGGCATTCAGACAGATTGCCACGTCATAGGCAAAGAGGTCGTTGCAAGCGAAATAGAAATCGATCAGACCGCTTAAATGTTCGCCCCGGAAAAACACATTGTCGGGAAACAAATCGGCGTGGATCACGCCGCAGGGCAAATCCGTGGGCCAACCCTGTTCCAGCGCGTCGAGTTCTTGGGTCAGGGCGTCGGTGATGCCCGCCTGTACCTCTTCCCCACGCCCTTCGCAAGCATCCAGGAGCGGACGCCACCCCCGGACGCTCAAGGCGTTGGGGCGAGTGAGCTTAAAATCGGCCCCGGCCAGATGCATCTTCGCCATGGCGCGGCCCAATTCGGCGCAATGGTGATTGTCGATTCGCTTCGGCCACATGCCGTTCAGAAAGGTCATAATCGCGGCGGGCCGCCCGCTGAGACTGCGCAGCACGTCACCGTCATTTGCGCGCACCGGTACCGGGCACGGCACGCCGTGCTGGGACAAATGCTCGGTGAGCCCTAAAAAAAACGGCAGATCATCCGGATCAACGCGCTTTTCGTAGAGGGTCAAAATGAAAGACGCCTGATCGGTCACCAACAAGAAATTCGAATTTTCAACGCCTTCGGCGATGCCTTTACAGGAAAGCGCTTCGCCGATGTCATATGCCGCGACGAAGGCCGTCAAATCGTCGTCGGAAATTTCCGTATACACCGCCATAGGGTCCAGACCCGTTATCCTATTTCATTTGGTTTGCGAAAAACGTTGCCTGGACCGGACGTTTTTGCACCCGGACTTCGCTACCAAGGCCTTGTAATGAATAGCATTACGGCGACCTTGCCGCCTAGTCCAGACGAAAAATCGCCGCCGCCAAACGCACCGCCGCAACGAATTCGGGCCCTTGGCACTTCAATCCTTTATCAATTCACGCTAAAACGCCGCGCACCTTACTTATCGATTTGTCTGATGGATTGGTGACCAGCCCCGGGCCATGAGATAATATGGCACCGAGGCTCCAAACATAAGGACTGAAAATGCGCCCACAAGGGCCGATCGCCGTGCTTGCTGCTCTTGGGATGATCAGCGCCGCCACCATGGCTTGGGCGGTGGCTGGTGGCGTGGACGATCCGGCCTATATGGGAAACCTCGCGACCTTCGAAACGGCTGCGGGCGTGGAAGAAGACCTGGGCACGCCTAAGGGCCCCAGATTGTCGAGCAATCTGGTGCGCCGTATCCAGATGCAGCTGGCCGACCAGGGCCTTTACCTCGGCCCCATAGACGGTCGCTATGGCCCGCAGACCGAAGCAGCCATCAAGGCCTATCAGAAAAGTGCGGATTTGAAAGTTGACGGCAAGGCGACCGAACAGCTCGCCCGTGACCTGGAAACCGGCGGTCAGGTGGGCATGCTGCTGGGCCGTTTGGAAAAATCCCGGCGCAAATCCACCGAAGCGGCGCGGGACGCCCTGCTGCAAAACCCCGCAACCCGAAACCTGATCGAAGGCGCGTATGCCCGCACGCAAGATATCCCCCATGACAGCCAAGCCTGCATGGACAAACCGGAGCCCCGTTGCCTCCTGATCGAAGCCAGCGACAGCGCGCGCGACATTGACAAGCCGGAAATGCGCGACTGGGCGCTGGGCGAAATACTCACCGCCCAAGCCCGCGCGGGCCTTGCCAAGGATGCGGCGCTGACGACCCGGCGCATTCACGATCCGCGCCTGATCATGGTGGCGTTGCGCGATATCGCCAAAGCCCGCGCCGCCATCGGAGAAATCGATGACGCCATGGCTGCGGTTGAGATCATCCCCGATCCGATTCAGCAGGTCGAAGCCTACGTCGTGATCGCGGAAATCCAGGCCAAAGGCCCAAGACCCGAAGACGCCGTCGACACGATCGAGCGTTTGAACGGCCGAATGGAACGTGTGCCGTCACGCTTAAGCCGGGTATCGTTCCGCACGCGCCTTGCGGTGATCCTGTACAAGGCCGGGATGGACGGCATTTCAGGCGAACAGATCACCATGGCGGAACGATTGCTCGAAAGCATTCACGACAAGGAAAATTTGGACAAAGCATACCGGCACATTGCGTCCGCCTACGCCGAAAGCGGCAACGCGGAACGCGCCCTGGAGTTGCTGACCAAAGTTGAAAACGGCGGGGACGATGTGCCCGTGCTGGTCGCCGCCGCCACCGGCCAAGCCCAATCCGGGTTCGCCGAAGCCGCGCTGATCACTGCCGAAAGCATCGAAGCCGTGCGTTATCGCGCTTTGGTGCTGGCGCGCATCGCCGCCTATCAGGCCGGTGCCGGCGAATACGAAGCCGCCAAAGAAACCTTGCAAAAAGCCAAGGAAGGTGCGGCCAACATCCGCTTCCCGTTCGCCAAGGCTTATGCCTTTTCACGCATCGCGCTGGCGTATAACGACGTGGGCATTTCCATCGGCGGAGAAGAGGCCGCCCGGTTTCTCGACAAGGCCCTTGAAGCGGCGCACTTGATCAGGGATGACCGGCTCAAGGCGCATATCTTCTGGACCATCGCCGATGAGCGCCGCCGGAGCGGCGACTTGAACGGCGCGACCCGCGCTCAGGAAGCCGCAACCAAGGCGACCGACGATATCCTGAGTCCCTTTTCGCGGGTCTGGATGTTGTGCGACATCGCCGAAGAACGGGCCAAGCGTTGGGAACACGACGCCGCGTGGTCAATCTTCCATTTGGCCTTGGCGGAAGCCAAGACCATTCGAAACGCCTGGGCTCGCGCCCGCGCGCTGGGAAAAGTCGCGGCGACCATGACAACACTGGTCGACAAAACCGCCCAATTGGAGCGGGACTTTTAACAACGTTCCGATGTCCGCCCCCCGATGTCCGCCCCGGCGCTTGTAAGCCGCGCGCGCGTTCTTTACAGTCACCTCCCCAAAAGACACATAACAAACAAAAGAACCTAGGAGTATCCGCATGAGCGAAGCCGTGTGTACGCAAAAAGCCCCTTACGTGATCGAAGCCGAAGAAGGCAAGACCTATTACTACTGCACCTGCGGTCTCAGTGAGAACCAGCCATTTTGCGACGGCAAGCACAAGGGCAGCGAATTTTCTCCCCAGCCCTACACCGCCGAAAAATCCGGCAACGTCTATTTTTGCGGCTGCCGCGCGTCGAAAAAGGGCGCCCTGTGCGACGGCGCCCATAAAAGCTTGTAGGACCGACACATGCGCCAACTCGCCACCGTCGGAAAGTACGTGATGGGCTTGGCCCTATTGGCCCTGGGTCTCACCGCATGCAGTGCTGACGACGTTCCCCAACTGCCGTGTCCGGAGATCTATATCGTCGCAGATGTGGCGAAGCTGACGCGCTTCAAACCCGGTCCTGGACGCGACATCGTCGATGTGCTGCACGAAGAAGAAATCGTCGGCTTCGGCCAATCGTGTTTGTACGACACCGACGCCACCGGTGCGGGGGAAGTGGTGGTGGTGGTCGCCCCGACCATTGTGTCCAAACGCGGCCCGGCCAACACATCCGGCGAATCCGAATTTGAATATTTCGTCGCGATCACCGATTCGCAAAAGAATCTCCGCGAACAGGCCCGTTTTCCGGTCAAATTGGTCTATCCATCCAACCTATCGCAACTGCGCTGGCAACGACCCGATCCGCACAATCTGATTTTGCCGCTCAACGCTGGTCAAACCGGGCGGAATTGGCGGGTTTACTTAGGTCTCCAACTCACCCGCGAGGAAGTGGACTACCAGCGCAGGACGCGTTGAAGGCCTTGAATCCACGCCTTGACCTTCTTATCTGCCGGTTAGGCCCGGATATCCCCAGGTGGGCTTGCTGACGGGCCATTGACCTGAACGGGCCAGCCACTACAATGACGATAACCCGCATGAATGTCGGGTTTTGAAATTCGAAACTGGTTTCCTCGATTGAAGCCGCCACGGGAGAGACTGTTTCATCTTCAGCGATGAAACAGCGCCGAAGGAGCAACCGCCCCGGAATCTCTCAGGCAAACGGACCGTGACGGCGACGAGGCTCTGGAAAGCAGGCGGCCAACAGAAGTTACGTCAGACGACGTGCACAGGCCCCTCACCGAAGATGTAACCCGCCCCCTGGCATATTAGGGTTTCGGGGAATCTTTCAGGTTCCGAGACAGAGTGGGGCAGCACCCTATCCTCAAAGGATCGGGTGACTGCCGGAATCTGTTGGGAGACTTGAAATGACGGATCAGAGTACCGGGGCATTGCTCACCACACCGTTGGATTCGCTGCACCGCGACCTAGGCGCCAAAATGGTGCCGTTCGCGGGTTACGATATGCCGGTTCAGTATCCAGCGGGTATTCTCAAGGAACACTTGCACACTCGAAGCGGCGCGTCGTTGTTCGACGTGTCGCACATGGGTCAGGCGTTCCTTATGGGGGATGAAGCCATCGAAGCTTTCGAGACCCTGGTGCCCGGCGACTACCAAATCATGGCGGAAGGCAAAACCCGCTATACGGTGCTGACCAACGACCAAGGCGGCATCCTGGACGACTTGATGGCGACACGTATTGCGGGCGGGCTTTATCTGGTGGTCAACGCAGCCTGCAAGGATCAGGACTTCGCCCACATCGAAGCGGGCACGAAGGGCCGCGCCGATCTGCAAATTCTCACGGATCGCGCTTTGGTGGCGTTGCAAGGCCCCAGGGCGGGAGAAGTGCTTGCGCGTCTGGCCCCACAAACGCAAGAGATGAAGTTCATGACCTTCCGCGAAGTCGAAATCGCCGGCATCAAATGCTTTGTTACGCGCTCCGGCTACACCGGCGAAGACGGCTTTGAAATTTCCGTGCCCAGCGCCCAGGCCCAGGACTTCGCCAAAATTCTGCTGGAAGCGCCGGAAGTCGAACTCGCCGGACTGGGCGCGCGCGACAGTTTGCGCCTGGAAGCTGGCCTGTGCCTCTACGGCCACGACATCACTCAGGAGACCACGCCGATCGAAGCAGACCTCAAATGGGTGGTCAACAAACGCCGCCGTGCGGAAGGCGGCTTTCCGGGAGCCGGTGTGATCCTAGACCAGTTGGAAAACGGCACCGAGCGGCTGCGCGTCGGCATCTTGCCCGAAGGCCGCGCGCCCGCGCGCGAAGGCACCCAAGTGCAGGACACGGATGGCAACACCATCGGCGAGATCACCAGCGGCGGCTTTGGACCCAGCGTCGGCGGGCCTGTCGCTATGGGCTATGTGCAAATCGCATTTTCCGAGCCCGGCACCGCAGTGAATCTGATCGTTCGGGGCAAGGCCCTGGCGGCGAAAGTCGTCAAGATGCCCTTCACGGACAAAAGCTACAAAACCTGAAACCGATTTGAGACCTAAACGGGGACTGAAAACATGAGCGTTAAATACACCGAAGACCATGAATGGATCAGCGTTGACGGCGACATCGCCACCGTCGGAATCACCGGCTTCGCCCTGGAACAACTGGGCGATTTGGTGTTCGTCGAAGTGCCGGAACCGGGTCGGGCAGTGAATAAAGGCGACGAAGCGGCCGTGGTGGAATCGGTCAAGGCCGCATCCGAAGTCTACACTCCTGTATCGGGCGAAGTGACCGACGGTAATGGCGCCATTGCCGATGATCCGGCCACCGTGACCGGCGATCCGGGTGGCAGTGGCTGGTTTTTCAAAGTCAAAATGTCCGATGCCGGTGAACTGGACGAGTTGATGGACGAGGGCGCTTACAAAGCCTTCGTCGACGGATTGGATTGAGTCCCATCTGCTGACAAAAGGAATTCGAGCCGATGCGTTACCTGCCGCATACCGAAAACGACCGCCGGGCGATGCTCGCCGCCATTGACGCCGAGCGGGTCGAAGATATGTATTGCGATGTGCCGAAGGCGGCATTGCTGTCTCAGCCGGTGGACCTGCCGGGGCATGCGGGCGAGATGGAGGTCGAACAGACCATTGCCGCCATGGCGGCGAAAAACTTGTCGCCATCCAGCGCGCCCTGTTTTTTAGGCGCTGGCGCATACCGCCACCACGTACCCGCATCGGTGGACTATCTGATCCAACGGGGCGAATTTCTCACCGCCTATACGCCCTATCAGCCCGAAGTCTCCCAGGGTACGCTGCAATATCTTTACGAATTTCAGACCCAGGTCGCCCTGATGACGGGCATGGAGGTCGCCAATGCCTCCATGTACGACGGCGCAACCGCCACGGCGGAAGCGGTGATGATGGCGTGCCGCGCCACGCGCAAGAACCGCGCAGTGCTCGCGGGTGGAATCCATCCCCATTATTTCGACGTGACCAAGACCAGCGCCCATTCGCTGAACATCGAACTGGTCCATCCGGACTCGGACCCCACCCGCCCGGCGGACCCGGCCAGCGTGACCGATCTGATCGATGAGCAGACCTCGTGCGTGGTGGTACAAAGCCCCGACATGTTCGGGCGCATCATCGACTTAGCGCCCATCGCCGAAGCCGCGCATGCCAAGGGTGCGCTGCTGGTCGCGGTGACGACGGAAGTGGTCTCTTTGGGGCTTCTCGAGGCGCCAGGCAACCAGGGCGCCGACATCGTTGCTGCCGAGGGCCAGTCGCTGGGCAATGCGCTCAGTTATGGCGGGCCTTACGTGGGCCTGTTCGCCACCACGCAAAAACTGGTCCGCCAAATGCCGGGTCGGGTCGCGGGTGAAACCCAGGACGTGGAAGGCCAACGGGGCTGGGTGCTGACGCTCTCGACCCGCGAACAGCACATCCGCCGGGAAAAGGCGACGTCGAACATTTGCACCAACTCCGGCCTTTGCGCCCTGGCCTTTACCATCCATGCCTCGCTTCTGGGTGAGGAAGGTTTTACCCGTCTCGCGCGACTCAACCACGCCAAGGCCTGTCAGCTGGCCGATAAACTCGCGGCTGTGGCCGGGGTCGAGGTGATGAATGACAGCTTCTTCAACGAATTCACCGTGAAGCTTTCCAAACCCGCCCACGACGTGGTCGAGGCGTTGGCGGAACGCGGCATTTTGGGCGGTGTGCCGATCACCCGCATGCTGCCGGAGCGCAGCGATCTGGAAAACTTCATGCTCGTCGCCGCAACTGAGACCAACACCGACGCGGACATGGATACCCTGGTCTCCGCGTTGAAGGAGGTGCTGTGATGTCGCAGGATCGCTCACGTGATATGTCCCAGGGACGCACCAATGTGCCCGTCGGCGGCAGCCAAGCCCCCGCGACGCAAACCATCAGCGGTTCCAAGGGGCTCGAGTTCGCCGAACCCCTGATCTTCGAAATGAGCGAGAATGGGCGCACCGGCGTCGACTTGCCCGACGTATCTGTCGGCGACGAGCGCTTGGGCGGCATGCGCCGCAAGGACGCCGTGGGCCTGCCGGGCCTGAGCGAACCGCAGGTGGTGCGCCATTACACGCGCTTGAGCCAGAAAAACTACGGCATCGATTCCGGATTCTACCCGCTGGGGTCTTGCACCATGAAGCACAACCCGCGCGTCAACGAAAAGGCCGCGCGCATGAAGGGATTGGGCGATCTGCATCCGATGCAGCCGGTCTCATCCGTGCAAGGTGCGCTGGAACTGATCGACACGCTGGCGCATTGGATCAAGACGCTGTGCGGCATGCCCGCCGTGGCTATGAGCCCGGCGGCGGGTGCGCACGGGGAGTTGTGCGGCATGATGGCCATCAAGGCCGCCATCGAAGACCGGGGCGAAGCGGACACCCGCACCCGCGTGCTGGTGCCCGAAAGCGCACACGGCACCAACCCGGCCACGGCCGCCGCGTGCGGCTTCTCGGTCGATTCCATTCCCGGCGATGACCGGGGCCGCGTGGACTTGGAAGCCTTCAAGGCCAAGCTGGGCGACGATGTGGCGGGCATCATGCTCACCAACCCCAACACCTGTGGTCTGTTCGAAAACGATGTGATCGACATCGCCGACGCCATTCATGAAGCGGGTGGCTATTTTTATTGCGACGGCGCCAACTTCAACGCCATCGTGGGCCGCGTGCGGCCCGGCGATCTGGGCATCGACTGCATGCATCTGAACCTGCACAAGACGTTCTCCACCCCGCACGGCGGTGGCGGGCCGGGCGCGGGTCCGGTGGTGCTGTCCGAAGCCCTGGCGCCGTTCGCCCCGGTGCCTTACGTGGTGCATGACACGAACGGCTACCGTCTGGTCGAACACCAGGCGGACTCGGATGCCAAACCGTTCGGACGTTTGAAGGGTTATCACGGCCAAATGGGCGTGTTCATCCGTTCGCTCACCTTCATGCTCAGCCACGGTGCGGACGGGTTGCTGCAGGCGTCCACCGACGCGGTGCTCAACGCCAATTATCTGCGCGCCCAATTGCAGGACGTGATGAGCGTCTCGTTCGGCGGCATGTGCATGCACGAGGTTCTGTTCGACGATCATTTCCTCAAGGATACCGGCGTGACCACGTTGGATTTCGCCAAGGCGATGATCGACGAAGGTTTCCACCCCATGACCATGTACTTCCCGCTGGTGGTGCACGGCGCACTGTTGATGGAGCCCACGGAATCGGAATCCAAGCAGACCCTGGACCTTTACATCCAGACGCTGCGCGGCCTCAATGACCGCGCCCAGGCGGGCGACGCGGACTTCTTCAAGGAAGCCCCGCGCCTGACCCCGCGCCGGCGTCTCGACGAAACGGCGGCTGCGCGCAAGCCGGTGTTGCGCTGGACTGAGCCGGTGGAACAGGCGGAAGCCGCAGAGTAACGAAGCGTTTAAGGAGCACCGAAAGTCAGTGCTCCTTAACCTGCTGGATGAAAGAGCGGACTTGCGCACTCATGGCATCGGATTGCATCGCCAGGGTTCCGACCGCTTCCAAGACCTGCGCAGAAGCCCTGCCCGTTTCCTCGGCGGCTTGGTTCACGCCGGTGATGTTGGTCGTCACCTCATCGGTACCGGATGCGGCTTGATCGACATTGCGGGCGATCTCCTGCGTCGCAGCGCCTTGTTCTTCGACTGCGGAGGCAATGGTCGCGGCGATTTCATCGATTTCACCGATGGTCTTGCCGATACCCTGAATGGCTTCGACCGCACTTTGCGTCGCCGACTGCACACCACTGATTTGGGTCGAGATTTCTTCCGTCGCCTTGGCCGTTTGATTGGCGAGGTTTTTAACCTCGGACGCGACCACGGCAAACCCCTTGCCGGCTTCCCCGGCGCGGGCGGCTTCGATGGTGGCGTTCAGCGCCAGCAGGTTGGTCTGGTCGGCGATGTCGGTGATCAGAGCCACCACCTCGCCGATCTTGCTGGCCGCCGTCGCCAATCCTTGGATCTGCTCATCCGTGTGAGCGGCATCGCGCACGGCGCGCCCTGCGATCTGCGACGACTGGCTGACTTGGCTGCTGATTTCATTGATGGAGCTGGACAGCTCTTCGGCGGCCGAGGCGACCGTCTGCACGTTCGCGGACGCCTGCTCCGCCGCTGTGGTCACCGTCGATGAGCGCTCTGTCGTTTTTTCCGCCGTATCCGCCATGCCTTCCGCAGTGGCCTTCATGGTTTGCGAGGCTTCGCTGACCTTCGCCAGAACCTCGCTGACCTCCTGTTCGAAACGCGACGACATATCTTCCAAGGCCTGCGCGCGCCGTTCTTTGACCGCCTGTTCCTGGTGTTGTTTTTCGGTCAATTCATCGGCTTGGATTTTATTTTGCCGAAACACTTCCACGGCCCGTGCGATCTCACCGATTTCGTTGTCGTCATCCACCTCTTCAAGGGTGAAGTCCGTTGTGCCCTCGGCCAGCAGGCCCATGGTATCGGTGATTTCGTGGATGGGTTTGACGATACGGCGGTTAAGCGCCCAAAACGACAATGCAATCAACGCTGCGGACGACACGATCGCCACCATCATGATCACCAAGGAAATGGTTAGCACCGTGTTCAAGGATCCGGACAGGTCCAAGCGTTTGCTCTGGTTTTGAGCGGCAATTTCGGCAACCAACGCAGACATGCCCTTCAACGCCGGGCCGTCGTTGATTTTGACGGTCTTGTCGATTTGCTCCGGCGTGTTGCCCTCTTTCGCCAGACCCGCCGCGACATCGATGTTTTGGTCGTAAGACGCCACAACGCTCTCAATGTCATTCAAGGCGGCGTCTTCCACCGCGTTGACACCCAGTTCACGATAGACTGCGATGGCGTCGCGCACGCCGGCCACCCCCGTTTTGACCTTGGCGATCCGGGGTTCGTCCTGGCGCAGAACGAAATTCTTGAAATTGTGGATCATGCCGCCATATCCCATGGCCGAGCGCATGGTCGACAGAATTTCCGTCTTGGTGCTGACGCCGGTCCCGCTTTGGCGGGTTTCGGCAATAGCTGCCATCAGCACGGCAATGCCTTCCAGAGCCGGTTTGTCACTGATCTTCACCGATTTGTCGATGGCGCGGGCGTCACTGCCGTCTTCGGCAAGGCCTTGGACCATTTCCATATTGCTGGCGTAGAGATTGATCACTCCGCGGATCGCCTCAATGGCCTGGACCTCCTGATCGCTGACGCCGGTGGCCTGGTATTGGTCGAGAGCGGCCAAAGCACCGCCCGCGGCATTGAGAATCTTTCGAATCCGCGGTTTGTCTTGGCGCAAAACGTAGTTCTTGAACTGATGGATCATCCCGCCAAAACCCAAATTGGTGACCAGGGCGTCGACGGCCCGGGCCTTCGGCGAGGATTCATCTTGATACTGCTGCCAAAAGAGATTGGCGTCGGAAACGTTGGTGCGAATGACGATGGAACTCGCCACGAAGATCACACCGGAAATCGCCAGCGCGGTGACCAAAATGCCACCGATCTGTTTAATGCTTACGGCTCTCATGATTTACGTACCCCAAAAAACCAACACGGCTCCCCAACCGGCCATGGTATGACGTCTCGCACCCAGGACAGATATTATTGTATTCGGTTATTTAGGGCAAACTATTAGAAGCGCTGGATGTAGTGAGATTGTCGTATCTATGACTATTTATTTTGAGATGCAATTTAGAGTTATTCTGTTATTATACTTAAGATTTATTTATAGCATTTATGGGCTGGTCCAAAATCCAAAATGTGTGTTCAGCGTATCAGGCAAAACACCCCGCGCGCCTCTATATCGACAGATTGAGCCGATACCACGCACAGAAAACGGGGCCACACCCTCCCCGTTTTGATGCCAGTTTTTAAAGAAAGCCTTCGCCGTCCTCGTCGGGTGGCGGCAGGAATTCGTTTTCATCGGCGTTGAACAGATCGTCCACGTAGGAAAATTCCTGACGCAGGCCACTGCGCGCCAACAGCTTTTTCTGCACAGGTTCGGGAAAGTCGTTGAACATGATCACGCCGCGCTCGATCAGCACGTTGATCAAATCCTCGATCACACGGATCAGGCCTAAGTCCGATTCCATCAGCTCGCGCTGGGCGCGCTGTTCCGGGCTATCCGCCGCGAGAAACTTGCCCAAGTCCGGATCATTGGAACTGACCAGTTCGCTGCCTTCGACCTGCTCGCTCAACACGGCGATAATCCGGCCTTCGGGGTTGCGCATCACGTAAGGCATTTGAATACAACCTCAACCCAGTGGTTTGTCTGGCCTTTTCAGCAGTGTAACCAGCGTTGCGGTTCTCGGCAATGATCCTTGTCGCACATAAAAAGGCTTAATGGGGAATGGTGAAGGTTCCCGCCAAACCGTTTTCACCGACCCGAACCCGAAAGGCGTTGTCGTTTTGCGACCGGTCACGTTGGCGCACGAAGCGTGTGGTCTCGGTGTCGCGCGGTGGATTGACCGGCACTTGTGATGGATCCAGGGCGAACAAGACGTCGTCAAATGTCGCCATGCCCCAGGCATCCGACGGCCAAGCTAAGCCGGTGAAGTGATAATCACCGTCGTGGCACGACGCAATGGCCCAGAAAAACCCTTTGGATGACAGTTCGGTCCCCACCGCCGGCGGGCCGAAGGCGCCGTCGCGCGTCAAGGCGTCAATCAACGTATTCATTTCGCCGGACGTCAACGGCATCGACGTGGTTTCCCCGCGCCAGGGCTTGAGCAGATCGCGCACGCTTGAGATGGTGAAATTCGTCAAATCCGTCTCTCCGACCACGCGCACCTCCAGGTAGCCATCCGCGTAAAGATCGTAGGCGCGCACCTGTTCGAGATACACACCGTTGTAGACCAACCTATAGCGGTCCGGCGCGCCGGGTCCGCAGCGGGCGCGGAAGTCGCCGCCTTCCAGATAGGAAAACCACTGCAACTTGCGCTGGATGGGATCCTCAGTGGGGCCTTGGGACGCACAGCCGACCCCCACCAACACCAGAGCGGCCAGCACAGCGGCGATTTTAGCCGGCTTCGATGATTTCGAAGTCATGAGTGATCTCCGCCGTTTTGCCGAGCATGATGGAGGCGGAGCAATACTTCTCCGCCGACAACTGCACCGCACGCTCCACCCGTTTGGGGTCGAGACCGCGCCCAGTGACCTTGAAGTGCACGTGCATATTGACGAACACTTTCGGCACCGTGTCGGCACGCTCCCCAGTGATGACGGCGACACAGTCCGTCACCTCTTGGCGGGCCTTTTCCAAGATATTGATCACGTCGATGGAGGTACAGCCCCCCATGCCGACCATGAGCATTTCCATGGGGCGGATGCCGCGATCTTCACCCCCGAAATCGGGGGAGCTGTCCATGATCACGCTATGGCCGCTATCCGCTGCGCCTTCGAAGGCGCGCCCACCCAGCCACTTCACTTCTGCTTTCATGCTTCGTCCTCGAAAGTTCAGAGCCGGATTTGACTGTAGCAAATCCGGCTCCGTTACGGTGGAGTTTAATGTGTATCTGCAACGTTTCTTACGGCAGGTCCAGAACCGTCACCTCCGCGTCTTCAAGCGCGCGGATGGTCAGCCCTTCCTGATCGGAAATGGCAGCAGCACCCCGCTCCGGCACGCGTACGCCGTTGACTTCGATCTCACCTTTGGCCGGGACCACATAGGCCCGGCGTCCGGCGTCCAAATCGACCGTCGCCTCTTGTCCGGCATTCAGGATCGCCGCCAGAAACGTGACGTCTTGATGGATGAACAAGGCGTCTTCGTGTTCTTGACCATGGCGGCCAGAAACCAACGTGACGAAGCCGTCACTGGCGTGGTCCCGGTCAAAGGTACGTGTATCCCACCGGGGCGTATGACCTTTTGCGTCGGGCTTCACCCAAATCTGAAACAAATCCAGATCCTCGTCTTCCAAATTGTATTCGGAATGGCGGATGCCGGTTCCGGCGCTCATCACTTGGACCTGACCGGCCGTGGTCCGACCACGGTTGCCCAAATTGTCTTCATGGCTGACCGCACCCCGGCGCACATAGGTGATGATTTCCATGTCACGGTGCCCGTGCAGCGGAAAACCGGTGCCGGCCTTGACGTGATCGTCATTCCACACCCGAAGCAGCCCAAAGCCCATGCGCTGGGGGTCGTGGTAATCTGCAAAACTGAAATGGTGGCGCGCGTCCAACCAACCATGGTCGGCATGGCCAAATTCACTGAACGGCGTGACGGTAATCATGACGAACTCCTTTCTCGTTTGGGAGATGGGGATGTCTCCCTGCTCTTACCCATCAATTTAAGCGCCGCTTCACACTTGAACAATTGGGCCAAATTGAACAATACTGTTTCAAAATAGGAAACTGTTACGATGGATCTGCTTTCCGGCATCAAGGCCTTCGTCACCACGGTGGACCAGGGCAGTTTTTCCCAGGCCGCCCGCGAACTGGGGGCCAGCAAGGCCACGGTCTCCAAACAGGTGGCGGGGTTGGAAGATCATCTGCGGGTGCGGCTGTTGCATCGCACCACCCGCAAACTGAACCTGACCGACGAAGGCCGGCTGTATGTGGAGCGCGCCCGCAAGATTCTCGAAGACTTGGAAGACGCGGAAGACGCGATCTCTCCCAGCGGAGCGGAACCGCGCGGACGGCTGCGCATCAGCGCGCCGCACACTTTCGGAGCTATGCATCTGTCCCAGGTCCTGGCCGCGTTCGCAGAGCGTTATCCCTTGGTCCACTTGGATATCGAGTTCGCCGACCGCTTGGTCAATTTGGTGGACGAAGGTTACGATGTGGCTGTGCGCATTTCCAAACTCCAAGACTCAAGCCTCATCGCCCGGCGCATTGCGCCGGTGGCCATGACGCTGTGCGCCGCGCCGGGCTATTGGCAGGTTCACGGCAAACCCAGCCACCCACGCGACCTCGGCGCACACAAGGCCATTATCTATTCTTACCTTTCAACCCCCGGCGAATGGCAGTTCCGCGAAGCCGGAAAGACCTTCAGTGTGAAGGTCGGGGGAAACCTCACCACCAACAACGATGTGGTGCTCCGTTCCGCCGCCGTTCAGGGGCTGGGTATTTTCTATGGTCCCCAGTTCATCGTCAGCCACGCCCTCTATAAAGGTAAGCTGGAAACCGCCCTGGAGGATTTTTGCGCGGACCCCTTGGCTGTTTATGCGCTCTATCCGTCCAACCGCAATCTTTCGCCCAAAGTCCGCGCTTTCGTGGATTTTTTGGTGGAATGGTTCCGCCACACACCCGACTGGGAACAGACGGAGAGCACACTGTAGGGTTATAAAACTGCCGTTTCTGAGGCGGAAAAAGGGCGCTTCACGCATATTTGTGCATTTTTTGCTTTTTTTCCGCCCATGCGCATACCTATATCTGCACTGATGGTAGGGGGTTTCGAAAGGCTAACCGCGAAGGGGCACCGGTAATATCATGGGCAAACGTCTTCAAGAAAAGCTGGATTTCCCGATTGAGCAAGAGTTCGGTGAGCCGGCTTTGGACTTACCCGTATCTCTGGATGGGCGCACCTATTGCGGCGAGTTGGATATCCGAATCGACCGCGCTGGGACGTGGTTCTACAATGGCACGCCCATCAACCGCCACGAAATGGTGTGCCTGTTCTCATCCATTCTGGCCCGCGCCGAAGATGGGGTGTACTGGTTGATTTCGCCAAGCGAAATGGGCCGCATCGAAGTCGAGGACGCGCCGCTTCTGATCATCGAGATGTTCAGTCACGGTTCTGGCGAAGACCAGGTCCTGAGCTTTTGCACGAATGTGGACAAACTGGTCACCATTTCGGAAGATACGCCCATCCTGATGCAGACCAGCCCGGCCACGGGGGAAATGACGCCTTATGTCATTTTGCCCGACAATATCGAAGCCCGCGTGGAACGTTCCGTTTATTACGAACTTGTGGATCGTGGTGAGGTCATGGATCTGGGTGACGAAGAAATCTTCGGCGTTTGGAGTTCCGGCTCTTTTTTTCCATTGGGCTCATTGGAGGAAACACACCGGGACACCGATGCTTAAGCCATCACTGTCCCGAGGTTTTGCATGAAGCTCGATCGCGATTGGATTATCCAGCGCATCTCAAATTCCGCCACTGAAACCATCACGCCCAACGAACACGGCGATCACGACCTCAATCCCGATCTGCGTCCGCACCAACCCCTGCGCCAAGCCGCGGTGCTGATCGGTTTGGTGGAGCACCAGACGGGGTTGAGCGTCCTGCTGACCCAACGCACCGACCACCTGCAACATCACCCCGGCCAGATCAGCTTTCCCGGCGGCCACGTCGAAGAGCAAGACGATGACGCCGTCGCGACGGCGTTACGTGAAACGGAAGAAGAAATCGGTCTGGATCGCGCCCACATGGACGTATTGGGGCGGCTGCGCACCTATATTACGCGGACCGGCTTCGCCGTTACGCCCGTGGTGGCGCTGGTCAAGCCGCCGTTCGAACTGAACCCCGACCCCCACGAAGTCGCAGAGGTATTCGAGGTGCCGCTGGCGTTTCTCATGAATCCCGACAACCACCAAAAGCACCTGCGTGAATTCGAAGGTACACCACGCTACTTTTACGCCATGCCCTATCAGGACTATTATATCTGGGGTGCGACGGCGGGGATGATCTTGGATCTCTATCAAACCCTGATGGAGAATCAACCGCCGGCGTCATACGTTTGAGCCTAATTTTGTTGGAGCGCACATGGTCCGCATATTCTTTACATACATCCTGCCGCTGGCCCTCCCCACCCTGATGTACTTTGCATGGGTTGCCTGGGTCCGCAAAAAAGTCCAAGCCAAGCGCACCAAGGCCCAAGCCGAAGGGGTCGAGCATGTCGATGGCGACGATCCCGCCGACTACGATATCAAAACACCGTGGCTGCGTTTGATCCTGGCGGGAATCGGTTTGACGGCAGTGGGACTGGTATTAACGATGGTCGTGTTCGGCCAAAACGAACCGGGCAGCGTCTACCAGCCGCCGTATGTCAAGGAAGACGGAACCATTGTGCCCGGCCAGTACGTCGCCCCCAAAACCGAATAGCTTCTGGATAAGGCGGCGGATGTGGAACCGACCGGATTGATTCCTCCCCAACCGTGGATGACCGCACCGGAAACCCGGACGGTGATGGACGCCTTTCGCGCGGCGGGCGCAGAGGCGCGCTTCATCGGCGGGTGCGTGCGTGACGCGATCCTGAAGCGGCCTTCCAAAGACATCGACATCGCAACCCCGGTGGAACCTGAAAAGGTTCTGGAGATTCTCGAATCTGCGGGCATCCATGCGATCCCCACGGGGATCAAACACGGCACGGTGACCGCCGTGGTCGGCCACCAGCATTTTGAAATCACCACACTGCGCGTCGATGTGGAAAGCTATGGCCGCCACGCCCGTGTCGCGTTTACCGATGACTGGACCCAAGACGCGGCGCGGCGCGATTTCACCATCAACGCCATGTCGTGCGACGAGGCTGGCAACATTTACGATCCCTACAACGGATTGGAAGACTTAGGGAGGGGCTGGGTGCGTTTCGTCGGTGACGCCGAACAGCGAATCGAGGAAGACGTGCTGCGCTTGCTGCGGTTCTTCCGCTTCTTCGCCGAATACGGCAAACCACCGATCAGCAGCAAGGGTCTGCTGGCCGCGCGCAAGCTGGCGCACCGCTTGCCGGAATTGTCGGGTGAACGGGTGCGCGGGGAATTGTTCCGCATTCTCACTGCGCCCAACCCCGCCGACACCGTCACCATGATGCGCGCGGAGCGGATATTGCACCATATTCTTCCCGAAGCTGGACATGTGGGGCAGCTGCGTATGGTGGCGTGGTTATTGGAACGAGCCATGAAGTTCGATGGCGTGGAGATCGACCCCGTACGACGGCTGGCGGCCTTGTTGGGCCCGGAACTGAAGCCTGAGCAAGTCCTCGCCGTCGCGGACCGCCTCAAGTTTTCCAAGCGCGAACGTAAGCACTTGGCGGATATGTGCGCCGCCAAGCCCGAAGTTCATCCGGATATCACGCCCAAGGCCCTACACATCGCCTGCGCCAATTTGGGCAACGCCATTGTCGTCGACCGCGCCTTATTGACGTGGGCGGACGAACTGGCGGAAGAGGCCCACTTGCCGTCGAATCGCACCGAAGCCTGGCGCGCGTTCATCGA
This sequence comes from Magnetovibrio sp., assembly GCA_028281525.1. Lineage (GTDB taxonomy): Bacteria > Pseudomonadota > Alphaproteobacteria > Rhodospirillales > Magnetovibrionaceae > Magnetovibrio. The sequence goes on from JANQJR010000036.1 coordinate 35,428, forward strand.
AGCCGCCCTGAAGGTCGAGACCACTCCCTTCCCGCTGCAAGGCCGGGACGTCCTGGCATTGGGCGTATCCCATGGCCCCCGGGTGGGACAACTTCTCAAACAGGTGGAAGCTTGGTGGCAAGATCGGGACTTCCGCCCCGGTCGGGAAGAGTGCTTGGACGAACTGCGCAAAACCATCGATTCCGGCGCTTAGGGCCAGGCCCTAAGCCCTCAAGCGGGAAACGCACCGGTCTGGCGCAGCGCCTCGCCCAATACCATCGCGCCCGCCACGGCAACGTTCAGGGACCGCGCACCCGCCGACATGGGAATCGTCAAGCGCGCATCCGCTGCGTCGTGCACGTCTTGCGGCACGCCCGCGCTTTCGGAGCCCAGCAGCAATACATCGTTCTCGCCAAACGCAAAATCCGTGTAAATATTCGCTCTTTTGGTGGTGAGCAGCACCAGACGCCGGCCCTCTTGCCCTTGGCGCAGGGCGTAAAAGGCATCCCACGACACATGACGGACCACTCGGTCCAAATCCAGATAATCCATGGCCGAGCGCCTGAGGTGACGGTCGGAAAACACGAACCCGCACGGCTCGATGATATCGACGGCCAAATCCAAACACGCGGCGGTCCTGAGAAGGGTTCCGGTGTTCTGGGGAATATCTGGCTGATAAAGGGCTAAGTTCATGATTCTCAAGCTTTGATCGATTATATTTCGCACCCGCAAAACGATTATATTAGAAGGGTTTGATTTTTTCCCTTTTTTCTAGTGTGGATTTCTTATATACCGTTTGCCGAGATCGGGCGGCACATTTTCATGTGCCAGCCCGGTTTATGTTGTGCAGGGCAGCTATACGGTCGGCGAAAATGCCGTCCGGGGGACGGAAAAGTCACCCTTTCCCGCCTTTATAAAAGCAGCCCGCTTGAGCTGTGACTAGAGCCTGTGACCAAGGTCAGGAAAGGCGTCATCATGACGGATAATCCCACAAACACTGCAGAAGGCGTTGACGCCCCGCGTCGCGACTTTCTTCTGATTTCCACCACCACGCTGGGCGTGGCGGGTGTCGCCATGGCAGCATGGCCTTTCATCCATTCCATCAATCCCGCAAAGGACGTTTTGGCCCTGGCTTCGACCGAGGTCGACCTGTCCGCCATCGAAGAAGGCATGGCCATCACCGTCCTGTGGCGCGGCAAGCCGGTTTTCATCCGCCACCGCACGGCGGAAGAAATCAAGGCCGCCGAAGACGTCGATGTGGCCGATTTGCGCGATCCCCAGTCGGATGCGGACCGCGTTCAAAAGCCCCAGTGGCTGGTGGCCATCGGCGTTTGCACGCACCTGGGTTGCATCCCGGCCGGCCAAGCGATCGGTGACGTCAAGGGCGAATATGATGGCTGGTATTGCCCCTGCCACGGCTCGCACTACGACACGTCTGGGCGTATCCGCAAGGGCCCGGCGCCGTTCAACCTGCCAATTCCTCCGTACACGTTTACGGAAGAATCCATGATTGTGATTGGGTGAGGCCGACCATGAAACGTACGCAAAGCTCGAACCGCTTGGTTCAATGGATTGACGACCGGCTTCCGATTTTCACCTACGCCGATCACAACGTCATCGCTTATCCCACGCCGAAGAACCTGAACTACTGGTGGAACTACGGTTCGCTCGCCGGCATCATTCTGGTGATCATGCTGGTCACCGGCATCTTCCTGGCGATGAACTACCAGCCGCACGCCGATGTGGCGTTCGCCAGCGTGGAACGCATCGTGCGCGACGTAAATTACGGGTGGCTGTTGCGCTACCTGCACACGAACGGCGCGTCCATGTTCTTCATCGTCGTTTACATTCACATGTTCCGCGGCATGTACTACGGTTCGTATAAAGCTCCGCGCGAACTTCTGTGGATGATCGGCGTGACCATTTACCTGATCATGATGGCCACCGCCTTCATGGGTTACGTTCTGCCTTGGGGCCAGATGAGCTTCTGGGGCGCGACCGTGATCACCAACCTGTTCTCCGCCTTCCCCTGGGTCGGCGATTACATCGTGACCTGGATCTGGGGCGGCTTCTCGGTCGACGTGCCAACCATCAACCGCTTCTTCGTGTGGCACTACCTGCTGCCGATGGTCTTGGTGATGGTGGTGGTGATCCACTTGTGGGCGCTGCACGTGCACAAATCCAACAACCCGCTGGGCATCGACATCAAGACCCCGCAGGACATGATGCCGTTCCACCCGTTCTACACCATCAAGGACCTGTTCGGTCTGGGCCTGTTCATGATCTTCTTCATGTACTTCGTGTTCTTCAACCCGAACTTCTTCGGCGAACCGGAGAACTACATCCCGGCCAACCCGATGGTGACCCCGCCGCACATCGTGCCGGAATGGTACTTCCTGCCGTTCTACGCGATCCTGCGCGCCGTCGAAAGCAAGCTGGGCGGCGTGCTGTTGATGTTCGCGGGCGTGCTGATCCTGTATGTCCTGCCGTGGCTGGATACGTCCAAGGTCCGCTCCGCGACCTACCGTCCCATCTACAAGCAGATGTTCTGGATCTTCTTCCTGAACTGCATCTTCCTGGGCTACATCGGCTTCCACGCACCGACCGACCTGCTTTTGGGTATGGAAATGCTGTACTGGGGCCAGATCGCCACGGCCTATTACTTCGCACACTTCCTCATTCTGATGCCGTTGTTGGGCAAGTTTGAAAAAACCAAGCCGCTGCCCAACTCCATCTTCGAAGAAGTGTCGAAAAAATGCCGCGCGAAGGAGGACTGATCCATGCGTAAACTGATCATTTCGACCGCATTGGGCCTAAGCCTTGCAGTCTCCGCGACCATCTCCACTGGGGCGCACGCCGCTGGCGCCGCGGTCAAACCCATCGATATGAGCTGGTCCTGGGAAGGCATGTTCGGCACTTTCAACCGCGAAGATGTCAAAAAGGGCGGCCAGATTTTCTTCGAAGTCTGCAACGCTTGCCATTCCATGGACATGGTGGCGTATCGCAACCTGGTCGATATCGGCTGGAGCGAAGACGAAGCCAAGGAAGTGGCCGCGCAGTACGAAGTCGAAGACGGCCCCAACGACGAAGGCGAGATGTTCGTGCGTCCCGCCCGTCTGTCGGACCGCATCGTCGCGCCGTACCCGAACGAAAAGGCAGCCCGCTTTGCCAACGGTGGCGCCTACCCGCCGGATCTGTCGGTCATCACCAAGGCCCGCAAGAACGGCCCGGATTACCTTTACTCGCTCCTGGTGGGCTATCAGGATGAGGCTCCGGAAGGCTTCGAGCTGGCCGAAGGCACCAACTACAACGACTACTTCCCGGGCCACCAGATCTTCATGGCGCAGCCGCTTTACGGCGAAAGCGTGGAATTCCCGGACGGCTCTTATGCCAGCCTGGAAGAGGAAGCCAAGTACATCACGACTTTCCTCGCTTGGGCGGCCGAGCCGGAGCTCGAAGAGCGCAAGTCTCTCGGCATCAAGGTGCTGCTGTACTTGATCGTTCTGACGGCGATGCTGTATGCGCTCAAGAAACGCATCTGGAGCCGTATCTGCTTGGACGAGTACACCCACGGGCCGTACGAAGAGCAGTACCAGAAGGATCTGGACAAGCACAAAATGCCGGGCTAACGCTCAGCATCCAAGCTGCTGAAAACAAACCCCCGCCTTACTCGGCGGGGGTTTTTGTTTGATCAAACGTCAATATGGCGATGTCGATTTTTAGGTGATAGCGTGCAATTCTTGTGTGTTCCCGCCATACGCAAAGAGAGGGTGCCCTTGCGACACTTCACCCCCCTGATCATGGCCTCCCTGCTCCCCATTTTGGGTTGCACGATGCCGGGGGATTTGGCCGAAGGCGTTGACCTGGTGGAAGGGCGGCTCGTTCAGACCTTGATTGACGAGGACTGTGGGGACTTCGTTATGCGTGATCATGACGGCAACGTCCTGTATCGCAAAGATGTAAAGAGTGACGATATTGCGATTCTTGAGATTTCAGATTTGCCGGATGGCGGACGCTTGGCCTGGTTTCGTGTACACGCGAGGGAATTCAAGTTCAGCTACCATCCACACTACGGCATGGTGACATGTGGAGAGATACACCCAGGTGAGCTTTACGATTCTACATATACCCATCCTTCCCGCATTCTTATGAATCATGGCGGGAACCCCAAATTGTACGAGCCCGTTCTTGCCGAGATACGACGAAGGCAAGAGGAAGTGAACAGAAGGTTTTACGAAAAACTGCGTAAGTCACGCACGCTCGACGCCACATTCCCGATCCGCGTGAAGTGGAACGGCATAGCGGGCGAGATACGCGGCACCATCCGCGAAGTGCGGGTCGGTTCCGAAGGCACCATGGTCATCGAACTGCCGAGAAGTATGGAAAGCACCTGCACCGGGACATACAGCTACACCGGCCATAACGTCGGCACTTGGAATGTCACCTGTCCGGACAATCTGACGGCCTCAGGCACCTTCAAATCCGGCGCAGGCGCACATGGCAAAGGCATCGACAATGCGGGCCGGAAGGTGACATATACCATCGATGTGAAGAACTGAACGTGTCCCCGTTCATAGGCCCTCTTTCGCATGCGGCCTTTTGCCGGAGATCGAGCAAGGCGGGCGCTCAGGAATGCCCGCTTTCGCCCAGCACCAAATCGGCGTAACGCTTGAGTTCCGCGATATAGTCCTGGGGATGGCTGGCGCTGCGCCCATCCAGATGATCGGCGAGTTTTTCGATACGCGTCAGTATCTTGCCGTCGTGATCGATGGAACTGCGGAACACCGGCGTCGCCCGGGCCGTTTCGATATATGTCAGGTCCTGACCACCGAGCCGCCCTTTCGCGAGCGTGAGGTTCAAAATCGCGCTCAACGCCAGATACGGGGCTGAAAACACCCAGTTCAGGCTTCCCAGGGAATAGGCGATCACCGCAACGCGGTTCGGGTCCCGGCGGGTGCGGTAATATTCGACCGGCTGAACCACGTGCGGATGGTGGCCGAGAATGGCGTCGGCGCCCCATTCGATCAGGGTGTGCGCGATGTCCACCTGGCGTCTGCGCGGGAAAAATTCGAATTCGTAGCCCCAATGCAAGGACGCGATGATGAAGTCGCAGCCCTGATCTTTACAGTCGTCGATCTGGCGTTTCAAGATATCCAGGTCGGGCTCGGAAAATTTCGAAAGCATTTTCGCGACGTTGATGCGGTGGCTTTCTTCGGCGGGCATCACATGGCCATTAAGACCATATGTCGCTGCGACAAAACCGATTTTTATGCCGTCCTTGACAAGAACTTTTCCTTTTCCGAACTCATCCGGCTTGCTGTTGGTGCCGATGCCGAGAATGCCTTCTTCGGAAAAAATCCTCTGGGTCGTTTCCAAGCCCTCGACCCCCATGTCGAACATGTGGTTGTTGGTGGTGTTCAACACCGTGAACCGCTTGTCCTTATGCCCTTTGATGATATCGAACTGATCCCGGGAACAGCATTCGATGGGAGCGGCTTCGTCGCTGATGACCTCTTCTTGCAACGCCTGTTCGGTGATGGGCGATTCGAAGTTCGCACACGAAACGCCCTGGTCAAACAACAGATCGGCAACATTCTCAAAGAGGATGTCTTTCGAGTGTTCAAGGCCATGCGTCTGGAACAAATCGCCGGCGGCCCCAAGGGTGAGCGTGCTGTCTTTAGCAAAATCCTGCGGCAGGCCAACTATACGGCTGTCCACCGCAAGCAGGTCTTCTACCCGCTCTCCCTTCTCCACACGGGTGATCGGGTTCATGCATTTGTAGACCCAGTAGAACTTGTCCCGTAAAGCCATCTCCTCGAACGAGGCGGCCGCTTTTTGATCGGGACGATTCCAAAATCCGAATATTTCGGCGCATTTGACCACCATGTTCATTTTGAATCTGAGGCTACGGGACGATATCTCCAAGGCCTCGATCGGTGTGGTTGGCATGGGCATGGCTGCCTCCCCTTGTCATTTGCGAACATGCCATCCATACACGCAATACAGGCGCTCCACAAGATATCGCCAACCGTGAGTGCGAATGATCCGAAGCCGTTGTTACAGGTTGTCCTTCTCGTCCGGCAATTTGTAGAAGGTCGAGCGCTTGGGATAGCTGACGTTGGCGCTCCAGCGCTTGCGCGGCTTCCTGCGTTTCTGGTCCTCGACCTTCTGGGCGTTGTCGCCGTAGGTCCAAAAACGGTGCATCACATCTTCCATCTCTTGGTCGGAGAGCAATTCCGGCTCACCCATTTGCAGGACCAGTTGGTATTGCTGGGCCAGGACCTCGACCTCGACCGCCAGGCTCAAGGCCTTTTCCAGGTTGTCGCCGTAAGCGATCATGCCATGGTGGCTCATCAGACAGGCGCGGCGACCATCCAGTGCTTCCAGCACCGCTTTCGACAGGTCTTCCGTACCGAAAGGCTCATAGCGACAGCAGCGGATGTTCTTGCCGCCTGCAACCGCGACCATGTAGTGGAACGGCGGAATGCCCTTGTTCAAACACGCGAGCGCAGTGCAGTACGGCGGATGGGCGTGCACGATGGCTTTGGCGTAATCGCGCGCGTTGTAGATATCCATATGGAAACGCCATTCCGAGGACGGCACATAATGGCCCTCAATAACGTTACCTTCGAAGTCCATGTAGACAATATCTTCGGCGCGCAGCTTGTGGTATTTAACGCCCGACGGTGTGACCAGGAAGCCGCCGCCGTCCACGTCGGGAATGCGCGCGGACACATTTCCCGATGCGCCCGCGCTGAGGCCCGTTTCATTGAGCTGCAGCGCGGTTTTGATGATCTTGTTGCGAAGGTCGATGTGGCGCATGGGGGCCGCCCGTTTACTTCCACGCTTCCGGCTGTTCCGGATAGAGCGAGCGCAGGCCGGTTTCCGAAGCCTCGCATACACCGCGCTCCGTGATCAGCTTTGACACCATGCGCGAAGGCGTGACGTCGAAGGCCGGATTGCCGCCTTTGGAGCCGTCCGCAGCGATGCGCACGCCTACAACTTCGCCGGATGACGTCATGCCGTTCATCCAGGTGACCTCGGTTTCATCACGCTCTTCGATGGGAATCTTGAAACCGTCATCCAGTGTCCAGTCGATGGTCGGGCCCGGCAGCGCCACATAGAACGGCACGTGATTATCGTGTGCCGCCAAGGCCTTCAAGTACGTGCCGATTTTGTTGCACACATCTCCGGTCCGGGTGGTGCGGTCGGTGCCGACGATACAGAGATCCACCTTGCCGTGCTGCATCAGGTGCCCACCGGCGTTGTCGACAATAACGGTGTGCGGGATACCGTGCTGACCCAGTTCCCATGCCGTCAGGCTGGCGCCTTGGTTGCGCGGGCGGGTTTCATCGACCCACACGTGCACCGGAATGCCGGCTTCGTGCGCTTTGTAAATCGGTGCGATGGCGGTGCCCCAATCCACGGTCGCGAGCCAGCCCGCGTTGCAGTGGGTCAACACGTTCACCGGACGGGATTTCCCCGCCTTTTCGAAGGCCGCCGCGATCAGGTCCTTGCCGTGATCGCCAATGGCCGAACAAATCGCCACGTCTTCGTCCGCAATTTCCCTGGCGCGGTTCCACGCCGCTTCGAACCGTGCCTCCGGTGACAGAGGCGCGAGGATAGATTTCTGCTCGTCGATGGCCCAGCGCAGGTTCACTGCCGTGGGGCGGGCCTCGAACAACACTTTGTAGGCATGATCCAGATTGGCGTCGCTGGGATCGGACTTCATCGCCAGCGCCATGCCGTAAGCCGCCGTCGCACCGATCAAGGGCGCGCCACGCACCAGCATGTCGAAGATGGCGTGGGCCGCTTCCTCCACTGTTTCCAGGCGTACGGTTTCGAACTCGAATGGCAGTTTGGTCTGATCGATGATGTCCACCGCCTGGCCGTCGCTGGAGACCCAGATGGTGCGCATGGGCATGCCGTTGACTTTCATAATCTTTACCTTCCAGGTTGGGGCCTTAGCCTTGCAAAACCCGCCCGGCGACAGCGTCGAGCTTCTTGATCATGTCCGGATCGCGCGCGTCGGGCGCGGTGATGATGGCGGTATCCAGCGCCGTGTGACAACCGTCCGTGCAGCTATCGCTTCGGCCCGCCAGTTTCGGCGCGACCGCCTTGACCAGCGATCGGCCTTTGTCCGCGTTGTCCAGCAGGGTCTTGATGATGCTGTCCACCGTCACGTGGTCATGGTCGGGGTGCCAACAATCATAATCGGTGACCATGGCGACGGTGGCGTAGCACATCTCGGCTTCCCGGGCCAATTTGGCTTCGGGCATGTTGGTCATGCCGATTACATCACAACCCCAGCTGCGGTACATGTGCGATTCCGCCTGGGTGGAGAACTGCGGGCCTTCCATGGCCAAGTACGTGCCGCCACGCTGGTGGTCGATGCCCAGCTCCTTGGCCGCTTCCTCCAGAGCGTCGCCCAAACGCGAACACACCGGATGACCCAGCGCCACGTGCGCCACCAAGCCGGTGCCGAAAAAGCTTTTGGCGCGCGCAAAGGTGCGGTCGATGAACTGATCGCAAATCACGAAAGAGCCCGGCGGCAACTCTTCCTTGAGCGAACCACAGGCGGAAACGGAGAGGATTTCCGTCACGCCCGCGCGCTTCATGGCATCGATGTTGGCGCGGAAATTCAGCTCGGAGGGCGGAATGCGGTGCCCCCGGCCATGACGCGGCAAAAACACCATGTTCAGACCATCCAGCTCACCGAACAGCAGTTCGTCGGACGGCTGGCCGAAGGAACTGTCGATCTTTTTCCATTCGGTGTTTTCCAAACCGTCGATTTCATAGATACCGCTGCCGCCGATCACGCCGATAACAGGCGGGGTGCCCGGCGGGGTGTTGGGTGCCGTCATGAAGTTACTCCCCTAAGATGATCCAGATACGCGCCAAAAGAGGCACCACAGGTTCTAGCATGCCAATACCGCGCCGAACAGCCCCACTCTTATTCGCGTAAATAGACCTATAATTCTCGACATATCTATTAACGCGTGTGTATATTCATGATTGCTCTCAACATGGTATCTATCGCCAATGGTGTTCATACTTCGGGTTCGATCTGTCTTTCAACATTGGCTGCTGCTGGCCTTAGTCACCAGCACGCCTTGGTCCGTGGCGGCGTCGGAGGCGAACCCGAAAAACCTTTTGGCTCTTTTGGCCCCAGAAACCACCGTGGGACTGGTGGAAGCCACCAGCCAAACCCTGCTGAGGGGCGGTCAGATCGATTTCCCCCTATCTGTCGATGTGGATTTACCCATAGGTGCCAAACGGGTGAGTTTGGATGCCGCCTTGAATCCGCAATCCGAAGCCCCCCGCTATGTGATCGTTTTTGAAGTCGCCCTGGCCAAGGCGTCGCGCCGGGTGCTCGGCCTCAAACCGGTGGAATCCACCCTGTTCCTGGGTTACAGCGGCCAACCTTACGTCATCGCCGACGACGACTCAGCGACGGACTACATCCCTGGGCAGCAAGGCGTTTCTTCCTTGGTCCCGCACCAAGGCATCGTAAATGACAGTGGGCCGGTGGGCACGCCGTTGATTTTCGCCTATGCCTTCGATAAGGCCAAAATCCAGGCGCGCCGGACAATGACGGTCAACACGTATGTGATCGACCGCGCCCGGCAAACTTACGTCAAGTCCACCTTCGATTATTCCGAACAGCAGCGCTTCGAAGTCGCTTACCGGATTTCGCGATATGATCCCAAACGTAAGCAGCATGCCAAGAACCACGACAAGGAGAAGGATGTCGATGCGTTCGAAAAGCAGGGTGCCGCTGTGAAATTGTCTGCTTTGCTGAAGGATTACGCCGCAAAACGTGACGAAGCCCGCCCCATCACCAGCGCCTTGGCGCTGCGCAACGAAATTTTCAAAAGTCGCAACGCCGCCCTCGCCCAGATCAATGCCAACACCTTCGACGATCGCCCCTTGAACGATCCACGGTTCGACAGCGTCGTTGCCGTCTACGCCGGAAAAGGACCCATGGGCTCGGGGTTTTACGTTACCCCCGACGTGGTGATGACCAATTGGCATGTGGTGGACGAGCACGCGTTCGTGGAAATGAAAACCTATGACGGGCGGGAAACCTTCGGCACCCTTTTGGGGAGGGATGCCCGTCTGGACATCGCGTTGGTCAAGGTCCAGGACCGGGGCCGTCCGGTGGCGTTTTATACCGGACGCAATATTGATTTAGGAACCAGCGTGGAAGCGATCGGTCACCCCCACCGCCTGGAATTTTCCATCACGCGCGGCATCGTGAGCGCAGTGCGCAAGCATCACAGCATTAACCTGCCCAGCTACGCGGGCGACAAAGTGCTCTACATCCAGACCGATGCACCCATCAACCGGGGCAATTCCGGTGGGCCATTGTTCCTGGGCAACCGCGTGGTCGGCATGAACACATGGGCCATTAAAAAGCACATCGCCGAAGGCCTGAATTTTTCCGTTCACTATTCCGAACTGCTGAACTTTATGAACGAACATCTGCCCGGTTTCACCGTTCCGCCTGGGGGAGACAGCTAAGCCATGAAACACATCACTCTTGCCTTATCCCTCGTGCTGGCTTTGACGCTCAGCGCCTGCATCGGTTCGACAAAGTCGCGCATGGGCATGGTCGTCAATGAAGACAGCGGGTTGATGTTCGGTTCCGCCATCGAACACAACATCGTCACCGATGCCTCGTTTTACAACAACCGCAAGATCAAGGTGCGCACACGCAACACCTCAGGCGATCCCGCATTCGTTCTCAGCGCATTCAAGGGCGAGCTTCGTGATGCCTACACCGGGAAAGGCTATGAGCCCACGCAGGCGGATGACTTCGGTTTGATGATGGACGTCAACGTCATGTACAGCGGGCAAATTCAAACCACCCGCGCGGCCACTTACAGCTTGGTCGGTGCGCTGTTGGGCGCGACCTATGGTGGGGATACGCAGCGCGGCATCATCACCGGCACCGTGGCAGGCGCCGAACTTGGCCACATCATCGGCAGTTTCGCGACGGATGATACATACATGATCGTCGCAAAGGTCACCTTTGGCGTCGTCAAACCTTATAGGGAAAGCCGAAAACGCGTGACCTTCAGCCGCAGCGAAAAACTCAAGGATATCGACGACCCGGGTGAGGACGAAAAAGTGATCCGTCGCGGTTTCAAAGAAACCTACACCACCCAAATCGCGCTTTACGCCGGGGGACGCAATGTCGGCCAATCCGAAATCGTCGAACAAGTCCGCAAGCGCGCGGCACGCATCATCGCCGACTTCATTTGATTTTCACGTTTCATTCCAAGTGGCTGGTTTAGCGGATGAGATTGTCGAGACGGCTTTTGTCCAGGCGCGCACGAACGGCATCGCTGGAGGTGTCGAAAAATATGCGCACGACATTTCCCCGATCATCAATGCCTTGGCCATGGCCACCGCTGTGGGAGGTCTGGATGAAATCGACCTTGAAGGTGCGCCCATCGTTACAACGTGCATTGGCGCTTCCATGGATCCCGGAATTGGACGTCAGGGCGGCGCGCGTGGACACACGGGTGGCCCCCGTACAGGTGGTGCGCCCATTGGCGGTGGCGATCTCCAGCGTACCGGCGTCCGTCAGGGAAACGGCGGCGGCACCAAAAAAAAGCTCACCGGTATCTTCGAATTGCCCGGCGACGGAATACTGGGCGCACCCGCTCAAAGCTGCGGGCAAACCAGCCACCAACCCGACCACCAAACCGCGCCGTAGCCACAGGCTCATCGCAACACTCCCGTTGAATCACGTTTAAGCAAAAATACAATCATGTATAACTATGTAAAGATAATTAATTCTTTTTGGTTGTGTTTTGGTGGCCTTTTGACCATCGCGATCCTGAGCACTGCGGGATGTGTCGGGTCCGCGCCGCCGGCGTTTTCCTATGGCGCGCAACAGCGCGGCAACGCGCTGTGCGCAACCATGTACGACAACCGCAACATTCAGCTCTTGTCCGGAAAAATGCCCTTACGGCCTGGGGAAATGCCGACACGCGCAATGCTGATGATCAACGAATCCCCGGGTGAAAACGAAGCCCAGGCCATCGGCGCGCTGGAAGCCGCGGTCCGCAACTGCCATACGCTGCGCGCCAACGCCGGGCAACACACCTCCGCCAGCGAGGATATCCTGGAAACCCGAACCAGTCAGTTGCGCTACGGATTGTACAAGGGGGCAATTCCATACGGCGCTTACAACTACGGCCTTGCCCAAGTGCTCAAACGCCATGCGGATTTTCTGGGGCAAACAAAACCATCGCCCAACGTCACCGGATCGGTGCCGCTGTACCGCCAGTTCGATGCGGCCACCTTCGGCACGTGGACCTGCCCGTCCCAGGGAGCGTGTTACTAGGACCCGGCCTTCCGGCCTTAAAGCAACTTAAACGTTGAAACGGAACAGGAAGATATCGCCGTCATGGACGAGATAGTCCTTACCTTCCTGGCGCATCTTGCCGGCTTCCTTGCAGGCCTGTTCTCCGCCCAATTCGACAAAATCGTCGTAAGCGGTGGTTTCGGCCTTGATAAAGCCCTTTTCGAAATCCGTGTGGATCACGCCTGCGGCCTCAGGGGCCTTGGCGCCATTGTGCACGGTCCAGGCACGGGCCTCTTTCGGACCGACGGTAAAGAACGTGATCAAACCCAACAGCGCATAACCTTCGCGGATCACACGCGCCAGCCCCGTTTCCTCCAGGCCCAGGGTTTCCAAGAACTCCTGCTTTTCTTCTTCGGTGTCGAGCTGGGAGACCTCTTCTTCGATCTTCGCCGAGATGACCACGGAACGCGCGCCCTGCTCTTTGGCCATCTCCGCCACCTTGGTGGACAATGCGTTACCGTCCGCAGCCGAATCTTCATCCACATTGCAGACATACAAAATCGGCTTGGACGTCAACAGCTGGAGCATTTGAAACGCCTTTTGCTCATCATCCGTGCGCTCAACCGTGCGCGCAGGCTTGCCGTCGGCCAAGGCGGCCAAAGTGCGTTCCACCAACTCCAAGGTCTGCTTGGCCTCCTTGTCCTGGCCGCGCGCCTTCTTGACCAAGGCTTCTTTGCGCTTTTCCAGGCTTTCCATGTCGGCCAACATCAATTCAGTCTCGATGGTTTCGGCATCGCGAATCGGATCGACGGCACCGTCCACATGGGTGACGTTTTCATCTTCGAAACAGCGCACCACTTTGATGATGGCGTCCACTTCGCGAATGTTGGCGAGAAACTGATTGCCGAGCCCTTCGCCCTTGCTGGCGCCCCGCACCAAACCGGCGATGTCGACGAACTCCAATTGGGTGGGAATAATTTGCGCGGACTTGCCGATCGCAGCGATCTGATCCAACCGCGCATCGGGCACGCCGACGCGCCCGACATTGGGTTCGATGGTGCAAAACGGGAAGTTCGCCGCTTCCGCCGCCGCTGTCGCCGTGAGCGCGTTGAAAAGCGTCGACTTGCCCACATTGGGAAGCCCCACGATGCCGCACTTGAAACCCATTAGCTTTCGTCCTTCTTATTGTTCGAAGCCTTATTGTTTGAACTCCGGGGCGGACGCAGCGTCTGCGCCACACGGGTCATGAAGTCTGAATCGCGCCCATCGAAAAGCAAATCGAGGTTATCCGCCACCGCATCCAGTTCCGCGACGACCCAATCCTGATCGGCCTTGGTGAAATCCTTGAGTACGTGGCCGGAAACCCGGTCCTTGTGACCCGGATGACCGACGCCGAAGCGCACCCGGGCGTAGCCTTCGCCAATGTGTGCATGGATGGACCGCAGGCCATTGTGACCCGCATGCCCCCCGCCGCGTTTGACACGCAACTTGCCCGGCGCTAGGTCCAGCTCATCGTGCAGCACGATAACGTTTTCGGACGGAATTTTATAAAACGTGACCGCTTCTTTGACCGAGCGGCCGCTGTCGTTCATGAACGTCTGCGGTTTCAGGACCAGCACTTTTTCACCACTGAGCTTACCTTCCGCCAGCTCGCCTTGGAATTTGGCGCGGTATGCGGAAAAGGAATGGCGGCGGACGATCTCGTCCGCCGCCATAAACCCAATGTTGTGGCGGTTGTGGGCGTACTTTTCGCCGGGATTGCCAAGCCCCACAACCAGATACATCCAAAGATGCGGGGAGGATTACTCCTCGCCGCCCTCCTCGGCTGCACCTTCCTCGCCTTCCTCGCCTTCGGCTTCCTCGGTCTCCTCGGAAACCTTGGAAACGGTCGGTGCGGCGATGGTGGCGACGGTGAAGTCGCGATCCGTGATGGTCGGCGAACAGCCGTCCGGCAGGGTCACCGCGCTGATGTGCACGGAATCGCCGATGTCCAGGCCGGTCAGATCGACTTCGATGGCTTCCGGAATGGCTTCCGGGCTCACGTTCAGTTCGACCTCGTGACGCACAACGTTGAGCACGCCGCCGCGCTTGATGCCCGGGGACGCCAGTTCATTGATGTAGTGCATCGGGATGTTGACCGCGATGGTCGCACCCTTGGTTACGCGCATGAAATCCACGTGCAACGGACGGTCGGAAACCGGGTCCAATTGAATGTCACGGGCGATCACACGGTGGGTATCTTTCCCCGCCTTGATTTCGACCAAATGCGCAAAAAAGCTGCCGGTCTGGATCAGCTTGGTGAGTTCCAGCGGATCGATCGAAATCATGACCGAGTCCTTTTTATCACCATAGATAACGGCAGGCACGCGCCCCTCACGACGGGTCGCGCGGGCTGCCCCCTTACCTGCCCGCTCACGCAATTCAGCGTTGAGTTCGAAAGCATTGGAAGCCATATGGCTGTCCTCCTCTTCTTAAGCGTACGAGCCTCCAGGGGTGCTCGTACAAAATAAAGGCACTTAGGTGTGCCCGCGAAAACCCGCCGTGGCCTGAACCTAACCGGCCCCGGCTGGGTAACTGCTTCGATCCGTGCGGATCAATCGAACAGCGACGAAACCGAAGTTTCATTGCTGATGCGGTCGATGGCGTCGGCCATCAGCGGCGCGATCGGAAGCTGCTCGATGTTGTGCGCCTCCTTGACCGCATCCGTGGCTTGAATGCTGTCGGTAACGACCAGCTTTTCCAGGGGCGAGGACGTCACCCGTGCCACGGCACCACCCGACAGCACGCCGTGGGTAATGTAGGCGTAAACCTGCAAAGCCCCCGCTTCTTTCAACGCAACCGCTGCGTTGCAAAGCGTGCCGCCGGAATCAACTATATCGTCGATCAAAATGCAACGACGATTTTCAACATCGCCGATAATGTTCATAACCTCGGAAACGCCCGCGCGTTCGCGACGCTTGTCGATGATCGCCAAATCCGCGTCCAAACGTTTGGCCACGGCGCGCGCGCGGATCACACCGCCAACATCGGGCGAAACCACGGTGATATCGTTTTCGCCCTGCAAGCGATCCTGGATATCACGGGTAAACACCGGTGCGGCAAACAGGTTGTCCAGCGGAATATCGAAAAAGCCCTGAATCTGACCGGCATGCAAATCCATGGTCAAGACGCGGTCCGCACCGGCGGCGGTGATCATGTTGGCCACCAGCTTGGCCGAAATCGGAGTGCGCGGCGACGGTTTGCGGTCCTGACGGGCGTAACCGAAGTACGGCAACACCGCCGTGATGCGCCGCGCCGAGCCGCGCCGGAGCGCATCGATCACGACCAGCAGTTCCATCAGGTTGTCGTTTGCGGGATATGAGGTCGACTGGATGACGAAAACGTCCTCACCGCGCACGTTTTCCTGGATTTCGACAAAAATCTCCATATCGGAGAAGCGGCGGATGGTGGCCTTGGCGAGCGGAATGTCCAGTTCCGTGGACATGGCTTCAGCCAACGGCAAATTGCTGTTCCCTGCAACGATCTTCATCGAAATTACCCGCTTTACTTCGGAGCATAGAGCCCCTTTAGCCGCCCGACCCAGTTTGGCGCACCCGCCAACCTGAAACGCGGCGGAACATACCAATTCCACCCCTGTCTGTAAACTTGGAAAACGCCCGAAAATGACGGTTTTTCAAGCAAAAAAACGCACAAATAGACCGTTTGTCGCCGGGTGCGGATAAAACCGGCAAAACATCCCGTGCGCCATTTATTGCGGGGGCGGCAAAGCGCGCCCCGGTTGTCCCGGCAGCACGATCCGGGGCGGCGCGCCGCCAGGATATTGGTCCGAGCCCGGTGGCGGCCCGGCGCGCACTCCGAAAACGTGCTCGACACCGACGGCGGCGGCCTTGCCGATGGCGGGAGAAAGCTCGGCCCACCGCCCCGCCAGCGAACCCTGGACCACGCGGTTTTCCTGCACCGCGTTACCCAGTTCCTTGCGGTCCATGCTTTGCACCGACCAGACGATGCGCACATCCTCGAACCCGTCCGGTGCGGCAAGAATTTCCACATGTCCCGCCAAGCGGAAAGCTGCTTGACGCGGATCGCCCGTGACGAACACATCGGTTTGGCGTAGCGCATCCGCCACTGCACCGGTGAGAACCGCGGAATCTCCATCGCTCAGACCGGTGACGCGGTCCACCAACAAGCCGCGGCGCAAGGGGTCGACCGGAACACGGGCCTTGGTTTCGCGGTTGATCATTTGCGAGACCGGTCCCGCCGTTCCCATGCCTATGGCGGTGAGAAGTTGCGGATCACCGAAATCCCATTCCTTTTGAGAGCCTTCGACCCCGTGGGCGTGGGTGGCGATCAGCCGCCCACTGGCGTCCGACAGCATCCAACGCAGCACCCGCCCATATTTTACGCGTGGATCGCCAACGATCTCTTCCGCCATGCCGGTCAGCACGAAGTGCCGCCCGCGATCGGGCTTCCCGGCACCGACTTCGGCGGATATTTTTTCCTCTTGCAGATGTTCCACCACCGTTTCGGCGATGAGCTTGGCCATGGGCACGGTGGTGCCATCCGGCGGCACCACCACCACATGGGCGCGGGGTGTGTCGACTTTGGCGTAGTACAAATCCCACCGGGTTTGGGCCTTCTTCGGTGCGCCGGAACACGCCCCCACCATGAAAACCCCCAAAAAAAGAAGCAAGATCAAACGCATCAGGCCATCCCGTCACCGCTCAACCCGATCAAGGAAATCTCGCGGCCGTAATCGCCTTCGCCGCGATGAGTCGCGCGGCGGTAGCTGAAAAAACGCGTTTCGTCCGCATAGGTATCGAAAGGCAGAACTTCCACCGCGCCCAAATCCAATCTCTGCAGCTCACCGCTCACGTAGCTGGGCAAGTCGAACTGATAATACCCGGGCCGAGTTCCCGTTTCGAAACACCAACCGGCCCAGGAGCTCGCATTCAATACGCCAAGGTAAAGATCCTCGCCCACTTCATAAGACGCTTGGTGGATACATGGCCCTACGGCAGCATGAATGCGCTCGCGCACCGCTCCCAACTCTTCCATTGCCGAGACCGTGGCTTGCAAAACGCCACCCGCAGCCCCTTTCCAGCCCGCATGCGCCGCGCCGATCACGCGCGCCTCAGGATCGACGCACAACACGGGCGCGCAATCGGCGGTGAGAATGCCCAGAACCACCCCCATCCGGTCCGTCACCATGGCGTCGGCCTTGGGTGGCGCAGACGGATTCCAAGGCGTTTCAACCCGGATGACGGTGGGAGAATGGACTTGATAGCAGGTGAGTAGTGCGGCCCCTTCGATGTTCAGCGCGCTCAGCGCACGGACACGGTTTTCAGCCACCGCCCCAGCATCGTCGTTTGAACCCGGCCCGCAGTTCAGTCCTGCGTATAGGCCTTCGCTGACGCCGCCTTCGCGGGTGAAAAAACCGTGGCGGACGCCATCGAGCTTGAGAATCTCTGCCTGCAACATGAACCTATTTAAGGCGCACGGTCCTTGAAAGCCAACCTCTTCCACACAAAGTCAACAAATAGCCTTAAATTGCAGGGGTATTTTACGCACTTTACGCCCATTTTGAGCACTGATAGGTTGCATGGGCCAGACAAAACAAATCCAGGCAAACCAAACTAAGGGGCACCGCCATGAAAGGCACCATTGTCGCAATCAACCGCCACTTGGGCGCAGTGGTCGTTGAAACCGAAAATCACAAGTGCGTGGTTCTGGAAACCATGGGCCGGCTGAACGCCGACATCGGGGATCAGATTCTCGGCAATTGGTCGGAACGGGGCAACACGACATTGGAAAACATCACGCGTGGCGACCAAATGCATATGAACCTTCAAGACACCAACATTTCGCGCAGCGAAGCAGTTGGGCGCATGACCATCATCTAAATTGTAAATCTACTTCGTCAGGCCACCACTTAGGCTGCCCAGGGCGGCACGCCGAAGCCCGGCGGCACCACGGCGATGACCTTAAACAGGGTGCCCATCTGCTCCGCGTCGGTGAGCCGCTGATATGCGCCGTCAATTTCCGCCATTTGCTCCTCGCTGGCGTTCATCATCAACATGTCTGCGCGCTGACGTAAACCGAGACTCTCAAGGAACGCGCCTTGGGGCACTGGGCCCAGGACTTCCGCTCCGGCGCCTTTGGCGGCCATCATGAGCTGCTCGAAATCCACATGCGCCGTCAAATCGACATCGCCGGGGTTTTTCAAAACATCCGTGTATTCGTGACCTTTGAGCGCCTGCAAGGTTTCCCCAATGCCGTGCTCCACATAGCCGTAATCAATGAACAAGGCCGCGCCGCCTTCCGCCACCACGCGTTTCGCGATTTGTCCCATGATCTCTTGGGATAAAGGCTGGTGTTCGAATATTGCGCCGATTTCAGCCGTGTCACGCAAGCTTTCGGGGATCAGAGCGCTGTCGGCCAAATCTTCGGCCAAGGTGAACTCCAAACCGTCCCCAGCACCGTTCAGGCCCACCAAACGTTCACGCCAACCGTCTTCGGTACGCTGGTGCTGATGGATCGGCAAGGCGTCGAAGAACTCGTTTCCGAGCACCACCAAGGGGCCGGACCCCACTTCTTCGAACGTTGGGCGCCATGCCGGCATCATCAATGTGGGTTTGAGGCTTTCTTTTTGAATGGCCTGCAGCACCGGGCTGGTTTCAATCATCCACAAGCGCACGGCGTCGTCGAAGTCCTCCATGGCGATTCCGGCGCGCAGCGCGTCGGCCATCAAGGTTCCCCGGCCAGGGCCCAACTCGACCAAATTGAGCGGGTCGGGCGAGCCCAAGGCCTGCCACACCACGGCAGTCCATAGCCCGAGCATTTCGCCGAACATCTGGCTGATTTCCGGCGCAGTGGTGAAATCGCCATCCTCGCCGAAGGGATCTTGTTTACGATAGTAGCCATGCTCCGGGTGGGCCAGGGCCAATTCCATGTAACGGGCCACGGTGATAGGGCCGTCAGCCTCAATCTCGGCCTTGAGTGCGTCGAAAAGGTCGCTCATGTCGTTTTCTCGTTTTTCGGGGAGGCCGCTTTTATGTAGCGCGTTTGCGCGCATATGCAACAAGTGCGATGCCCACGAGGATCATCGGGATCGACAACAACTGCCCCATGGTCGCGCCCCCGATGAGGAAACCCAAGTGTGCGTCGGGTTCGCGGAAGAATTCAACGAAGGTGCGCGCCAATCCGTAACCGATCAAAAACACGCCGGAAATCACGCCCGGCTTGGTCCGCCAAGCGTCGCGCCGCCACACCAGATGCAAAACCACCAGCAGCACCAGCCCTTCCAGGACGGCTTCGTAGATCTGACTGGGATGGCGCGGATACGGCCCACCGTTCGGAAACACCACGCCCCACGCCACATTGGTGGTGCGTCCCCACAGTTCCGCGTTGATGAAGTTGGCGATGCGCCCAAAAAACAAACCGATGGGCGTGACCACCGCCGCCAAATCGATGAAGGCCCAAAATTGAATATCGCGTTTGCGGCAAAACAGCCATGTTGCGATCAGAACGCCCAAGAATCCGCCGTGGAACGACATGCCGCCGTGCCAGGTCTGGAGAATTTCCAGCGGTTGCGACAGGTAGTACGCGGGCTTGTAGAACAGCACGTACCCGAGCCGGCCACCCAAAATCACGCCCAGCACCGCCCACACCAGGAAGTCGTCGGCATCTTCCGGTTTGATCAACGATCCGGCTTGGCGCGCCAACCAGATCATGTAGCGCCATCCCAGCACCAGACCGACGATGTAGGCGAGCGCATACCAGCGGATAGCGACGGGACCGATCTCCACCAGCACCGGGTCGATCATGGGAAAAGGCATTGCGAACATGCTCTACATCACCTGAACGGGTCTTCGGTGTAGAGGAAGTCTTGCACGTACTGGCGGATGCCTTCTTCCAACGCCGTGAACTGGCCGGGATACCCCGCGTCGCGCAGTTTGCTCATGTCGGCCTGGGTATAATACTGATACTTGTCGCGCAGATGCTCAGGCGTGGGAATGTATTCGATCTTCGCATCCTGGCCCAATGCGGTATAGACGGCGGAAGCCAAATCCTTGAACGGCCGCGCCTGGCCGGTGCCGCAATTGAACAGGCCGGACACGCCCGGATTGTCCAACAGCCACATCATCACATTGATGCAATCGTCGATGAACACGAAATCGCGCAGCTGTCCGCCGTCCTCGTAGTCGGGGTGGTGGGATTGGAACAACTTGCAGGTTTCGCCCTGGCTCGCCACCGGGAAAACGTGGCTGACCACGCTTTGCATGGTGCCTTTGTGGTATTCGTTGGGACCGTAGACGTTGAAGAACTTCAGTCCCGCCCACTGCGGCGGATGCACTTCATTGCTCGCCAGCATGCGTGCCACACGCCGATCGAACAGATGCTTGCTCCAGCCATAGGGGTTGAGCGGCTGAAGTTTCGCCAAATCATCCATCGCGTCCGTATCGACGAAACCGTGCTCACCGCCGCCATAGGTCGCAGCGCTGGAGGCGTAGATAAAACGGACCTGATGCTGGGTGCACCACTTCCACAAGTCCATGGACAGGCGGAAGTTGTTGTCCATGATCTTGTCGGCATCCATTTCCGTGGTCGCGGAAATCGCGCCCATGTGAAAGATCGCCTTGACGTTGGACTCATGAGTCTCCAGGAATTCAAACAGATTGTCGGGGTGCACCACGTCGTATAGCTCGCGCTTTGCGATGTTTTTCCACTTCACCCCATCGCGCAAACGGTCCACCACGACGATCTTGCTGTAGCCGCGCTGTTCCAATGCCCAGACGATGTTGGAGCCGATAAATCCGGCCCCGCCGGTGACGATGTACATGTGGAAGTTCCCTTTGAATCTGGGCCCTTGTGAATCTTGACCCTGTTATAGGCCCCAGGCCGTGATGGGGCAAGCGGTGGAGTTGCCTTCCTTCCCGTCCCGGCCCATAATGCGCGCCAACACGACCAACCGAGGAAGCCAAGCTATGCAGACCTCCAATCGCATTCTCGACGATATGGCCAAAGTGGCGAGCGGCGCTGTGTCCGCCATCACCGGCGCCAAGGGCGACGGCGAACACTTCTTGAAGCGCCAGATGGAAAAACTGCTGTCCGAAATGGACCTGGTGACGCGTGAGGAATTCGACGCGGTCAAAGCCCTGGCCGCCAATGCGCGTGCTGAGCAGGAAAAGCTGGAAGCCCGCGTGGCCGAGCTGGAAGCCCAGCTCAAGAAAAAGAAATAAGCGCGCTTGAACAGTGGGCTCAGAGCCTTAATCCTAACCCCCGATTCGCCTCCGCTTTGCGCGGTTTTGAAAAAACGCATGTTTTTGAATCCTTGAGAGCTCCCGATTCGCCCGATTCGGGGGCTTTTTGGCGAATCGATGCTAAGACTTTGGAATCCTTGAGACTCATGCTTGAAAATTGGATTATCCACAAGAATCACCTTGTAACGCCTTGCACACCTTGCACCCCATAGAGACACTAAATCTAGTGTTGGCCGCAAGAGCCACACACACATAGTGGATTTGGGGGTCAGGTACATGCCGACACTGCACAGCGAATTTGAGCGTTCCGTCAGTCATCCCATGGACGTGGTCGAACAGACCGTGGGCCTTTACGAATGGCAAACGGACCGCACCTGCGACACGGAAATCGCCGTGCAGGCGCCCGGTAAATGGTGCGATTACTCCATGTACTTCACCTGGAGCGAAAACGCCGAAGCCATGCAACTGACCTGCGCTTTCGACATGCGCATCCACAAGGACAAACTCGGAGCGGTACACGAACTGTTGATGCTCGCCAACGAAAGTTTGTGGCTCGGCCATTTCGGCCTGTGGGTCGACGAAGGCCTGCCCATGTTCCGCCATGCGCTGCCGCTGCGCGGTGCCGCGAAACCGACCATCGAGCAGGTTCAGGACATGGTGGAAACGGCGCTCTATGAATGCGAACGCTTCTATCCCGCCTTCCAATACGTAATCTGGGGCGGACACACCGCTGAGCAAGCCATGCAGGCGGCGCTTCTGGAAACCGTGGGCGAGGCCTAAGCTGTGACGACCCATCTGCTCATCGGCTGCGGCAAGATGGGCGGAGCCATGCTGGAAGGCTGGCTCGACCAAGGTATTCCCGCTTCCGACATCACCATCGTGGAGCCCAACGCCGAGCTGGCGCGCACCATTGCGGGCAAGTATGGCGTGAACGCCGCCTCTGGCGTGGAGGACCTGACTGAGGATTACGCTCCGGACGTGGCGGTCCTGGCGGTCAAACCCCAGGTCATGGACCAAGTCCTGCCGCCCTATAAAGCCCTTGTCCCTAAAGGTCCCGTGTTCCTGTCCATCGCAGCAGGCAAGACCATCGCCAGCTTCGAAGCCATCTTGGGCAACGAGGCCGCCATCGTGCGCGCCATGCCCAACACGCCCGCGGCCGTGGGCCGGGGCATCACGGTAAGCTGTCCCAACGCCAACGTCTCAGACAACCAACGCCAACTGTGCGATCAACTGCTCGCATCCGTCGGCCAAGTGGAATGGGTGATCGAGGAAGCGCACATGGATGCCGTCACCGCCGTGTCGGGCAGCGGCCCCGCATACATTTTCCTGCTGGCGGAAACCTTAGGGTACGCGGGCCGCATGATGGGCCTGCCGCCGGAGCTGTCGGACAAACTGGCGCGCGCCACCGTGGCGGGATCGGGCGAACTTCTGCACCAGTCCCATGAGAGCGCTCAGACGTTGCGCGAAAACGTCACCTCGCCGGGCGGCACCACGTCCGCCGCGCTGGAAGTTCTGATGGGTCCACACGGCATGAAGGAACTGATGGAAAAGGCCATCGCGGCTGCGACCGAACGCTCCAAGGAATTGGCGAACTGATGAGCGCCCCCGCACCCCAAATCACTTACGATGATTTCGTCAAGGTCGATATCCGTGTCGGCCAGATCATGCGCACCGAAGACTTCCCCGAAGCGCGCAAACCCGCGATCAAACTGTGGATCGATTTCGGCGACGACATCGGCGTGAAAAAAAGCTCGGCGCAAATCACCAAGCACTACAAACCGCAATTGCTGATGGGCAAACAGGTGCTCGCCGTGGTCAACTTTCCACCCCGCCAGATCGCGGACTTCATGAGCGAGGTGCTGGTTCTGGGCGTGCCCGACGACGAGGGCGAGGTGATCTTGCTCAAGCCCGAACAGTACGCCCCCCTGGGTGGGCGGATGTTCTAGGGTTAGGGCATCTTAAACCGGCAGCGACACCCGCACACGTAGGCCGCCGCCCGGTGCATCCTCCAACAAAATCTCACCGCCGTGCCCACGGATGGCGTCGCGCGCGATGGTCATGCCCAGCCCCACGCCGCCGGTCACCGGGTTGCGGGACGTGTCCAGCCGGATGAACGGCTTGAACACTTCTTCGCGCTGATCCTCGGGAATGCCGGGGCCGTCGTCGTCAATGACGATTTCCACCATTTCCGAACGGATGCCGGAGCGGATTGCGATGTGGTCGCCGTAGCGGATCGAGTTTTCCACCAAGTTGGTGAGCGCGCGTTTGAGCGCGTTGGGTTTGATCGGCGCACGGATATCGCCTTCGGAATGCAGATCGATAGCCGCGCCCTTGCGCCGGGCCTGGGTGACGATTTCGGCGATCATGTCGGTGAGACTTTGCTCCACCGCCGTCTCTCCGCCTTCGCCGCGTACGAAGGCCAAGTATTCCTCCAACATGTGTTCCATGTCGGTGATGTCGGTTTTGAGTTCCATCGCGCCGTCCGCATCGCCCATCATTTCCAATTGCAACTTCATGCGCGTGAGCGGCGTGCGCAGATCGTGCGATACGCCCGCGAGCATGTCGGTGCGTTGCTGGATGTGACGTTTGATACGGTTGCGCATGGCGATGAAGGCGCCGGCGGCGCGGCGCACCTCCGTCGCGCCTTCGGGCTTGAAGCGCGGCGTGTCACGGCCCATGCCGAAATCGTCGGCGGCCTGGGCCAAACGGCGGATGGGTCGTACTTGGTTGCGCATGAAAATCATGGCGACGGCGAACAGCAGCATGGACGTGCCCGCCATCCACAAAACGAACACATAGGTCGTGGTGGAAAACAGGCGCTTGCGCGGTACGGTGGCGTTGAGCACACCTTCGGGCAATTGCACCTCAATGGCGACGACCCGGTCCGATGTTTGGGCGTCGATGCGATGCGGTTTGTTGAGCGCTTCATCCATAGCGTTGGACATTTGACGCACGAGGATCGCTTCGCCCAATTTATGGGTGTCGGCCAACACGCCACCCGGCTCGTAGCGCAGCTGCAGTTGGAGAGATTTCTCAAATTGGTCAAACAGTTGGTCACGCGCCTCCACACTGGGCGCATGGCGCATGCCTTCGATCACCACGGCGAGCTCTCCCGCCACACCAAGCGCCAAGCGCCGGCCTACTTTGTCCCAGTGATTTTCGAAAAAAATCGTCGCGCTGATCACCTGCAGCAAGATCAACGGCGTGACAATGATCAAGACGGAGCGACCCAACAGGCTTTTGGGCAGATAGGGCTTGAACACGGTGGAAATGTTCATGAGCGCGACCTCAATCCGGCATCAGGGCATAACCTTTGCCCCGAACGGTTTGCAAGTACCGCGGCAACTTCGGGTCTGTTTCGATCTTGCGCCTCAGACGCGTGACCTGCACGTCCACGGCGCGCCCGCCGGAATTGGATGCACTGTCCCCGCCGGCGGTACGCTCGATCAGTTCATCGCGCGAAAACGGCACGCCCGGGCGTTCGGACAAGACCTTGAGCAACTGCACCTCCA
Source organism: Magnetovibrio sp. (assembly GCA_028281525.1). Lineage (GTDB taxonomy): Bacteria > Pseudomonadota > Alphaproteobacteria > Rhodospirillales > Magnetovibrionaceae > Magnetovibrio. The sequence goes on from JANQJR010000036.1 coordinate 60,498, forward strand.
TTGTCGTCAGGCGCACCGGCTTGCCGTCCACCGACAACTCGCCCCGTTCCAGATCGAAGCTGGCCGCGCCCATGACGACGAGACGCGGGCCGGTATCCTCTTCGGCGGGCTTGGACACACGCTTGAAAATATTGTTGACCCGCAGCAACAATTCGCGCGGTTCGAACGGCTTGGTCAAGTAATCGTCCGCGCCGTGCTCCAGACCGCGGATGCGGTCTTCGGTCTCACCCATGGCGGTGAGCATCAAGATCGGCACGTCAGAGGCCTTGCGAAAATCGGTCGCAAAATCCAAGCCGCTTTCGCCGGGCATCATCAAGTCCAAAATGATCAAATCGAATGCCAAGGACTTCAATTTCGCCCGCGCATTCTGCGCATCTGTGGCGGTCAGCACGACGAAGCCATTGTCGCTGAGATACTTGCGCAGCAATTCCCGCAACCGGTCATCGTCATCCACCACCAGAATATGGGGAAGGTCCGCTACCATGCCCCCTTTTCTCCTCCAACGTTTTGCTCTTGGAGACTAGGTCACGGACTCATAAATGTCATGAGAAATGGTATGAGTTCGTGACCTAGCATTCACCCGGTATGAGGGCCACCACCCGTAAACCGCGTGCGGTCCTCAGTGTTGATGATTTCGGTGAGCACCGCCTTAAAGCCCCTCACCGCATCCGCGCCGGCGCGCCTGTAGGCTTGGCTGATGCGCGCGCTTTGGCACGCGGTCAGGCGGCCTTCCAGTTCGGCCCCTTTTTCGGTGAGTTCCAGGGTGCGCCGCCGCCGGTCGGTGGGGTCGGTTTCTTGGTGGATATAACCTTCCCGCACCAATTGGCCCAGCACCCGCGAAAGGCTCTGTTTGGTGATCTGCAAAATGCCCAACAGGCGATTGACGGTGATGAATGGGTTGCGTTTGACGAAATAGATGACGCGGTGATGGGCGCGCCCAAACCCGTCACCGGCCAGAATCGCATCCGGCTCGCCGGTAAAATCACGGTACGCAAAGAACAACAGTTCCAGCGCTTGGCGCAATTCCTCATCCGTGAGGTAGCGCTCAAGTCCCTCGTCGATTTGTGTCTCGCCTAAGTCGCTCATGCGGCGGCCTCGAAAAATAAGTCAGTGTTATTGACATATATGCCTGTTCCTGATAAAAAACGCAACAACATTCCTGGGAAAAGGTCCAAAACGGTAATAAAATTACCAAACACCACCGGTTTTTTGTAAACCGAATCAAAGAGAAGGGCGAAGACGATGGCGGGACCCGCTTACGACGACCGTGACGGCAAAATCTGGTTCGACGGAGAAATGGTGGACTGGCGCGACGCCAAGGTTCACCTGCTGACCCATGCGCTTCACTACGGTTCCGGCGTCTTCGAAGGCGTGCGCATGTATTCCGGCGAAATCTTCAAACTGCGCGAACATTCCGTACGCTTGATCAAGTCCGCCGAAATGATGGGTTTTGAAATCCCCTATTCCGTCGAAGAGATCGACCAGGCCTGTATCGACGCATGCGCCATCAACAACATCACCGACGGTTATCTGCGTCCCATCGCTTGGCGCGGCAGCGAAATGATGGGCGTGGCCGCGCAGACCAACACCATTCACTTTGCCGTTGCGGCATGGGAATGGCCCAGCTATTTCTCCGCCGAAGCCCGCACCCAGGGCATTTCGCTCAAAACCTCCAAATGGCGCCGTCCGGCGCCGGAAACCGCCCCGGTGCACGCCAAGGCTTGCGGCCTTTACATGATTGCGACGCTGTCCAAGCACGACGCGGAAGCGTCGGGGTATACCGATGCCTTGCTGTTGGACTGGCGCGGTCAAATCGCCGAAGCCACCGGCGCGAACATCTTCATGGAAATGGGCGACGGCAAACTGCACACTCCGATTCCCGATTGTTTCCTGGACGGCATTACGCGCCGCACCGTCATCGATCTGGCGCGCGCGCGTAGCATCGACGTGGTGGAACGCGTGATCCTGCCGGAAGAACTGGCGAACGCAACTCAGGTGTTCTTGACCGGCACAGCCGCCGAGGTCACGCCGGTGGGCAAAATCGACGATTACACCTTCCCGGTCGGCGACATCACCAAGCAGCTCATGGACGATTATGAAAAGGCCGTGGGCAAGGCGCCCGCCAACGTCAAGCTGAACCGCGACGGCGCGGCGGCGGAGTAAACTCTGCGCATCTCAATCTCGGATCAGACCCTCAGCGGGCCCCCAAGGTCGGGGCCCGCTTTGGTTGGCATCGGTTATCGATCAACGGTCTCCTTGCCTTCACCGCCAAAGCGTGTCGCCAGATAGCCGATCAGCAAGCCAATCAACGCGCCTTCCAGCACGAACCAAAACGGCGACGTGATCAGCGTCGCGCTGCCAAACGTGATGGTGGAAATTTCCGCCATCCATGCGGCGAATTGGTCATAGATGAACAGCGTCAGAACAAAGTTCATCCACGCCCCGATCATGGGCGCGCGAAACCACCACGGCATCGGCAAATGCAAAACGGGATGCCGGGTGAACACGCCGAAAACACCGATCACGGCGCCGACCGTGGTGTACCAGAACAGCACGGCGAACCGCAGCATCCAATCTGCTTCGGCGACGAAGTACGGCAGGAAAATCAGGCCGATCAATCCGATGGCAAAGCCAACGCCTTTTCCTATGGCGATTCTGAGCATTAAGGAAGGTTTCGTAAGCATGGCTGCATCCTTCCAAGCCTGCTTGAGGCCCTACAACCATTATACGCCTAAAAAGAATGAGCTACATCCCGCCGCCGGGCTTGTCGACGTGGTGTTCGGTAAGCTTCGACGTCAGGAACTCGAACGCATCGTCGACGGAATCGGAGCAATGGAACAGCTCCAAATCGCTCGGCGAAATGGTGCCGAATTTGACCATGGCATCCAGGTTCATGATCTCGTCCCAATATTCAGTGCCATAAAGGACCACGGGCATGGTCTTGCCCATTTTCCGGGTTGAGACCAAAGTCATCAATTCGAAAAACTCATCCAACGTGCCGTAGCCACCGGGAAACACGATCATGGCCTTGGCCAGATACGAGAACCAGAACTTACGCATGAAGAAGTAATGGAATTCGAACGCCAGTTCATGGGAGATGTAAGGGTTCTCATGCTGTTCGAACGGCAGTGAAATATTGAGGCCGATATTGTGCCCCTTGGCATCCGCCGCACCGCGATTGGCCGCCTCCATGATGCCGGGCCCACCGCCGGTGCACATGACGAAGCGCTTGGATTTGCCTTTGAGATCCTTGGACCACTTGGTGAGACGATAAGACAATTCCCGTGCTTCTTCATAGTAGCGCGACATGGCCAGGGTCTGCTGCGCGCGCGCCACGTCGCCGCCGTGCTTTTTGGCCGACGCCAGCGCTTCCTCGGCCACCTCGCGGGGCCGGATGCGCGCAGAGCCGAAAAAAACAATGGTGTCGGATACGCTATAACGTTCGAACCGATCCTCCGGCTCCAAGAATTCCGCCAGGATGCGCAGGGGGCGCCCGGCGCGGCTCCTGATAAAATCCAGGTCCTTATAAGCCTTGACCGGCTTATCGTGTCCGGTCTCGCCATTTTGCTTGTCGGGTTTGCGCGACATTGACCATCCCCTTTATTAACCCCTTAACTTTATTATATTTTTTCACATATGCACAAACTTAAGCAAGCCGCCATCACATGAATGTGACGGGACTTATGAAAAGCCGACCCCATATGGAAATGATGGAAGCGCCCAGGGGAAAACCCTGGTGTGTTGAAGAGACGGGCGGCGGAAAAGCCGCTCGTTTTTCCGTTTGGCTTTTTTTCGTTTAGTTTTCGTCTTTGCGCCAGCGCATGGCCGCAACGTCGTCTTTATCCTTGGCTTCGACCCACTTGCCGCCCGACCGGGCGTGCTCCTTTTTCCAGAAAGGCGCCTTGGTCTTCAACCAGTCGATCAGGAAATGGCAGGCTTCGAACGCAGCTTCGCGATGCGCGGACGCGCACGCCACCATGACGATGCGATCGCCGGGCTTGAGTTCGCCATAGCGGTGAATGATCAATGTTGCATCCAACGGCCAACGCGCCTGGGCCTCGGCCTCGATATCGGCGAGCTGCTTTTCCGTCATGCCCGGATAGTGTTCCAAGGTCATGGCTGTGATGCTGTCGCCGTCGGCAAAGTCGCGCACCAGACCGATAAACGAACACACCCCGCCGATGGCGGCGTTGCCTCTGGCAAGCGCGTCGAGTTCTTGACCGGGATCGAAATCGTCTTGCTGGACGCGAATCATGGTTCAACCACCCGTGACCGGCGGAAAAAAAGCCACCTCGTCGCCATTTCTGAGGGGATGGTCAAAGGGCACGTGTTCCTGGTTGACCGCGGCGCGCACGGTGGTGACATCCGCGAACGCCGAGGCATAGCCATCGCCCCGGCTTTTGAGCCAGTCGATCAGACCGGCGACGTCCGTGACATCTCCCGGCAAGTCGACGTCTTCCTGGCCGATGCCGGTTTTTTCCTTGAGCCAAGCGAAATAGAGAACCTTCACGATGTCATCTCCACGAACGGTAGGAAGTCGACCAAATCGCCTTTGGCCACCCCGTCCAACTCTTCAGGTAATTCCACCAGACCGTGGCTGGCGACCATGGAGGTGAGAATGCCGGAGCCTTGGGACGGGTACTTGTGAACGGACATGGTGCCTTGGGCATCGGCTTGCAAGTTGGCGCGCAGCCATTCACGCCGCCCGGCTTTTTTCTTCATCGAAAACGCCGCTGGAATGCGGAAGACATGTGGGTCCGCGTCGCGGCGTCCCGACAACGCCAAAATCAATGGCCGCGCGATGCGCATAAAGGTCACCATCGCCGCCACCGGATTTCCCGGCAAGCCGACAAACGCCGTATCGACGATCTTGCCCAACGCCATGGGCCGGCCAGGCTTGATGGCAAGCCGCCAGAAATCGATGCTGCCTAAGCTTTGCACCACATGGGTGATGTGATCTTCTTCGCCCAGGCTGACCCCCCCGGACGTTATGATCAGGTCGTGCCCCGGTGCGGCGTCTTGGAGCGCGCTGCGGATTTCGGCGACGCTGTCGGGTAGGATGCCGAGGTCCGTGACTTCGCAGCCGAGACCTGTAAGCAGCGCGCTGACGGTATAGCGATTGGCATCGTAAATCGCCCCTTCGCCCGCCTCACCGAAAGCAGGATCCGCGACCTCGTCTCCGGTGGAAAAGACCGCACAACGCAGCCGGGCGTAAACCTTGAGTTGGCCGAAACCGACGGACGCCGCCAGCCCGATTTCCTGAGCGCGCAAAAGTTGGCCCTGGCGGATGATGACATCGCCCTGGATCACATCCTCACCTTGCTTGCGGCGATTGGCCCCCGGCTTGATGCCCGACGGCAAGATCACGTGATCGCCATCCAGCGCCACATCTTCCTGCATGAACACCGTGTCCATGCCTTCAGGCACCGGCGCACCGGTAAAGATTTGCACGGCTTCGCCACGCTCCGCCGCACGGTCCATAGGATGGCCCGCCGCGATGCGCGCGGTCACCGGCAAGCGGGTTTCGGTGTCCTTGGCGAGGTCATTGAAATTCACGGCATAACCGTCCACAGCAGAATTATCGTGCGGTGGCACGTCGCGCGGCGCGGTGATGTCTTCAGCCAGAACCCGCCCCAGGGCTTCGCGCAAGGACACGGCTTCCATCCCCACCACAACACGGGCCCGGTCCTTCAAGATTTTCAGGCCTTCGTCAAAGGGCAGAAGTTCATCACCGATCCTGAAGCAATCGTCCTGCAGGCCGGCCATGTCATTCGCCTCCTTGCGGTTCGGAGGACGTGGCGGCTGCGTCGGTTTCGGCGATATGGCGCAAGCCCGCGCGCAGATAATCGTAACCGGTGATGATGGTGATCACGGCGGCGACCCACAAACCGTAAATACCGATTTCCCAAGTGGTGGCGAAGCCGAAATCCGGCCCGGCAGTGCCGACGATCAAAAAACCCAGCGCCAGCATTTGGATCGCGGTCTTCCATTTGGCAAGCAAACTCACCGGCATGCCAACCTGGGCTTCAGCCAAGAATTCACGCAAACCCGAAACCAGAATTTCCCGGCACAAGATCACCGCCGCCGGAAGGATATGCAAGGCGGAGATACTTTCCACGCCGACCAGCATGAACAGCACACCTGCGACCAAAAGCTTATCGGCGATGGGATCCAAGAAGCGTCCGAACGCCGATTGCTGGTGCCATGCGCGCGCCAGGTAGCCGTCGAAGAAATCGGTCACGCAAGCATACGTATAGGCCGCGAAGGCCAACCAATTACCCCAAGGGGCCCCTATCCAAATGAAGCCCAGCACCACGGGAATGATGACAATCCGCGAGACCGTCAAAATGTTGGGAATGTTGAAAACCATAACCTTATCGAGGCACCCAAAAAGCAAAATATGACATGCATTCTAACGCCCTACGCGCCAGGATGAAACCAATCATAAATGCGCCGGGCGGTGGATTTCGATATGCCGTCGACGGCTTCCAAGTCCACCAGTCCGGCTTCCTCCACCGCTTTTGCGGAACCGAAGTGGTGCAAAAGCGCCTTTTTGCGCTTTGCCCCGATGGACGGAATGTCGTCGAGTTTTGAGTGGCTCTGCGCCTTTGTGCGCCTTCCGCGGTGCGCACCAATGGCGAAACGATGCGCCTCGTCGCGCAGGCGTTGGATGAAATAAAGCACCGGATCGCGTTCGTGGAGTTGCTTGGGCGCTTGTCCCGGCAGAAAGATGCGTTCCCGCCCGGCATTGCGGTCCGGCCCCTTGGCGACGCCCGCAACTGCGACACCATCGATTTCCAACTCGCTCAAAACCCCCATCACCACGCCCAATTGCCCCTTGCCGCCATCGACCAGCACCAAGTCGGGCCAGTCGCCTCCACGCGCACCGCCGTTTTCTTCCGCGTCCTTCAAAGCGCGCTTGAAGCGCCGCGTAAAGACCTCGCGCATCATGGCGTAATCGTCACCGGGGGCGAAGCCATCCGCGCCACCGCTCTCTCCCTCAGGCACATTGGCCGCGCCCCGGATGTTGAACTTGCGGTACGCATTCTTGCGGAACCCCTCGGGCCCGGCGACGATCATCGCACCGACCGCATTGGTTCCGGAAACGTGAGAGTTGTCGTAGACTTCGATCCGCTGGGGCGGATGATCCAGATCAAACAATTGCGCCATATCTTCGAGCAACTTTTCCTGGGTGGCCCGTTCGGCGGAACGACGCGCCAAAGCATCGCGCGCATTGTCCAAGGCGTGGCTCACAAGCCCCGCGCGGTCCCCCCGGCTGGGACGATTGAGCTTCACTTTGCGCTCGGCACGCACCAAGAGCGCATCCGCGACCAATGTGGAATTGGGAACTTTATGGCTTAAAAGAATTTCGCGGGGCGGCAGGTGTTGAGCATAAAACTGGCCCAAAAACGCTTCCAGCACATCACCGGCATCCGCGTCCTTGGCTTGGCTGGGAAAAAACGCACGGTTGCCGAAGTTGCGCCCGCCTCGGAAGAAAAATACCTGCACGCAGTTGAGCCCGCCCTTTTGCACCAAAGCCACCACGTCGGCGTCTTGCACGGTGCCGGGGTTGATGTCCTGGTGCTGCTGAATACGGGTGAGCGCACGGATACGGTCACGGTATTCGGCGGCTTTTTCGAACTCCTGGGCATCGCTGGCGGCCTGCATCAGAACAGCCAAGCGCTTTTGGATGTCCTGGCTCTTGCCCTCAAGGAACTGGCGCGCTTCGTCCACCAGTTGGTTATAGTCCGCCTGGCTCACCAAGCCCTCTACACAGGGACCGGAGCAACGCTTGATTTGATACAAAAGACATGGGCGCGTGCGCCCCGAAAACACGCTGTCCGTACAGGTCCTCAGCAAGAAAGCGCGCTGCAGAACGGTCAACGTCTCGTTCACCGCCCATACACTGGCGAACGGCCCGAAATATTCCCCGCCCTTCTTGCGTGCGCCGCGGTGCTTGAGCACCCTGGGAAAATCATGATCGGCGGTCAACAGGATTTCCGGGAAACTTTTGTCGTCGCGCAACAAAATGTTGTAGCGGGGCGCCAGTTTCTTGATCAGGTTGGATTCCAACAGCAAAGCTTCGGCTTCGGTGTGGGTGGTGACGAATTCCATCGCCCGGGTCTGGGCCACCATGCGCCGGATCCGCACCGATTGCCGCTCCGGCTTGGTGTAGCTGGAAACCCGCTTTTTCAGGTCCTTGGCCTTGCCGACGTAGAGCGCCTTGCCGCCTTCACCCAGCATGCGGTAAACGCCGGGCTTGGCCGGCAAGGTCTTGAGATACCGAGCAATCACGTCCGCCCCTTTCTCGGGGCCGGACCCAGCCTCGGTTTCGGCGGCATGCGCGTTTGTGTTTTTTTCGTCGGACATGCTTGAAATTATGCTCATCGGCCGATCAGCGTAAAGCGTGCTCATACTTTTTGACGACGGGTTGGGGGAACAAAAACACGCGATCAACCATGTTCGATCTTGACGTCCCATCTATCCACCAAAGCTGTGGATAAACATGTGCACAATGCCAACGCCGGGCGGCCATGGGCACGGACTCCTTAGACTCTCTTAGATTGCCCATTATTTGTGCAAATATGTAACATGTTGATTTTTATAAAATTTTACGATTTTCTGTGACGAACGGTTTAAAACCAACTGACAATCAAGTTACATACGTATTGCAGCCAAGAATGGACCGGGCTGTGCAAAACCGATGGCGCAAGTCCCGCGTATTCGCTACTCAACACCTATATGCGTCATGCCAAATAAAGAGGAAACTATACTTCGGGATTAAAGCGTTCGATTTCGACGCCCACGCTGGATGCATCCTCGAACACATCCAGTTTTTCCACCCGCACCCGCACGGAACGCACTTGGGTACGGGTCAAGCACACGGCGGCGATTTCTTCGGCCAAGGTTTCCACCAAATTGGTGTGGCCATTGTCGCAAACGCTACGCACGGCGGTGGTAATTTCTTCATAGCAGACCACGTTCTGAATATCGTCGGCGACCGTGGAAACGTCGCCTTCGAACACCGCCAAGTCCAGGTTGAGGCGCACCCGTTGGGGCGCACCCTTTTCGAAATCATGCACGCCGATGGACGTCATCACCACCAAATCGCGCACGAAGACATGGCGGATGCCGACGCGGGCGTCGGCGATGTTGGGGGATGGAACGAGGCGGACGTTTGGGGTGCTCATGGCTTGGCTCTTTCCAAAGGGTTACTCATTGGGCGGATTCAAATTGGACGCCTGGGCCCAACCCAGATGCTGGCCACCATCCAGGGCGATCATTTGACCGGTCATGGATGGCGCGTTGATGATGAAGCGCACTCCATCAGCGATTTCGTCGGGCATGACGCGGCGCTGCATAGGGGTTTCCGACCACTGGCGGGCGAAATCTTCTTCGGATTGCCGTACGTTCTTGATGGTCGGGCCGGGGCCGATGCCGTTGACCCGCACCTTGGGCGCCAAGGCCAGGGCCAGAGTTTGGGTCAGCGTCCACAGCGCCGCCTTGGACACCGTATAGGACATGAAAAAGGGCGTCAGGTTCCACACCCGCTGATCCAGGATGTTGACGATTGCGCCTTCCACGCCATCGGGCACCTGTGCGGCAAACATCTGCGACAGAACAAAGGGGGCGCGCAGATTGACGTTCATATGCATATCCCAGCTTTCGCGGGTGCAATTCTCCACGGTGTCGTTTTCGAACATCGATGCGTTGTTGATGAGAACCGTCAACGGCCCCAAAACCTCCGCCGCGGCAGGGATGATGGTCTTGACCTCATCTTCGCTTTCCAGATCGGCCTTCACCGCAACGGCGCGCCCACCCACCTCTTGAATGGAGGCGACCACTTCTTCGGCCTTGTCCTTGGAACTCAGATAATGGACCGCTACGCCAAAACCGTTGGCCGCCAGATCGAAAGCGATTGCGCGGCCGATGCGGTGCGCCGCGCCGCTCACCAGCACATTCGGGTGTCCCTGTGAGTTCATGCCCGGAGCATGCGGGAAGTCCGCCCCCGATGCAAGCTCGCAAAATATCCATATTTCAGCAGGTTAGATGACCCACGACAGGACTTGATCCACGCCGACGGCCTGGCTTGCGATATAAAGCCCGTAAACGGTCAAAAACGCAATCCCGTCGATCCGGCTCAAACGCCGTCCCAATGCAAGGTAGGTGAGGATCACCAAGGTCGCCGCCATCATGACCCATAAATCGAAGCGGACCAATTGCTCCGGCACATCCAGGCTGACGATCGCCGCCACGCCCCCGGCAACCATCAAAATGTTGAAAAGGTTGGAGCCGATCACGTTGCCGATGGCCACGTCCGTGTGGCCGCGGTAAGCCGCCACGCCGGACGCCGCCAATTCCGGAAGCGAGGTGCCGAACGCAATCAGGGTCAGACCGATGACTTCTTCCGGCACACCGAAATTGCGCGCAATGGCGCTGCCGCCCGTAACCAGTTGATCGGCGCCGAGGCCCACCGCAATCAGTCCGCCGATCAGGCTCAGCCACGCCATCCACGTGCTCATCTCGACATCTTGAAATTCTTCGGCTTCGCGTTCGTGCAGGTGCGCACTGGCCGCCTCCCCGCTCCTTTCGCGCCGGTAGGAGTTGTACAAATACCCCATCAAAATCAGAACCATGATCCCGCCCGCCAGATTCTGGATCGACCCCGACAAACACAGCCATGTAAACAGCACCGAAGCCCCCGTCACCATGAGACCGTCGCGGATCACCGCGCGGGTGTCCACGATCACCGGGGCCAACACTGCGGTCGCACCCAGAATCAAAAGGATATTGGCGATGTTGGACCCCACCACGTTGCCGAGCGCCATGCCGGGCGAACCCGCCAGGGCGGCGTCCAGGCTGACGATGAATTCCGGCGCGGAGGTGCCGAACGCCACCACGGTCATACCGATCAACAGCATCGACAAGCCCAGTTTCATGGACACCTGGACCGCGCCGCGGACCAGAAACTCCGCGCCACCGAGCAGCAACACAAAGCCGATAATCACTTGGAGATAAATCATTTTGACCTTTCTTCGGCTTTCACGCCCGCAAGGTGAACAAAACTGGCGACAATGTCTTTATAGAGGTCGCGTTTAAAAGGTACGATCAAATCCGGCAATTGACGCATGTCGACCCATTTCCAGTCGGAAAATTCGGGATGTTTGTGCGCCTCCAGATCGATGTCGGCGTCCGCACCCAAAAACCGGAGCGCATACCACTTCTGCTTTTGCCCCCGGTATTTGCCTTTCCAAACCTTCTTGCGGATATTCTCGGGCAGGTCGTAAGTCAGCCAGCCATCGGTTTCGGCAATGATCTCAGCATTGGCCGTGCCGATTTCCTCTTCCAATTCCCGCATCACAGCCACACGCGGGTCTTCATCCGCGTCGATGCCGCCTTGGGGCAACTGCCACGCGTCGCCGGGCGTATCGATGCGCTTGGCCGCAAGCACCAATCCATCTGCGTTGAGCATCACCGCGCCAACACCCAGGCGGTAAGGGAGATTGTTTTTCTGACTCATATGACGTGTTTATCTGATCAATTGCTTGTTTGCCAGGGACGAAACCGGAACCAGTTGCAGGCCCCGCTCCTGCACGTCCCGGAGCCACACGGACAGCACCGCCAAGGTGCCCGGATCAGCGGAAACACGCGCGATGGCGACAGCGCGCTTCTTTGCGAGATCCTCGAATGCCTGCAGTTGGCGCTCCAAGATCTTGCGCCCCGGACTGCTGTCCAAGGTGATTTCCACCGTTGCCCATTTGAGCCCGGCGGCATACGCCACCCGGGTGCCAAGCGAATCCTGCGCCCCGCCATCGACGTACATCAAACCGCGCCGTTTGAGCTGCTCCATCACCGCATTGACCTGTTCCTCGATGGTCAGGAACTTGCTGCCGTAAACGCTGAGCACACCGAAATAGCCTGTGGTACGGCTTAATATCCATTCCAGTTGCTCAATGTTCTGATCCGGCGGCACCAGCGACATCAAGGCATTGGGACCCGGGTCGGAAAATGGGAAATCCACCGCTTCACCGGGCATATTGAGCAGAACCTCGTGGCCTGCATTGCGCGCGCGTCTGACCCAAAAATCCAAGCCCCGCGCGTAGACGTCCAAGGACAAGGTGACATCGGCGGGCATGGTGGCGATGGCGGCCTCGGTCGCGGCGCGCGACATGCCCAGACCGGTGACAATGATGGCGATTTTCGGATTGTCGCTTTTCTCCGTGGGCTCCGGGCGGGAATATGCGTCATAGGACGTATCCCCATCCTTGCCGATAACCGGCAACAAACCGTGTTCGCCCTGCTGCACCAAGGTCAGGAACGGCGCTTCACGGAGCGGCTCCGCCGCCGGCCACGCAGGCACATCCCCATAGGACGCCTTGGTGGTGGACGGGATCACCACACCGACGCCGGGCTCAACCTGGGCATAGAGGCCAAGCTGTTGCAATTCCGCGACTTCGCCGCCGACTTGGGCCGGTGGCGACCCAGAAGACGTGTCCTGAGAAGCTGTAGGCAGCGCCAGACCGGTCCCCGTTTCGGCTTGTGACATACTTCCCGTCCGGGCGGATGATGCCGGTTGGCTTTGCGTTCCGGGAATAGGTGTGTCGTCGGCAAAGGGCGGGACTTCGTCCAGGTCGATCACCAGACCGCCCGGTGTGGCGGCGCCGCTTTGGTCAGCCGCCATGTCCGCTTCGGCAACATCGTCGCCTCCCAGAACCCACCATGTCACACCGCCCAACAGCACAGCGGCGGCGACACCGCCACCCGCCATCATGAGAAGCTTTTTCAGCTTGGCCTTTTGCGCGGCTTCGTCGTCTTCGGCGTCTTCATCGTCATCGAAAGCGCTGCCGAGATCGATTTCACCGAGATCGCCCAGGGCATCTTCGACAATGGCATCGGCGGACATGTCCGTGACAAGTTCGTCACCGGGATCAGGCGCATCGTCGAACCCGGCGTCCAGATCGCCCAGATGATCCGCTGCCATATTATCAGGATGGCCGTCCAAGTCATCGAAATCGTCATGATCATCCGTGTCGAAATCGTCGTCACGACTGTCATCATCGAAATCGTCGAAGTCGTTCTCGGCGGCCTCGGCTTCGCGTTCGGCGGCGTCGCTCTCGATCTGATCTAAATCGCCAAGATCACCGAATAGGTCCTCATCTTCCTTGAGCAGATCGTCGTCGTCGTCGTTCCTTTTCGCCTTGAATTTGGCGATCAAGTTCGCGGGATTGAGACGCGAAAACACGCCTGAAAGATCGAGTTTCACTTCTCCCCTACCCCTCTGACTGCGAACACTAAACCAGCCTCTCGGCTTAACCTTTGGTGGACGATTCCGTCATGCCCTGAAACAGGCGGATGCCACGGATCAAATCGAGGGCGCGGGTGAGTTGGTAATCGACCTGCTCTTCTTCCTCACCATCCGCTTGTGCACCATCCTTGTCGTCCGCATCTTCACCGTTGTCTTTGTCCAGCGCGCCGCGCAAATCACGCTCACGCCGCTGGGATTGCGGCTCCACACTTTCGATTGTCGATTGCGGAACGTCGATATCGGGCGTGATGCCGACGGACTGAATGGAGCGGCCCGATGGCGTATAGTAACGCGCCGTGGTCATCTTCATCGCGCCGTACTCACCAAGCGGCGAAATGGTTTGCACCGACCCCTTACCGAAAGACTTGGTGCCCATGATAATGGCGCGGCCGTGATCCTGCAAAGCGCCGGAAACGATTTCCGAGGCCGAAGCCGAGCCGCCGTTGATCAACACCACCATTGGCAAGCCGTTGGTCAAATCTCCCGGGCGGGCATTGAAGCGCTGGGTATCTTCGGGATGCTGTTCGGAACGGATGGAGACAATTTCACCATATTCCAGAAATGCATCCGAGACCGCAATGGCCTGATCCAACAAGCCGCCCGGATTGGCGCGCAGATCCAGCACCACGCCCCTGAGCGTTTGGTTGTCTTTTGCATCCTTGATCTCATTGCGCAACTTCTTCATCGCCTTGGTCAGGCCGTTGGAGGCCTGTTCGGTGAATTGGGTGATGCGGATATACGCAATGTCGCCTTCCAGGCGCGAGCGCACGGATTGAATTTTCACCACTGCGCGGGTGATGGTCACATCGAACGGATCCTCACCCTCACGCACCACGGTGATGGTGATGTCCGCGCCGACGGGGCCGCGCATTTTTTCCACCGCTTCGTTCAGGGTCAGCCCCAGAACCGGTTCCCCATCCAAGTGCGTGATCAAATCGTTGGGTTGCAAGCCGGCGCGAAACGCCGGGGTGTCGTCGATGGGGGAAACCACCTTGACCAAGCCGTTTTCCATGGTCACTTCGATGCCCAGCCCACCGAATTCACCCTTGGTCTGAACCTGCATTTCTTTGAAGCTGTCGGCGTCGAAGAAAGTGGAATGGGGATCGAGCGAGCTGAGCATGCCGTTGATCGCGGACTCGATCAGTTCCTTGTCCGACGGTTTTTCCACGTAGTCGCCACGCACCCGTTCGAACACGTCACCAAAGAGTTGCAACAGTTTATACGTGTCTTCCGGGTCCTCGCCTTCCGCTGCGAAACCGCCGGTGGGCGCCGTCAGGAAAATCAGCCCGATCAGCGCCGGAGCCAATGCGGTTGCGAAGATGTGTCGAATGCTCATCCCTTGGGTGTTCCTTTGCGTTCTGCGAGCCATGGCAGAGGGTTGATGGGCTGGTTGTCGCGGCGAAACTCTACATAAAGAACGGATTGATTGCCATCTTCCGTCATCACGGCGACCGGCTCGCCCGCCAAAACCGGCTGATCGATGCTGGTGTCGATCCGCCCCAATCCGGCGAGTAAGCTATGATATCCCTCGCCATGATCGATGATCAATAGTTGCCCGTAACCGCGAAACGGCCCCGCAAACACGACTTTTCCTTCAAATGGCGCGATCACACGGGCCAATGGGCGGGTTTCGATGGACAGCCCCTTGCTGGTCTGCCCCGCTCCCAATTGCTGGCCGTAAAGTCCCACCACCTGCCCCACGGCGGGAAACGGCAATTTTCCCCGCGCCTTGCTGATCGTACCGATTCCACCCAGGACGGAGAGATCGGGCGCAGGCTCCAACGCCGCCGGGGCCGCGGGTGTAGAGCCTTGGGGCTTCACATGCAAAGCCGACCGGGCTTTGCGCTGGCGCTCAAGCTCCAGACGGGCCTGCTTTTCCGCCTCCTCGCGGGCTTTGTTCAGTTTGCCCACCAAGTCGCGTAGGTTTTTGGCTTCCTTGGCCAGCTTGCGGGCCTTGGATTGCGCGGCGCGGCTTTTGGAGATGGCCTCGGCGCGCAACGCGGCCTTTTGCTTGCGGATTTTTTCGATGCGCAGCTCTTCTTCTCGCAGGACTTCCGCCGCCGCCTGAAGGATTTGGCGCTGGTTGTCGGCCTTGAGCCGGGCCGCGGCCAAATCGTCCAATTCCGCCTTGAGCTGGCTGGCGCGCTGTTCGATGGCGGGCACGGCGGCACGCAGCAAAATCGCGCTGCGCACGGTGTCTTCCGGCGGGATCGGTTGGGCAATCAGGGCCTCGGTGGGAAAGCGCGCAATTTTCGACAGCGCCATCATCACCCCGGAAAACTGGCGCTGGCGCTCGCGCAGTTGCACTTCCTTTTGCCGCGCGATGTGTTCGAGCTTGTTGAGTTCCGCTTCCAGGCCGGCGACGGAAGCTTCCTGATCGTGCACCCTTTTGGCGGCCTCGACCAGTTGTTTGGAAACGGAGGCGAGTTCCGCTTTGAGCTTGGCCGCGCGGGCCTTTTGGCGCTCGCTTTCAGCCTTTTCGCGTTTGATGCGTTCCTCGACGCTTTGCAGTTTCGCGCCAGGCCCCTTGTCCGTCGATGCGTTCTGCGCCCAGGCGGTTCCCGCGCCGCTCACCACCGCCAAGAGCAGCGCGGCCCAGACGGTTTTGTGCGGGAAGCCATCACTGAGCAACGGCCATCACCTCACGGCCCGCGCCGTCTTCGATCAAACTGCTGCCATCCATGGCGTCGGGAATGTCGAGACCCAAAAGCTGCAGCATGGTGGGCGCAACATCGACCAGCCCCCCATCACGCAGATTTGAGGCCCAATCCGGCGTATTGACCAAAACCGCAGGCACCGGGAACAGGGTGTGTGCGGTGTGCGGATTGGTGCCGTCCAGCATCTTTTCACAGTTGCCGTGATCAGCCGTGATGAACAGCACGCCGCCAGCATCTTTGACAGCCGTTTCCAGACGGCCGATGCAGTGGTCCACGGCTTCCACCGCCTTGACGGCGGCATCCATCACGCCGGTGTGGCCAACCATGTCGCCGTTGGCGTAATTGACGATAATAAAGTCGTAAGCGCCCGAGCTGACCGCCTCGACCAATTTGTCGGTCACTTCCGGGGCGGACATTTCCGGCTTTTTGTCATAAGTCGGCACATTGGGCGATTTCACCAGGATGCGGGTTTCGCCTTCGAGTGGCTCTTCCTCGCCACCATTGAAGAAGAACGTGACGTGGGCATATTTTTCCGTCTCCGCGATATGAAGCTGGGTCATTCCGGCCCGCGCCACCACCTCACCCAGGATATCGCTCAGCTCCACCGGCGGGAACAGCGCGTCGAGAAAGCGGTTGTGGGCATCGGAATACTGGACCATGCCCGCACGGGAGGCAAAATGGATGTCGCGTGGCCGGTCGAACATGTTGAAATCAGGGTCAGCCAAGGCGGACAGAATCTCGCGCGCACGGTCGGCGCGGAAATTGGCCATCAAGATGCCGTCACCGTTTTGCATGCCGTCATAATCGCCCAGCACGGTAGGCTCGACGAATTCGTCGGTGATGTCATTTTCATACGCCGCATTGATGGCGTCCACAGCGCTCAATGCCTTTTCGCCCCGGCCCTCGGCCAAACAGAGGTAAGCTTTTTCCACCCGGTCCCAACGGTTGTCGCGATCCATCGCCCAAAAGCGTCCAGACAACGTGGCCATGGAAATGCAGCTCATATGGCGGATGTCGACTTCGAAGCGCTTGACCATGTTGGCCGCGCTTTTGGGCGGGCAGTCGCGTCCGTCCAAAAACGCATGCACCGCCACCGGCACGCCGTGGGCGCACATGATGCCCGCCAGTGTGCGCATATGCCATTGGTGGGAATGCACCCCGCCCGGCGACAGCAGGCCCATCAAATGGCAAGTCCCACCGGTTTCTTTCAGTTTTTCGATGAACGAAACCAAGTGCGGATTGTCGTCGAGCGAGCCATCGTGAATAGCCGCGTCGATGCGCGGCAAGTCCTGCAGGATCACCCGGCCGGAGCCGAGCGTCATATGACCGACTTCGGAATTGCCCATCTGGCCGTCGGGCAAGCCGACGTCGAGCCCGGAGGCGTTCAATTGCGATTTCGGGCACGTTTCGACCATCCGGTCCCAATTGGGGGTGTTGCCGGTCTTGATGGCGTTGTTGAGCGATTCTTGCCGCTCCCCCCAACCGTCCAGAATGCAAAGGACGACGGGTTTCTTCTTATTCGTATCAGGGGTGGTGTTCATGGTCTTTATATACGCCTATTGGGCCTACTTTTCACGGGGGTTTAAGGCCCCGTCACAAATTGTTCATGCCCCTACGAAACCGGTCATTCCCGGTGATAGGGGTGTCCGCTTAAGATCGCCTGGGCGCGGTAGAGTTGCTCCGCCATCAGGCCCCGAACCAGCATATGCGGCCAGGTCATTTCGCCCAGGGACAACGTCAAATGGGCGCGGTCCAAAACCGCCCGGTCCAATCCATTCGCTCCGCCGATGACGAGCGCCACATCCCGGATACCTTCGTCGCGCCAACTGCCCAGTTTCTTGGCGAAAGCCTGACTGCCCATCTGCCTGCCCTTTTCGTCCAGGGCCACGACGTGCGCGCCGTCGGGAATCGCGTTTAACAGAAGCTCACCTTCTCGCAGCTTCAGCTTGGCGGCGGGCAGGTTGCGCTTTTCCTCCACCTCGCGCATGTGTAGCGCGGGGTTGAGACGGGCCGCGTAGTGGGCGTACAACTCACGCTCGGGTCCGGGCTTCATGCGGCCCACCGCGATCAGATGGGTGCGCATCGGCCCTCTCCGGCGTTAGACGCGGGCTTCAACCGCTGCGCCTTCACGGCTCAGCGGTCCGGTTTCACCCCACATCTTTTCGATGTTGTAGAAATCGCGCACTTCCGGGCGGAACAGGTGCACCACCACGTCGCCACCGTCGACCAGAACCCAATCACACTGGGGCATGCCTTCGATGGCCACGGGAATGATGCCCGTGTGCTTCAGCTCTTCGCGCAAATGCTCCGCCATCGCACCGACATGCCGTTGAGACGTGCCCGAGGCGATCACGAGGTAATCCGCGATTTCGCTTTTTCCGGTAAGTTCGATGACGACGACGTCGTTGGCCTTGTCGCCGTCCAGTGAGCGTTCCACCACATCGAGCAATTTGTTGCCCTTAGGCGGGGATTTCACAGATTGAGGAATGGTTTGGTTCCTCCAAGTTGCTTCCAATATAGTCTCGCGAAATTCCCTTAACATCCGCCTAAGACGTTGGGATGACATCGCGAAGACCGCGAATCCGGGTTGCCGACTGACCGTGCAGAGGGGCGCGCAAAAACACCCATGCGGGCGGTTTCATCCGGGCAAGCCGGGATGCTTGAACGGCGGGGATGCGGGCGTCTGCGAACCGCCCTGCGGCCCGACCGTCCAATGCCCTAAAAGAATAAGGAGCACGGGGAAAAACCGCAATGGGAACGCGGCGAAAAATCTCCCGCCAGCCCCGCCATTTGTGGATTTGGCGCAAATTATCCGCGCCGATGATCCAAATGAACGAAAAATCGGGGTATTCGGCCTGCAACGCCGCCAAAGTCTCGACCGTATATTGGGTGCCGAGCCTCTGCTCGATATCCGTCACCCGGATGCGCTTGTCCGCGTTCGCAACACTTTTGGCGCTTTTCATGCGCGCCGTCAAAGTGTTCATACCGTCACTGGATTTGAGCGGGTTTTGCGGGCTCACCATCCACCACAACTCATCCAGCCCCAAACGATCCAGCGCCACTTGGGAAATGTGCAGATGTCCCTCGTGCGCGGGATTGAAGGACCCGCCCAACAAACCAACGATGCGACCACCTCCGTCCATGTTTAAGCGGGCCGGATTTGACCGGTGCCGATGACCTGATACTTAAAGCTGGTGAGCTGCTCGACGCCCACCGGGCCGCGTGCGTGCATCTTGTCGGTGGAGATGCCGATTTCCGCACCCATGCCGAACTCGCCGCCGTCGGCGAACTGGGTCGAGGCATTGACCATCACGATGGCGCTATCGACGGTGTTTAGGAACTTCTCCGCCGCCGTTTCGTCTTCGGTGATGATCGCGTCCGTGTGACCCGAGCTGTGCGCCTGGATGTGCGCCATAGCCCCGTCCACGCCGTCCACGGTTTTCACGGAGATGATGGAATCCAGATATTCGGTGTCCCAGTCTTCGTCCGCCGCCGCCTTGACCCGGTTATCCACGGCTTGCGCTGCTTCGTCGCCGCGCACCTCGCAGTCCGCGTCCAGCAGGTCGGTAACAAGGTCCTTGAGCACCCCCTCACCGGCAGCCGTATCGATCAACAACGTCTCGGTCGCGCCGCAAATGCCGGTGCGGCGCATCTTGGCGTTCATCACCACCGCGCGCGCCTTCTGGGCGTCCGCCTTGGCGTCCACATAGGTGTGGCAGATGCCTTCCAAGTGCTTGAACAAGGGCACCTTGCTTTCCGCCGTGACCCGTTCGATCAAGGACTTGCCGCCGCGGGGCACAATCACGTCGATGAGGCCGACCATGGTGAGCATTTCCCCCACCGCCGCGCGGTCGGTGGTGGGTACGCGCTGGATGGCGTCTTGAGGCAGGCCCGCGGCCTTCAACCCGTCCACCAAGCAACTGTGAATAACGCCGCTGGATAAAAAGCTTTCCGAACCGCCACGCAGGATCGCAGCGTTGCCTGCCTTCAAGCACAATGCGCCCGCATCCGCCGTGACGTTGGGACGGCTTTCATAAATCACGCCGATGACGCCCAAAGGCACCGCCACACGGCGGATTTTCAGCCCATTGGGGCGATCCATTTCCGCTAGCACCCGGCCCACGGGGTCAGCCAGTTCGGCGATATCTTCCAAGCCCTTGGCCATGGCTTCGATGCGCGCATCGTTCAGCACCAGCCGATCGATCATGGCGGGCGTCAGGCCCTTGGCCTCGGCCGCCGCAATATCCTGATCGTTGGCTGCGATGATTTCCGCCTTGCGCGCGCGGATGGCCTTGGCGCCTTCGGTGAGCGCCAAGTTCTTGGCATCCGGCCCGGCGACGGCAAGCGCGCACCCGGCGGCCTTGGCGCCTTCGCCGATGGATTTCATCAAGTTGGGAATGTCTTGCGTCTGGCTCATGTCATCCATCTTAATATCCCTTTCAACTCAACGCCATATTGTCGCGATGCACCAGTTCGTCGCGGCCGCGGTAACCCAAAACCTCTTCGATCTCGCTAGATCGCTTGCCGATGATCCGAACCGCGTCTTCGGAAGAATAGGCGCTTAAGCCGCGGGCCAGTTCGGTTCCGGATTTGTCTTCGATAATCACTGCGTCGCCCTTCTCAAAGATGCCCTTGATGGCGGTGACTCCAATGGGCAGCAGGCTCTTACCCGCTTTCAGGGCCGACAGCGCGCCGTCGTCCAGCACCAGTGTGCCGGCGGGTTTCAAAGTGTCCGCGATCCAGCGTTTGCGCGCCTTGGCGGGGGTTTGCGACGGCGTGAACCAGGTCGCGCGCGCACCGTCTTCCAAGCGGCGGAGCGGATGTTCGCCTTCACCCAACGTGATCGCCATGGCGCAACCGTTGTTCAGGCAAATCTTCGCCGCCGCCAGCTTGGTGATCATACCGCCGGAACCGACATTGGTGCTGGACGCCCCGGCCATGGCTTCGATCTCGGGCGTGATCGTCGTGACCTCGGGAATGTGCTGCGCATCCGCCACGTCGGTGGGGTTGGCGGTGTAAAGCCCGTCGATGTCACTGAGCAACACCAGCACGTCGGCGCTGGCCATGGCCGCCACCCTTGCGCCCAAGCGGTCGTTGTCGCCGAAGCGGATTTCGTCGGTCGCGACCGTGTCGTTTTCGTTGATCAGGGGCACCGCGCCCAGACGCAAAATGGCATCCACGGTGGAGCGCGCATTGAGATAGCGTCTGCGGTTTTCGGTATCTTGCAACGTCACCAAAACTTGCGACACGGTGATGTCGTGGTGGCCCAGCACCTCTTGATAGGCATGGGCCAGACGGATTTGCCCGGTGGCGGCGGCGGCCTGCTTCTCATCCAACTTCAGTTGGCCTTCAGAAAGTCCAAGATAGCGCCGCCCGACGGCAATGGCGCCGCTTGAGACCAAGATCACCTCTTGCCCGCGATCCTTCATGCGCCGGATATCCTCCGCCAACGCTTCCAGCCACTTGCGATGCACGGTGCCATGAGCCTCGTCCACCAACAGAGCGGAGCCGACCTTGATGACGACCCGTTTGGCGTTTGTGAGTGGGTTCGCGCTCATGCGTGCCACTCCTCTCGGCTCTCATCCATATCATCGTCCATCGCCGCGTCCTCTTCGGCGCGTCGCGCCTGGGCCACGGTGGCGAACAGCAAATCCATGATGGCGTCCATACCGGTGCCCGCCACGCCGGAAATCACATGCACGGTCCCGTCGCAGGCTTGTTGCAAGGCGCTCTTTTTCTCTTCGATCTCTTCGTCCAGCAGCGCGTCGCATTTGTTCAGCGCGACGATTTCCATTTTGTCCTGCAGCACGGGACCGTAAGCATCCAGCTCGGTGCGCACGATCTTATAGTTTTCCGCCACGTCCGCCGCCGTGCCGTCGATCAGGTGCAGCAGCGCGCCGCAGCGCTCCACATGACCCAAGAAGCGCGTGCCGAGACCGTGGCCTTCGTTCGCGCCTTCGATCAGGCCGGGGATATCGGCGACCACCAACTCACCATCCATGCGTCGGACCATGCCAAGATTGGGGTGCAAGGTGGTGAAGGGGTAGTCCGCGACCTTGGGCCGGGCGCGCGACACGGCGGAAATGAAGGTCGATTTGCCCGCGTTGGGCAGGCCCACCAAGCCGACATCCGCGATCAATTTCAAACGCAACCAAATCCACATTTCTTCGCCAGGCCCGCCGGGTTCGGTGCGGCGCGGCGCGCGGTTGGTGGATGACTTGAAGTGCGTGTTGCCCAAACCGCCGTTGCCGCCTTCCAGCAACACGATCTTTTGGCCGATTTCGGTCAGATCGGCCAGGACGGTTTCCTTGTCCTCCGCCAGGACCTGGGTGCCCTGAGGCAGTTTCAGGACGATGGCCTTGCCCTTGCCGCCGGTCCTGTCCTTGCCCATGCCGTGGTGGCCGCGTTCGGCCTTGAAGTGCTGCTGATAGCGGTAATCGATGAGCGTATTGAGACCTTCGACACATTCCAGCACGACGTCACCGCCGCGCCCGCCGTCACCGCCGTCGGGCCCGCCGAATTCGATGTATTTTTCACGGCGAAACGACATGCAGCCATTGCCGCCGTCGCCGCTTTTCACAAACACCTTTGCTTCGTCGAGGAACTTCATCGTTAAAACTCAAAACGTCTTTAGGGACAAAAAGAGGGCCAAAACACAAAAAGAGGGAACGGCCCGCGCCATTCCCTCTTTTCGAGAATTCGTTCGGGCTGATCGGCTGTTTATGCAGCCGGCTCCACACCCACGACCGTACGGCCCTTCTTTTCGGAGAAGGACACTTTGCCTTCAACCAGCGAAAAGATAGTGTGGTCGCGGCCCATGCCAACGTTTTCACCCGGGTGGTACTTGGTGCCACGCTGACGGATGATGATGTTGCCGGGGATCACGGCTTCGCCGCCGTATTTTTTCA
Organism: Magnetovibrio sp.; assembly: GCA_028281525.1. GTDB lineage: Bacteria > Pseudomonadota > Alphaproteobacteria > Rhodospirillales > Magnetovibrionaceae > Magnetovibrio. The sequence continues at coordinate 83,369 of JANQJR010000036.1, forward strand.
CGCCCAGGCGGCGACCTTCGGAGTCGCGGCCGTTGCGGGAGCTACCACCTGCTTTTTTATGTGCCATGAGGGATTACTCCTTCTCTGCTTTGGGCTCGGCCTTTTTGGCCGGAGCTTTCTTCGCCGTGGTCTTCGCAGGGGCCTTCTTCGTAGGCGCCTTCTTGGCGGCGGTTTCGGTTTTCTTCGCGGCGGGCTTTTTAGCCGGGGCTTTTTTCGCCGGAGCCTTAGCCTTTGCTGCGGGTTTGTCTTCGGTCTTGGCCTCGGCCTTCTTCGGCGCGGCCTTCTTGGCCGGGGCCTTCTTCGCACCCGTGGCGCTGATGGCCGTGATCTTCACCATGGTCAGATCCTGGCGGTGGCCGTTCTTGCGGCGCGAGTTCTGGCGGCGGCGCTTCTTGAACACGATGACCTTGTCACCGCGGGTCTGCTTGAGCACCTCGCCGGTGACGGCGGCCTTGTCGATCGTCGGCGTGCCCACGGTGGGGGCCTTACCGTCTTCGCCGATCATCAGGACTTGGTCGAACTGAACAGTTTCACCGGCTTCGCCAGCCAGCTTTTCGACGGTCAACACGTCATTTTCCGTGACGCGGTACTGTTTGCCGCCGGTTTTGATCACTGCGAACATGGTTTCGCTCTCTTCTTGTCTCTACCGCGTCGTGTGGCGCCAAAAACTTGGACTTTCGGGCCCAAAACACTAGGTCTAGCCCGCCGCAAACTGCGCATTGCAAAACCCCGGAAAATCGCTTTCCGGGCAGGAAAGGCGGCAATATACCCGGAAAACCGCGCATGTCAACGCTTTATGGCCGGTTTTGCGCCCCAGAACCACGGAAGCAGCACGGCAGAAAAGAACCGCCCAACGCCGCGAAATCATCCCGATATTCGCCCCTCTATATAAAGTGTGGAAAATCCGCGATTTCCACCCCCACTCCGCTTGCGCCCGGCTGGGCTTTCAGTTAGTCTCCGCCCGCCCCGGCCAACGGGTTTCCAACGACTTGCGGAGAGATGCCGGAGTGGTCGAACGGGGCGGTCTCGAAAACCGTTGTGCGCGCGAGCGTACCGAGGGTTCGAATCCCTCTCTCTCCGCCATTCC